>CAINDO010000317.1 GCA_903847385.1 uncultured Myxococcales bacterium
CCGCGCCGCCCACCGCGCCGCCCACCGCGCCGCCCACCGCGCCGCCCACCGCGCCGCCCGGCACCGACCAGCTCCTGCGCCTGCAGCGCGCGGCGCCCGGCGACGCACGAACGGCGGACACGTTCGTCAGCCGCATCGCCTCGACGCAGGTGGCCGAGTCCATCGGCAACTTCGGCGGCGCCACCACGCTGCGCACCTATGAGACCAACACCCGCAACGTGCTGCTGCGTTTCGATCTGAGCACGCTGCCGCGCACGGCTCAGGTCGTGTCCGCGCAGCTCGAGGTCTACGTCGACCGCATCGACTATCGCAGCGCGCCCTCCTGGGATCTGTACCGGCTCACCCAGAGCTTCGTGGAGGGCACCTGCGTCCACCAGTACGGCTGCCTGGCCAACGGCGCCACGTGGACCAGCCGCGGCCCCAACCTGGGCGCCTGGGCCACCCCCGGCGGTACGGTGGGCGAGCGCATCGGTCGGGGCGCGCTCGTGGTCGGCGCCGTGAACGAGTTCGACGTCCGCGACGCCGTGCAGCACTGGGTCACCGGCGACTGGAGCAACGACGGCCTGCTCGCGCGCGGTCTGAGCGTCTACGCCAACGACGTCACCGTGCGCGCCTCGGAGCACGCCGATCCCGCCACCCGCCCCGCCCTCGAGATCCTCTGGCGCCTGCCCGCCTCGCCCTGAAGCTCCCCCGCACACACCCATCAGATTGACGCGGCCGCCGACCATTCCGATGGGTGCGCCGCCCATCCCCGGCGGCATCACACCGTAAACACCTGAAACCATTGACATCCACGGCTTGGCCCGTTCGGTGCAATCACAAGAGCGAACCCAGGCGACCCCGCCGGGGACACAGGGCCGACGCACCGGAGGCTGACATGCATCACCCGAAACCCAAGCCTCTCTCCGTCGGCGACCTGATCGTCGCCGTCTTCGATCAGGCGGCGACCTCGACGACCGATCCAGCCGAGATCTCCCGGCTGGCCAACGAGCTCCTCTCGCGCGTGCTTCAGCACGTCCATCGCCCCACGCGGCGGCGACGCGCGACCCCTCCGCGCCTTCTGGCGGCGAACTGACGTTCCCCGCGTTCACGGACCGTGATGAAAGATGAGACAGCCATGAAACACACCAGCGTGCCTTCGATCTCCACCCCGATGCGTGCCGGCCTCGCCCTCTGCATCGCCCTGGTGGGTGCGGGCTGCACCGCGACGCCGTTGCGCACGGAGCCCTCGACCTCGGGGATCCGCGCCGCCGAAGAGGTCGGAGCGGCCAGCGTGCCCCAGGCCTCGCTGCACCTGCAGATGGCCCGGGAGTCCCTGGCCAAGGCGCAGAAGCTCGCCGCCGCCGGTGAGAAGGCCGAGGCCGACTCGCTCCTGATGCGCGCCGAGGCCGACGCCGAGCTCGCCGTGGCGCTCTCCCGCGAGGACGCCGAGAAGTCCGAGGCCCGCGCCGCGGTGCAGCGCGTGCGCGATCTGTTGAACGACAACAAATGACATCCGGTGGGCCGCGCGCCCCCGAGAAAGCCAATCCCATGACTTCCCTGAGAATCGGTTCGCTGCTCCTCGTGTCCGGCCTGGCCTTCGGCTGCGCCGCCGTCGCCCCCACGGAGCTGGTCAACGCCCGCGAGGCCTACCGCCGCGCCGCCGCCGGACCGGCCAGCACCTCGGCCCCCGCCGAGCTCCACGTCGCCGACGTCGCGCTGACCAAGGCCGAGCTGGCCTTCCGCCAGGAGGACGACGGCTTCCGCACCCGCGATCTGGCCTACGTGGCCCAGCGCAAGGCGCAGCTCGCCGAGGCGACGGCCTCGATCGTGGTGCAGAAGAAGAACCAGGACATCGCGAACAAGGACTTCACGCAGACCCAGGGTCAGCTGGTGGAGAAGACGAAGTCCGATCTCACGCGCAGTCGCTCGGACCTGGCCGTATCCGAGCAGGGCGCCGCCGACGCAGCCGCCCGCCTCGCCGTGGAGCAGACCGCCCGCAAGGCCGCCGAGCAACGAAGCCTGGATGCCCAGGCCGCGCTCGCCCGCCTCGCCGCCGTGAAGGAAGAGCCTCGAGGCGTGGTCATCACGCTGTCGGGCAGCGTGCTCTTCGCTTCGAACCGCTCCACGCTGCTGCCCGCGGCGCGTACTCGCCTGGACCAGGTCTCCGAGGTCCTGCTGACCACCAAGGAGCGCAAGCTCTCCATCGAGGGACACACGGACTCGCAGGGCTCCAACGGCCGCAATCAGCAGCTCTCGCAGTCACGCGCGGAGGCCGTGCGCAGCTATCTCATCGAGCGCGGCTACGCCGGCGATCTGATCCAGGCCAAGGGCATGGGCGAGGGCAGCCCGGTCGCCGACAACGGCAACGCCGAGGGCCGCGCCAACAACCGCCGCGTCGAGATCATCATCGAGCGCGAGGCGCAGACCTCGACGCGCTGAAGCGGACCCGCCCCGAGACGGTCCCGCTGACCGGCAACCCGCTCAGGGGGCGGTGATGACGGTCTGTTCCGAGCGCCGCGCGATGTCTTCGACGACCGCGTCGAGGGCCGCGGCCAGGGCGCCCACCAGGGCCGCCGCCTCGTCGCCGCCGGCCGGGGTGTCATAGGCGCGCTCCGCCGTGAGCGTCGCCGACCACAGCACGCGCGCCCGATCGACGACCCGGGCCGCGACCGCCACGCGTGCGTGCGCCGGCGGCTCGGGGAGCGCCTCGAACGCGATGAGCTCCACCTCGAGGGTGGGGCCGTCGCGGGAGACGCGCTGCACCACACCGTGCGACTCGAAGAGCGCGCGGGCGAGGTGCCGGCGCAGGACCTCCGTGGGCGGCTCCGTCCACCGCAGGTCACCGCGCAGGCCCGCCTCCCACGCGCCGCGGCGCCACGCCGGGCGGTCCTCCAGGAAGGCCGGGCCCGTGACCCGGCCCAGGCGGAGGCCGACGCCCGACGGCGGCGGTGTGTTCGCCGATGCGGGCGCGCTCGCCGCCGAGAGCGACTCCAGGCTGAAGTGGCGCGCGGGCACCACGTCCGCCTTGGTCAAGAGCGCACAGCCCGGCAGCGCGAGGCAGGCCAGCGCGAGCGCGCGCCTCATGGCGCACCCGCGCTGCGGCCCTTGACCAGCATGTCGGGCTCGGCCACGAGGGCCTCCGTCAACAGACGCAACGACCTTGCCGCCTGCTCCGCCGCCCGCAGGGTGTCGACGAGCTGCTCGCCGACGGCGTCCGCCCCTTGCAGGGTGTCGCCCAGGCGGCTCGTCGTCTGTTCGGCGCGGCTCATCAGACCGTCCGGGCGGTCGAACCGGACGAGCAGCGCGTCGAGACGTTGCATCGTCGCCTCGGCGGCCTGCAGGGCGCGAATGGTGGTCTGTGAGAGCTTCGCCGAGTCGACGCGCCGCAACAGATGCTCCGCCGAGCCCACGGCCCGGTCGAAGGCATCCAGGCTGGCGACGATGCGGCTCGGGATGTGTTCTGCGTTCAGGGTACGGGTCATGGTCTCGATCTCCCGGAGCGCCGCGGAGACCTGGTCGGTCACCTCGGGCAGGCGGCTCACCACGCTCGTCAGCGAGTTCTCGAGGTTCTTGAACATCGACGGCGCGGTGGGGATGTAGTTCTCCGGCACGGCGAAGGGCAGCACCGGCGGCGGGTAGGCCCGCGGGTCGAAGAAGTCGAGCTGCAGGAACTTCACGCCCGTCAGGCCCGCGGACGCGAGCTGCAGGCGCAGGTCCGGGGCCATCACCAGCCGGCGCGGGGCGCCGAGGGGCACGGGCTCCACGGCGACGTCCAGGCCCAGCCGGGCGAGCGCCTCCACCCCCAGCGCGCTCTCGACCTCGACGTGGCGATGGTCGGGCGCGACCTGGATCTGGCTCACGGTGCCGAGCGTCACGCCGCGGAACTTGATGGGCGAGCCCACATCCAGCCCCTGCACGGACTCGTCGAACCAGGAGACGTACAGGCCGGCCTCGTGCCGCAGGCTGCGCGCCCCCAGCAAGGCCACGGTGGTGAGGCCCAGGCCGAGGCCGGTGACGACGAACAGACCGAGTTTCCAATGGGAGCCGGAGTTGGGAGTGGCTGGACTCATGGAGAACTCCCCGGGCTCGTCCGGTTGAAGAAGTGATGCACCGCCGGCAGGGGGCAGGTGTCGCGGAGCACGCGGGGGTCGCCGCGGGCCAGGATGCTGCGGCTCGCGCGGTCGAGGAACACACAGCGCTGGACGATGGCGAAGATGCTCGGCAGCTCGTGGGTGACCAGCACCACCGTCAGGCCCAGGCCCTCGCTGAGGGTGCGGATGAGCAGGTCGAGTTCGAAGGCGCTGACCGGGTCCAGGCCGGACGAGGGCTCGTCCAGGAAGATGAGCGGCGGCTCCAGCGCCAGCGCGCGGGCGATGGCGGCGCGCTTGCGCATGCCCCCGGAGAGCGCCGAGGGGGCGAGGTGCGCGCAGCCCTCCAGACCCACGAGGCGCAGGCGGGCGCGGACGATGGCCGCGATGGCCGCCGCGGGCAGGTCCGTCCAGGTCTCCAGCGCCAGGGCGACGTTCTCGCCCACGGTCATCGACCCGAACAGCGCGCCGGCCTGGAACATCACCCCGTAGCTCGGTCGGCCGACGGACAGGGTGGGCGCGCCGGTCCCGGCGATCTCCACGCGACCGTGGCGGGGCGGATCCAGGCCCGTGAGCGCGCGCAGCAGCGTCGACTTGCCGCACCCGCTCGCGCCCAGCACGGCGAAGATCTCGCCGCGCTCGATCTCGAACGATGCGTCCTCGAGCAGCACCGTCTCGCCCCAGCCCAGGGAAAGCTCCGTCACCGTGACCAGGGGCGCGCTCACAGGCCCGCCATGTGGAACGTCACGGTGAACGCGGCGTCGATCAGGATGAGCGCGAAGAGAGATGTGACGACCGCCGTCGTCGTGCGGCGGCCGACCCCCTCGGCCCCGCCCGTGGTGGCGAGCCCCTGCGCGCAGGCGATGAGGCCGATGGACAGACCGAAGACCACCGCCTTGATGAGCCCCTGGAACACATCCCAGACATCCAGCGCGCGCAGCGACTGCGTGAGGTAGGCGGTGATCGACAGATCCAGGTTCACCACCCCCACGACCAGGCCGCCGAACAGACCCATGAGATCCCCGAAGAGCGTGAGCAGGGGCAACGCGACCACCAGCGCCAGCACGCGGGGAAACACCAGGAACCTCAGGGGGCCGATGCCCAGCGTGCGCAGCGCGTCGATCTCCTCGGAGACGCTCATGGTGCCCAGCTCGGCGGCGAACGCCGCGCCGGAGCGGCCGCTCACGATGATGGCGGTCATCAGCGGCCCCAGCTCGCGGGTGATCGACAGACCGACGAGATCGGCGACGTAGATGTCCGCGCCGAACTGTTCGAGCTGCACGGCGGACTGAAACCCCATCACGAAGCCGATCAGAAACGTCACCAGCACCACGATGGGCAGCGCGTCCGCGCCGGTGCGCGCGAGCAGCGGCGCGATGGCCCGCACGTTGGCGGTGCCCGGATGCCGCAGTACGCCGCCGAGCGCGCGCACCATTCGCCCCACGAAGTCGAGCAGGAGCCGCACCTCGTCGAGGCGCTCGAGCGTGCGCGCCCCCACGCCGGCCAGGAACCCCGGCGCCGCGACGGCGACCTCCGCCGCCGGCGACACGTCGCCGCCGTAGAGCGAGAGCAGGCGGGCGGTCGTCCCCGTCGCGCCGGCGAACGCGCACTCGACGCCCGTGGCCTGCAGCGACCAGCGGGTCTGCACGAGGAGCGCCATCGAGCCGCCGTCCACGGCCTCGACCCCCGAGAGGTCGAACGTGAGCGCCGTCGGCGGCGGCGTCGGCACCACGGCCAGGAGCGCCTGCCACAGCGCGCGGCCGGCGTCGAAGCTCAGGCGGCCCTCGACGCGGACCGCCCAGCGGCCCGGCTCGGTCTCGCGGGGCGCGAGGTGAAACGCAGGCGCGGCGGCGTCGGGAATGGCGAAATCGGTGGATGCGGAAGACATGGACTCCCGGGGGCGGTGTCACCCACGGGGAGCAATGCACACGCCGCGCCAGCCCCGGCCCGGAACTTGCTGAGTGTCCCGGACACACCCCCACAACGGAGCCCAAGATGAAGCGTGGTGAGACCGTGGCCCATATCGAAACCCAGCTCGAGCAGTGGTCGACGCAGCTCGACGAGCTCGTCGTCGGCTACCTGCAGGCGGGAGCGATGCCCAACGACCCCTACCGCGTGCGGATCGACGCCCTGCGCGACCGCCAGGAGTCGCTGCAGGCGCGCTTCGACGCGTTCAACAACCTCGCCGGCACGGGCGGTCCGCTCGGCAGTTTCCGGAACTCGATCTCCGAGGACTGGGAGGCCATGGAGCTCGGCCTGAAGGACCTGACGCGCTGACGCGCCGGGCCCACGCATCGTTTTGATGAGTCACACTCTCAAAACGATGTGGGCCGGTCAGCGCAGGCCGATTTTGGCCTTGGCCTCGTCGATCATCTTCTGGTGCTCGGCGGGGTCGGCCCAGCGGCGGCGGCCCTCCTCGGGCAACAGATCCACCGGGTCGAAGTACAGGAACTGCGTGTCGCCCTTCACGCTCGGCGCGGTGTAGATGGACACGCCCGTCGTGCGGTCGTAGACCTCGTAGCTGCTGGCCACGCGCTTGCCGCCGCCGCCCGGGGCGTCGACGATCAGGTTCGGCGTGTTGAACCCCGCGGTGCTGCCGCGCAGGTTCTTCTCCAGGTCCAGCGCCGTCTGCAGCGTGGTGCGCAAATCCTCGACGCCCTGCACCAGGTCGTGCGCGTAGATGTAATACGGCTGCACGTTGATGTGCCCCATGCGCTTGACCAGCGTGCGCATGGTGTTCAGGTCGTCGTTCACGCCGCGCAGCAGCACGGTCTGATTCCGCACCGTCACGCCCTCTTCGAACAGACGATTCGTGGCGCGGGCGGTGATGTCCGTCAGCTCGTTGGGGTGGTTGAAGTGCGTGTGCACGACCACCTGCTTGTGCAGCTTGCGGCCCAGGTTGACCATGTCGACGATGGCGCGGAACCAGGCCTCGTCCGTGAGGACCTTCTGCGGCATGACCGCCAGGCCCTTGGTGGCGAAGCGGATGCGGCGGATGTTCTTCATGTTCAGCAGGCGCGTGCCGATCTCCCGGATCATGTCGTCGCGCAGCTGGTACGAGTCGCCGCCGCTGACCACGATGTCCTCGAGCTCCGGCCGGGACTCGATGTATTCGAAGGCCTTGGCCCAGCGGTCGCGGTTGGCCTTCAGGCTGACCTTCTCCACGCCGTCCGTGTCACCGCCGATGGCATAGGAGCGCGTGCAGAACCGGCAATACACCGGGCAGGTGTCCAGCGCCAGGAACAGGGCCTTGTCGCGGTAGCGGTGCGTCAGGCCCGGGACCGGCGAGTCGGCCTGCTCGCCGAGGCTGTCGAGGCCGAGCTTGGGGTGGTCGGGCAGGATGCGCGAGCCCACGGGGATGAACTGGATGCGCAGCGGATCCGTGAGGGGCGCGCTCCAGTCGATGAGGCTGAGCAGGTAGGGGCTCACGCGGACGTTCATCGGGGCCTGCTTGAAGCCCTCCTCGGCGTCGGCGATGAAGCTCTGGGGCACGAGGCCCTGCACCGCGGCGAGGAGCTTGTCCACGCGGGTGATCGTGTTCTTGGCCTGCCACTTGTGGTCGAGGAACGTGGCCTCGTCGATCTCGGCGTAGGCCGGGATGCGGCGCCAGAAGTCGCCCTCGAGCAGGTGGCCGTGGGTCAGGGTGTCCGGATCGACCGGGGGCTTGACGTGGGACGTCGACATGGGATCTCCACAGGCATGGCGCCACGCATCGCGGGCCGCCACGCGTTTTCGGTTCGTTTCAGAGGTGCAGATGCGAGGGAGGCTTCGGGAGAAGCCGAAGAGGCGGCCGCGGGGAGCCCGGGCCAAAGCGGCGGGCGCTCAGGTCACGTCGGGCTGGTGCAGTACGTTGGTGTTGAACCACATGCCCGGCAGGGTACGGCCGGGGGGGCGCGGGGTCAAGCGGGTGGCGGCGCCCTTGACGGCCCACCGGCGGCGCCGCAGCCTCGCGCCATGTCGACCCCCAGCGCCCCAAAGTCCCCCGCTCGCCGCCTGCTGACCGCCGACATGGCCCGGCGCGTGCCCTGGAAGAACGGCCGCGGCTCCACGCTGGAGCTGGTCACGGACGCCGCACCGGGCGCGCCCTGGTCGTGGCGCCTGGCCCTGGCGGACGTGCCCGAGGCGGCGCCGTTCTCGTCGTTCCCCGGCATCGACCGGGTGATCGCCGTGCTCTGCGGCGGCGGGCTGACGCTGCGGGGAACCGACGGCGTGCGCGAGGTCCCGCGGGTCGGTGAGGGCCTGGCGTTCGCCGGTGAAGAAGCGATCCTCGGCGAGCCGCGCGGCCCCGGCGTGCGCGACGCCAACCTGATGCTCACCCGGGGCGCCTGGCGCGGCGGGTTGCATCTGTGTCGGGCCGGCGAACACATCGCCTCGGGCGACGTGGTGGTCGTGCATGCGGCGGGCGGGACGGTCGCGGTGGTCGATGGGGCCGGCGCCCTGACGCTGGGCACCGGCGAGACGCTGGTCACGACGGGTGAAGTGCGGGTGAGGCCCGCGTCGGGCGAGGGCTGTGCGGTCGTGGCTCACTTCCGCAGAGGGATTCTCTCCCGTCGAACCCCACGCCGTTGTCGGCGTAGCGCCCGCGGCCGTCGATCACGACGAACGTGGGCGTGGCCTCGACGGCGAACAGGGCCTTGGCGGCTCCGGCGGGGTCGAGGGCGATGGGGAACGGGAACGGGCCGAACTTGGGCAGGAACTTCGCGACGACCTCGCGGGACTCGTCCGTGACGGCGATGACCTCGGCGCCGTGCGCGGCGGCCCACTTGCCCAGGGCCGGCAGGCTGGCCTTGCAGGGCTTGCACCAGGTGGCCCAGAAGACGAGCACGACCGGCTTGCCGGCGCCGACGGCGGGCAGCGGCGTGTCGTAGGCCTGCACGGGCAGGGTGTCCACCGGCTCGCCGAGCGCCAGGGCCCGGGGGGCGAGCGGGAACGGCGCGGTCACGACGGAGAGCTTCAGCGGCGCGCCGCCGCGCTCGACGTCGAAGGTCCGCACCTGCCCGGGGCGTGAGAAGAAGGCCGTCTCGCGGAACCGCCCGGGGCGGGTGAGGGGCTCGCCGTCCACGGCCAGCACGCGGTCGCCGGCGCGCAGGCCGGCCTTGTCCGCGGGGCTGCCCGGCGTGACGTCCTTGGCCACGACGGGCCCGCGACCGACGGGGATCCCCTTGCGGCGGACCAGGACGGCGGCCGGGTCGTCCTCGCCCTGGTCCTCGTAACGCACGCCGTAGTAGCCGGGGCGCGCGGCGTCGATGAGCGACAGCGTCTCGGTCACGGGGGGCAGCGGCGGGGGCAGCGTGGGCTGCGCGGCCGTGGCGCCGGGCAGCAGCGGGGTGGTCTCGCAGGCCCGAAGCGCCGAGTAACGCGCGCGTTTGTCCGGCGGCAGCAGCGGGGGCACTGCGAGACGCGTGTACAGATCGCCGACCCGAAGCGTCGCGGCGGCCTGGGTGTCGAGCCGCACGGCCGCGTCGTCCGCCTGGTTGCGGTGGTCGAGCATGGCCAGCATGAGATCCTCGAGACCGGGCTACGCGCGGGCCAGCGCGGCGAGCTGAGACACGAAGCCCTGCCGCACCAGGCGCTTCTCCTGGCGCGTCGCGTTCTTCTTCACGTGGACCTCGAAGGGTCCGGCCAGCCATCGGCGACCGCTCGTCAGCGCGGGCTCCCACAGATTGCGCCACGTCTCGGCGGCGTGGAGCAGGTCCTCCAGCTCGCTCAGGCGCTCGCCCATGGCCCGCTGCGTGGGCACGGGCCCCAGGCCGTAGGCCTCGGTGATGCGGGCGGCCAACAGGCGCTCCGGTGCGTCCGCGGGTGCGGCGGCCAGGCCGCGATCGACGATCTCGTCGATGGTCACGCCCTGCTTCGCCGCTTCGTCCTGCAGCCAGTCCGTGAGCAGCAGGTCGCTGGCCAGGTGGGGCTGGTCCGGCGTGTCGTCGCGCAGCATCGCCCAGTCCGAGGCGCCGCCGAGCGTGCCACGCGCGGCCAGGCCGTCCAGCATGTGGACGAAGTGACCGACGTCCGTGCGCCCGGCCAGCTCGGGGAAACAGCCGTAGGCGATCTGATTCGCGTTGGCGGAAAACGCCCCACATGTGTTGGGTCTGTTCAGCGCGATCTCCGCGAAACCGCCGGAGAAACACTGGGACATCCACATCACCACGCGGGCGCCGGGCTTCACGGCGGACAGATCCGCGGCGAGCTGCGACTGCGACAGACGCTCGCCCCAGAGGGTGATGCGCGTGTCGCGGTCGTCCTTGGGATCGGGCTCGCCGTGGTCGGTCACCGCCAGCAGCAGCGTGTCGCCGACGCCGAGCTTGCCGCCGGTCTTGTCGAGCCACTTCTTCAGGGCCTCGCGCTTGGCGGGCAGCACCGTGAAGCCGGGGAACTCGGTGTTCTCCAGGGCCGTCGACACGTTGGTCGGCGCGTCCAGGTGGGTGTTCTCGAGGATCCACTCGCCCGGCACGGGGGCGCCGTCCCCCACCGCGCGGTCGGGGCCCGGCTCCGTGCCGTCGGCCCAGAAGATGGTCACGTCCGCCGCGGGGACACCCCGGGCGACGGCCAACGCGGCCAGGCTGCGCACGTGGACCGCGTGGGAGTGCGCGTTGCTCTCGGCCTGCCCGCCGCCCGCGAGCAGCACGACCTTGAGCACCAGCGAGGACAGGGGCGAGAGCGAGAGCGGCATGCGAACCCGGGCGTCAGAGGCGTTGGTCGAGCACCTGCAGCGCGGGCGCCGACTCGACGCGCGCGCGGACGACCTCGGGGTCGCGCAGATAGAGCATGTTCCCCCGGCGGACGGCCTCGCGTCGAGGGGTGAGCGCGCGCCGCCGCGGGTCGTAGTCGTGGGCGGTGTAGCCGCGGGCGAGCAGGCCCGCGTGCAGGGCGGCGTCGTCGAAGCCGTAGCGCCCGGCCTGGGGCGTGAGCTCGAGCAGCACGCCGAGCAGGTCCGGCGCGGCGAGCGTGGCCGCGGCGCCGACGATCACCGCCGCCTCGTACCCCTCGACGTCGATCTTGAGGAAGAACGGCCCGGGCGCGCGGTCGGCCAGGAGAGCGTCCATCGTCACGACGGGGACGTCGACGCCCGCGGCCTCGGCGTCGGCGTCGGCGTCCGTCAGGACATGGTTGATCACGTCCAACCCCGCGGTCATGCGCACGCGACCCGGCGCGCCGCCGACGGCCACGGCCTGCGCGGAGACACGATGGCCCAGGCCGTTGAGCGCGACGTTCTGCAGCAGCGACCGATACACCGCGGGCACGGGCTCGTACGCCCGGACGCGGGCACCGCAGACCCCCGCGGCCAGCACCGTGTAGGCGCCGATGTTGGCGCCGACGTCCACGAAGAGGTCGCCCTCACGCAGCAGATGGCCCACGAAGGCCATGCCCTCGGCCTCGTGCAGGCCGAAGTACAGGTTGCCCGTGGCGGCCGAGTCGCCGCGGCGGACGAGCAGGCGCGTGCCGCCCACGAAGGGATGCGCGACGGCGCCGGGGAACATGCGCGAGCGGGCCTGCCAGGCGGCCCAGCGGAGCCAGGCGGCGCGCGGATCGGCCGCGGTGACCGGGTGCGCGGCGAAGGCCCGGTTCAGGCGGCGCAGGCGCTCGAGGGGGCCGGGGCGTGACATGCGGGGACGTTGCGCGCCGGGCCGACGGGCGTCAAGTCGGGCGGGACTTCGTGGACGCTGGGGCGCGCGCTCAGAGCGGCGTCACCTCGACCTGGACGTCGACCGTCTCCGCGGCGCCGACCTGGTCGATGACGACATGGATTGGCCCCGGCTCCACGCGGTCGAGCACCAGGCGGCTGCCCAGGTCCTGTCCGCCGTCGTCGTTGCACCCCAGCTCGGTCTCGGGCACGTCGCAGCGCCGCCGCGCGGAGACGATGGTGTCCGCGCCGCCACCGGCCCGGACGACCAGACGAGCGGGCGCGTCGAGCACCGCGGCGAGCACCACCTCCCCGCCCCTCGCGGCCCCGCAACGACTCCCGTCCAGTGCGCCCACCGCCGGCACGGAGATCCGCCGTGGCAGGCCGTCGAGCGGCAGCGGCAGCGTCACCACCGAGACACCGCAGGCAGGCGTCTCCGCGGGCGCCTCTTCCAGGGCCTGCACCTCGACCTCGAACCACAC
Source organism: uncultured Myxococcales bacterium (assembly GCA_903847385.1). GTDB lineage: Bacteria > Myxococcota_A > Bradymonadia > UBA7976 > UBA1532 > CAINDO01. The sequence goes on from CAINDO010000317.1 coordinate 12,174, forward strand.
GGTCGGGTCGAGCGGCGCGTCGGGGACGGACACGAGCACCGTCCAGAGGCCGGCGTCCAGTCTCTCGAACGTCGCCTCACCCACCTCCACGGTCGGGCACGCCTGAAGGTCGTTTTCAGGCAGACAGCCGGCTTGAACCGCGAGCGCCGCGGCGCGGGGGCGGCCCTCGTCGTCCACCGAGCGGACGCGGACACGACTGGCTCGATCGAGCAGGATGCGCAGGCGCCCCAGGCCCGAGGCGTTCACGCCACAGAACGGCCCTGCGACCGTCGGATCGGCGAGGACCTCGACGGAGCCACCCTCGGCACCGACCCGCGGGGCCTCCGGGCACGCGTCCGCCGCGGACGGCAGGTCGTCCGCCTCGTCGTCGTCGAGGTCGTAGGTACAACCCGGATCGGCGGCGTCCAGCAGCCCGTCCGCGTCGTTGTCCAGCGCGTCGCTGCAGCCCCGCGCGAGGCTGAACGTGCGGATCACCACGTTCACGTCGATGCCCTGTCGCAAGAACACGACCAGGGAGTGCCTGCCGGCCGCACGGTCGAGGAAGAAGCGCGACCCGCCGAAGGGCATCGGCGGCGGGGCGAGGAGATCCGCGTCGCAGGCCGGCTCGAACTCGATGTGAGCGTCCCCCTGGAGGCCGTCCGGCAACGCCAGGTCCACCGAGACGGCGGAGCGACGGTCCAGATCGACCGCGAGCACGTGTCGCTCCCAGCCGGCCCCGGCCGCCGCGCCGCGGCCTCGCGGCAAGAAGATCTGTCCACCGCGCTGGCCCACGATCATCGAAGGGTCGCAAGGGTCGACCTCCGACGCCCCGTCGGGGGAACGACAGCCGGAGTCGGCCGGGTGGTCGATCCGGCCGTCGCCGTCGTCGTCCAGGCCGTTGGCGCAGGCCGCCGGCGGGGCCTCATATTCGTCGTCGTCGGCGGGACCGGCGCACCCCGGATCCGCCAGGTCGACGCGCGCGTCGCCATCGTTGTCGCGCCCGTCGTCGCAGGCCGCGGCCGGGAGCGGGTCGCTCTCGTCGTCGTCCGACGCGTCCTCGCAGCCCGGGTCGCCCAGGTCGCGGCGGCCGTCGCCGTCGTTGTCCACGCCATCGCGACACTCGGGCGGTCGCGCCTCCAGTACGTACTCCATGCTCACGGAGTCGTCGCCGATCACAGCGTCCGGCGAGAAGCCGACGATGTGCTTCCCGCGGGCCAACCGGAGCATGGCGGGGCTGACGCCCTCCCGGGACACGCAACGGCCCTCGCCGGTGCAAGTGTCGGAGACCGCCAATCGGATCGCGCCGCGGGTCACGGTCAGCGTCATCGGGCGGGAGACCGTGACCTCGAACAGCGCGGCGACGGGGTCGCTGTCCACGAAACACTGCGGCTGGAAGATCTGCTGGCCGGGGTAGACGGGGACCACGACGCTCCCGCGCCCCTCTTCCACCGGGAGCGAGGGAATCCAGGGCTCGTCGCAGGCGCCGGGCATGATGTCCAGCTCGGGCCGCACCACCAGGGTGAAGTGCCCGGTCTCGTGGCCGTAGGCGCTCACCTGGAGGGCGGTCCGACCCGCCGGCAGCTCGAGGCCGGTCAGCCGCGGCAGTCGCCGCACGCCGGGCTCCTCGTCGTCCTCGCAGCCCAGGACCTGGTGCGGCTCGGGGCACGCGTTGGCCGAGACTTCCAGAATGGGGTCGAAGGTCGCCGCGACGACCTCGGCGATCGCCCGGGCCGGGGCGTCGAGCGTGACGTGGAAGCGCTCCGGTCGCACGTCGCCGCCGCCGGCGCCGCAATGGAGCGGGCTCTCGGGCTCGCCGTCCCGGACCTCGCCGTCAGTCACCTCGCCGAAGCCGGCCTCACCGAAGGCCGACTCGGTGCAATGGTCTTGCCGGGGCACCTGGACGCGCAGGAAGGGCGGGGTGGGGGCCTGCTGCGCGGCGGAGACCTCGATCGTCCAGTCGCCGGGGGCCAGCACGGTGTCGACCCAGCTCACCTCCGCGTCGACACAGACGACGTCCCGCGGGTCGCAGGCACGTCGCAAACGCATCTGCCCCAGGGCGGGTCGCGAGTCCGGGCCCTCCTGCACCCGCGCCCAGACGCGCGTCGGCGTCGCCAGCGAGAACCGGTACCGACCGAGGTGGGTCGCGTGGCCGAGCACGCAGTCGCCCTCGAGCGTCCCGCCCGGCTGCACCGCGACCAGCGGCAGATCCTGCTGCGTCCCCCGGGCACCGAGCGTGAGCTCAGGGAGCGCCTCGCCCGCGTGGTCGCAGGTCGCCTCCCCCGCGTCGGGGAACGGGGTGGGGGAGCCCGCATCCCACACCGGCGCGGCGGCGTCGGCGAGGGTGAATTCGGGGACGAGGGGCCGAACGCCCTCGCCCTCGCATCCGGGTGTCGCGAAGATCGAGGCGCAGAGGATGAGGAGGCGTCGTTTCACGGGGGGGACTCCGGTCGGGCCGAGTACGTGTCCCAGGTACTGGACGGCCGACGAGTTCTTTACGGCGGTTCGCCCCTGGGGCGCTTTCGCCGACCCGCGGACGGGGACTTTGCGCCCGCGTCGGGCCCCGGGGTATTCAGTGGGGATGAACGCGCGTCTCCTGCTGCTCGCCCATCTCACCACCCTGGCGGCGCTCTCGGCCTGCCAGAGCCCCAACCCCGGCCGCGTGGCCCCGGACGCCGAGGTCGTCGCGGATCTCGGCGCGGACGCCGCCGCCCCGGAGGTCTGCACCGAGGGCGCGGTCTGCGACGACGCCGACCCCTGCACGACGGACGACCGCTGTCGCGCGGGGCGCTGCGAGGGCGCGGCCCGCGACTGCAGCGACAAGGACCCCTGCACCACGGACGCCTGCGACCTGGCCACGGGGGCCTGCAGCCACGATCCGACCCCCGGTGCGCCGGAGGGCCCGCCCGGGGATCCCACCTGCGAGGACGGCGTGGATCAGGACTGCGACGGCGACGCCGACGGCGTGGATCTCGACTGCCGCGCCTGCGAGGCGGCCGCCGACTGTCCGATGACCGACCCCTGCATCACCGTGAAGTGCGAGGCCGGCCGCTGCGTGTCGACGCCCACGGACGAGGGCATGTCCTGCGACTCCGGCGACCTTTGCCGCGAGAAGGGGCTCTGCGTCTCCGGGCGCTGCGAGGCCGCCCCGAAGGCCTGCCCGGCGCCGGAGGATCCGTGCATGCGCGCCGTGTGCTCGCCCGAGTCGGGCGCGTGCGGCGTGGAGCCCGTCGAGGACTCGACCCCCTGCGACGACGGTGACGCCTGCACGGGCGGCGACGTCTGCGCCGCGGGCGCTTGCACGGGCGCGCCGGTCCAGTGCGGCGCCCTGTCGGACGCGTGTGTCGTGGGGATGTGCGACCCGGAGACGGGCGCCTGCGCGGCGGTGCCCCGGCCCGACGGCGCGGCCTGCGGCGGCGACGACGCCTGCCACCCCGCCGGCACCTGCACCGACGGTCGCTGCGACGCCGGGCCCCTGGACTGCGGCGCGCTCGACGGCACCTGCCGCGTGGGCGTGTGCGATCCGTCGACGGGCGGCTGCTCCGCCGTGGCCGCGCCCGAGGGCAGCGCCTGCGACGACGGCGACCCCTGCACGTTCCAGGACACCTGCGGCGCCGCCGGCTGCGCGGGCATGCCCCTGGACTGCGGCGTGCTCGACTCGGCCTGCCAGGTCGGTCGCTGCGACCCGGCCTCGGGCGCCTGCGTGGCCGAGGCGGCGCTGAACGGCACGCCGTGTTCGGATGGCGTCCGCTGCACCACGGACGACACCTGCCGCGAGGGCATGTGCAGCGGCGTGGCGCTCGCCTGCCCCGCGGGCGACGACCCTTGCGCCGTGCCCACCTGCGACGAGGACACCGGCGCGTGCGCCCCGGCCCCCGTGGCCGACGGTGTCCCCTGCGACGACGCGGATCGCTGCACCACGGGCGACGCGTGCGCCGGTGGCCTCTGCGTCGCGACGCCCACGGTCTGCCAGGCGCCGGGCCCCGAGGTCTGTTTCGCCGGGGCCTGCGATCCCACGAACGGCGCCTGCACCTTCGAGCGCGTGCTGCGCGCGGAGCCCGAGGGCGAGCCCGGGAGCCCCGCCTGCGCCGACGGTCTCGACGATGATTGCGACGGACTGGTCGACCTGGACGATCCCGACTGCCGGACCTGCGTGGCCGACGTGGACTGCGCCGCGGCGGACCCCTGCGCGGCCTTCGCCTGCGTGGTGGGGCGCTGCGCGACCGACCGCGCCGCCCGCGACGGGCAGGCCTGCGACGACGGCAACCCCTGCACCGCGGGCGACGCCTGCGCCGCGGGCGCC
>CAINDO010000318.1 GCA_903847385.1 uncultured Myxococcales bacterium
AGCGCCCGCGCTCCACGCTCGGTCAGGCCGCGGCGATGCTCGGAACCCAGGGCGGCGCCGCGCTCGCGCCCGCCGTCGAGGCCGCGCCGGAGCCCGCCCCGGAGCCCATGCGCTTCGAGGCGCCCCCCCCGCCGCCGCCCGCGCCGATCCGCACGGACGCCGCGAGCTGCGTGGACGTCACCCAGGAGCCCTCGGGGGCCGGCTGCGTCGGCGGCGCGTTCACCTCGGTGCCCCCGCCCGAGCTCGTGCTGGACGCCGAGGGCGAAGCCGTCGCGGACGACGGCCCGATCCCCATCGATCTGTACGACGCCGGCTCGCCCATGGACCACTTCGACACCTGGGTGCGCAACGTGCGCAAGGTGGACAGCTTCCTGGGCGCCGAGCTGGAGTTGGGCGCCCGCCTCCTGGCCTTCGACGCCGACAAGCTCGTGCTCGCGGTGCCCGAGAGCACCTGGCACGAGGTCGCCCCCGGCCAGGCGCTGCTGGAGCAGGTCCTGCGCCGCAGCACCGGCCACACGCCCCGGCTCGAGCTCATGCGCTGCCCCGAGCGGGACGAGAACCTCGCCGGCGAGACCGTCTACGCCCGCCGCCAGCGCGTGCAGAACGAGCACCGCGAGGCCCGCATCGCCCAGGCCAAGCAGGATCCCGCCGTCCTCACCGCCCTGCAGGTGCTCGGCGCCCGCATCGAGCGCGTCATCGCCCGTTGACAAAGGCGGGGCCCGGGGGCGAGCATCCGCGCCCCGGTGACCCCCCGCGGTCCCGCGCGCACAGCCCCCAGGAGAATCGACATGGCCGGTGGTTTCGGCAACATCATGCTTCAGGCCAAGCGTATGCAGGGCCAGATCAAGTCCCTGCAGGACCAGCTCGAGCAGCTCGATTTCGAGGGCTCGGCCGGCGGCGGCCTCGTCAAGGTCGTCGTCGACGGCCGCCAGAAGGTGAAGAAGATCACCATCACCCCCGAGGCCATCAACCCCGAGGATCTGGACGAGCTCTCCGACGTCATCACCGCCGCGCTGAACATGGCGCTGACGGCGAGCCTGGAGCACAGCCAGGCCGAGATGAAGAAGATCACCGGCGGCATCAACCTGCCCGGCCTCGGCTGAGCGGGCCCGGAGAACGCCGGCCGTGAGCACGAGCCCGCCCACGCTCGATCCGATCCGCCGGCTGGTGCTCGCGTTCTCGCGGCTGCCCGGCATCGGCGAGAAGACGGCCACGCGCCTCACGTTCTACGTGCTCAACGCGCCGGACGACGTCGCCCGCGAGCTGTCCTCGGCGCTGGGGGACATCCGCGACCGCGTCCGGTTCTGCTCGGTCTGCTGCAACCTGACGGAGGCCGACCCCTGCCGCCTCTGCGCGGATCCCCGCCGGGACGACCGCGTGGTCTGCGTGGTGGAGTCCGTGCCCAGCCTGCTCGCCGTCGAGCGCACCGGTGAGTTCCGCGGCCGGTACCACGTGCTGCACGGCGTGCTGTCGCCGCTGGACGGCATCGGCCCCGAGGCCCTGCACCTCAAGGAGCTGGTCTCGCGGGTGGCGCACGGGGTCGAGGAGATCATCGTGGCCACCAACCCCAGCGTCGAGGGCGAGGCCACGGCGCTCTACATCCAGCGGCTGATGCGCCCGCTGGGGGTGAAGGTCACGCGCATCGCCAGCGGCGTGGCCGTCGGCAGCGATCTGGAGTATGCCGACCAGGTGACGCTCTCGCGTGCGCTCGCCGGTCGGCGCGAGATGTAGTGAAGTAGGCAGCGCAAACCGGGCGCAGTTCTTGTCGATTCCGCGGGCCGATGTTACGTTCAGCCCCCGGCGCGGCGTGTCCGCCCTTCCCGCCTGAGGATGAGCGAGGTTCGAGTCCGATGAGCTCCACCCCGATGGTCTTGTTCGAAGAAGAGTTCAAGCAGATCACTGCGATCTGTGACCAACTCCATCGCGACGCCGCCGCCAAGGCCGTCTTCCTGGTGGACAAGAACGGTCAGCTGCTCGCCAACAGCGGCGAGACCGGCGACCTGGACACGACCTCCCTGGCCAGCCTCACGGCCGGCAACATCGCCGCCACCGGCGGCCTCGCGCAGCTTCTGGGCGAGAAGGAGTTCGCGATCCAGTTCCATGAGGGGGAGAAGGACAACATCCACATCTCCCTGGTGGGGCAGCGGGTCATCCTCGTCATCATCTTCGACGAGCGGTCCTCGCTCGGTCTGGTGCGCCTCCGGGTGCGCAAGGCCTGCCTGGAGCTCGCCACCATCTTCGAGGTCATTCATCAGAAGGCCTCGGAAACCGGTTCGACGGTGTTCTCCGAGATCACCGACGACGATATCGACAATCTCTTCGGCGACGGCTGAGCGGGCGGGTCGGCAAAATGTCCTTCATCAACTACTCATCCCGCGAGATCAACTGCAAGATCGTCTACTACGGTCCGGGTCTCTGCGGGAAAACGACCAACCTCCAGTACATCTACGCCAAGACGAACCCCGAGGCGAAGGGCAAGATGATCTCCCTGGAGACGGAGACGGAGCGCACGCTCTTCTTCGACTTCCTGCCCCTGTCGCTCGGTGAGATCCGTGGCTTCAAGACCCGCTTCCACCTGTACACGGTGCCCGGCCAGGTCTTCTACGATGCCAGCCGCAAGCTCATCCTGAAGGGCGTGGACGGCGTGGTCTTCGTGGCCGACTCCCAGGCCGAGCGCATGGACGCCAACCTGGAGTCGCTCGAGAACCTGCGCACCAACCTGAAAGAGCAGGGCTACGACCTCGACGCCCTGCCCTACGTGGTCCAGTACAACAAGCGCGACCTGCCCAACGCCGTCGATCTGGACTACCTGAAGCAGTACATCAACCCGACCACCGTGCCCGACTTCGAGGCCGTGGCCACCACCGGCGTGGGCGTCTTCGACACCCTGAAGGCCGTGGCCAAGCAGGTCTTGATCGAGCTGAAGCGCGGCCGCTGAGTACGCCGGGCGATCCGGGGGGCGAGGAGCCCCTCGAGCTGGCCTTCGAGCCGCGACGCCGTGCGGCCGCCGCCTCTGCGCCCCCGCCGGCGGCGATCATCCCCGCCCCGGCGACCCCGGCCCCCACAGAGCGGCGCGGGCCCGCGCTGCCGCCCCCGGTGGGCGTGATGGGCCACTGGCGCTACACGCTGGGCGCCTGGGAGTGGTTTCGCACCTGGCGAACGCGCGTGAACGCCGAGGACACGGCCGTCCGCGAGGCCGTGGACGCCCGGGACGCCGCCTTCGTCACGCTGGGCGAGGCGGCCCGCGCGCTGGCCGCGATCTCACCCGAGGACGCCGAGCTGGTCGCCTTCGCCGCGACGCTCTCCCACTTCGACGATCAGGCCGGGAGCCTGGGTGCGCGGAGTGACGAGCTGCGTCAGGCCGCCGAGCGCGCCCGCGCCGACACCGCCGCCGCCGTCGCGGGCTTCGATACGCGCCTGTCCGCGCTGCGGGTCGAGGCCGCCCCCCTGGAGGCCGCCGTCGCGGGCGTGAAGCAGCGCCTGGAGGCCCTGGAGCGCCAGCAGATCGCGCTCGCCGCCCGGAACGCCCGCGCCCGGGACCCCTCCATCGCGGCGGACCTGGAGCGCAACGAGACGCAGCGGCAGGCGCTGCGTGACGAGCTGGCCAGACACGAGGCCGCGGTGAGCGCCCTGCGGCGTCAGGCGGACGCCCTGACCACCGAGCAGCGACTGGTGGAGAAGGCCGGCGAGCGCGAAGCCGGCGAGCTCGTCGCCCGGGCTGAACGGGCGCTGAACGAGGGCGGGCAGCTCGCCGACCGCCGCCGCGCCACCCTGATGGATCTGGGCCACGAGGCCCTGCGGCGCGGTCTGGACCACGCTTCGCTGCGCGCCCCCCTGACGGACGCCCGCGCGGCCTTGCAGCGCCTGGACGCCGCCCGCGCGCACCGCGAGGGTGTGCTCGCCGAGCGCCGCGACATCGACGTGGCCCCCTGCCTGCGCACGCTCGCCGCCGCGGGCATGTTGATGGTCGGCCTGATGCTGCTGGTGTTCTTCGTCTGAGGCGGCCGGGCCGGAAATTTGACCCCGGCGGCCACCGCGGTGAAAGTTCGCCCAGATGATCCGCGAAACCCGACTGCGACACCTGCTCGACACGGCCGAGACCCACGCCCGTGGCGGTCGTCGCAACCGCGCGGTGTCGTTCTACCGCAAGGTCCTGGCCCTCACGCAGGACGGCGAGTTCGAGCGGGAGCTGGCCCACGTGCGGCTCGCCGATCTGCACCTGGCGTTGGGGCAGGCCGAGAGCGCCGCGCTCCACGTGCGCCGCGCCATCGCACTCTCCGGCGGGGAGCCCGACTACGCCCTGATGCTCGGCCGCGCGCTGCTCGCCCAGGGCCGCGCCGAGGAGGCCATGCCGCACCTGCACGAGGCGATGGCCTCGCCCGTGCGCGCCGCCGAGGCCCTGGCCGCCCTGGCCCACGGCGAGGACGCCCTGGGCAATCGCCGCACGGCCGGCCACCTGGCCCGCCTCGCCGCCGAGCGCGATCCGGCCAGCGCCGCTTGGCGCGCCCTGGCCCGCGACCTCGCGGACGCCTGACGCGCGGCCTCAGCTCGTCGGCGCCGCCGAGCCCCGCGCCGCGATGGTGATGATGCGCTGGCCGTTCTCGCCGAGGGCGTCCAGCAGCGCCACCTGGGCCGAGCGCAGGGTCGAGCCGGCGTCCAGCGCGCCGTTCTCGGGGAAGCAGCTCACACCCGCGCTGGCGCTCAACTGCAGCCGGGCCTCGCCGTGGCGGAACACCTGGCGCCCGAAGCGCACGAGGGTGCGCTCGCACTGGGAGAACGCCCCGCGCTCGTGTGTGTTCGGCATGACCACCAGCACCGCCGAGGGGGACAGGCGCCCGGCCTGGTCCGAGCCGCGGCTCTCCTCGGCCACGCAGGCGGCCAGATGGCCCACGGCCTGCTCGAGCAGCGGCGCACCGTAGCGGGCCACGAGCCGGTCCGGGTGGTCCACGGCGTAGTGGATGACCGAGTACTGGCCGTCGTAGCGATCCGCGGCGGAGTGGGCGTGCCGCAGCAGACGCTCGATCTGCGGGCGCGTGTAGAGCCCGAGGGCCTCGTCGGCGCCGGCGTCGGCTCCGGGTGGCGTGAGGCTCTGCAAGAGCGTTCGCTGGCGGTCGCGCACCAGGGCGTCCGCCAGGAGCGGCGTGCTGCGGGTGAGCAGCTCCAGCGGGCTCGCGGGCGGCTGACCGGCGTAGAACGCGTGGAGCACGCCCTGGACGCTGCGCTCGAGCACCACGGGCACGCTCACCGTCAGGTCCAGGCCCCCCTGGCGCGCCACGCTGGTCAGCGAGATGGTCCGGGGGTCGTCCGAGATGTTCGGCACCACCACGACCTCTTGCCGGCGCAGGGACTCGCGGACATCGCCGGGCAACTGAACGAGCGCGCGGCGCTCCCGGGGCGGGAACCGGCGCACGTACTCGACGGCGAGGCCGTAGGCGCCGAGCAGCTCGCCCTCGCCGGCGGTCATGTCCACGGCGAACAGGGCCAGACCTCGGGCCGCCGACAGCAGCGCCAGCTTGCCGCACAGCTCGCCCGCGCCGCCCTCGAAGGGCGCCTCGCGGTTCAGGCGCGCCGACAGGCTCAGGACTTGCTCCAGTGCGATGCGGGTATCCACGGACCGACCATATCTCGCACTGCCGGGCGGCGGAAGATTTTGGGTGCGCTGCCGGGGGCTTCGGCGAACGCGGCAAGATTGACCGGCGCCCCGCGCGGGCCGAAACTCAGGGCGCCGGGTCACCCGCCCGGCGAGGTCGGGAGGGGGGTGATCGCGTGGCCGTCCAGTGTCCTCACTGTGGCGCAACCGTCGAGCTGAATCGGCGTCACGGTCTGTCGGGCGCGCTGTGCCCGGAGTGCCATCACGTCGTCCCGATCGTCGAGACGCCCGCCCCCAAGTCCAGCCCCCTGCCCCGGATCGTGCGCCCGCAGCGCACCGAGGTCCGCCCCACCTGCCGCGCCTGCGGGGGCCACCGCGACCGCGAGGCCCGTCGCTGCCAGACCTGCGGCGAGCCCTGGCTGTTCCGCGTCGGCGCCCTCGGCGTCGAGGACGAGGAGGCCCGCGGCCGCCTCGTCGAGTACGTGATGCACCGGCAGGCGCAGGCCGTCGCACGCGAGCGGCTCGAGCAGCGGTTCAAGCGTTTCCCGGCGCCCGTCCTGGGCGCGTTGACCGAGGCCCAGGCCTTTCGGGCGCGTCACGAGCTCGAGAACATCGGCGTGCAGGTCGCGCTCGAGGAGGACGACACCTCACCGGCGCAGGTCACCCGGTCCAGCTTCCGGTTCGACTGGACGTGGCTCGTGGTGCCCGCCCTGGTGATCTTCGCGGTCGGCGTGTACCTGCTGGTGCAGTCCGAGCGCGAGGCGCGCGCTCGCGAGGCCGCCCGTGCCGTGTTGCAGGCCGCCCCGACCCCCCAGGCCCCGGTCACCCAGGCCCCCGACGCCCCGCAGGACGTCCTCAACGGCCTGGCGCGCGTCGAGAGCGGCGCGCGCCAGGGGTACGGCATCGTGGTCGACCGCGACGGCTGGTTCATCGCGGCGCTCTCCCTCGTGGACCGCGCCGGCGGCGTGACCGTGACCCTGGGCGGGCAGCAGGCCCGCGGCTCGCTCGTGCGGCGCGACGACCGACTCGGCCTCGGGCTGTTCCGGGCGGCCGCGCCCGTCGCCTTCACGCTCAGCCTGGGGGACGTCAGCACCCTGACCGCCGGCGACCCGCTGTTCGTCGCCCGGGAGGGCGCCCGGGGCACGGAGCTCGCGCGGGTGGACGTCATCCGCCCCGACGCCCGCCGGGGCGCCCGCCTGTTCCTTTCCGTGCAGGCCGCCCCGCCCGTCGAGTCGGCCATCGAGTCCATCCATGGCGCGCCGGTCTTCAACCGCGAGGGCTTCGTGGTGGGCATGTTGCTGCCCCGCGCCGGCGGGCAGCACGGCCTCGCAGTGCCCGCCAACCTGCTCGTCGAGGACGCCGGCAGCCTGCTGTCGGAGATCCGCGCGCCGCGCAAGCCGACGGCGACCTTCGCCAGTTGGCGCGCCCGGGTCGAGACCGAAGCCCGCCTGGAGAACCCCGAGGTCTACGAGGCCGTCGAGAAGCGGCTGCTCCTCGCCGTGAAGTGCGACGACGCCCGGTGCGAGGCCGAGGTCGGCCTGCTCGCCTTCGGGGCCCTGCCCCCCCTGACCGGGCCGCTGACCTTCGACTTCCAGGACGTCGACCAGCTCCCCACCGCCCGCGAGCCGCGCCACGGGCAGCAGATGGCCAACCCCGGGCCGGCGGAGTGGGTCGAGGTCACCCCCGCCGAGTCGCCGCTGATTCAGGACGCTTCCGTGGGCGCCCGGCGCGCCATCGTGGGTGGCGACGTGGACGGCCTGCGCCTGCACATGGCCCGCATCACCCTCCAGCGGCCGGTGGCGACACGGGGTCAGCCGTTCCGCATCGTCGCCGCCGGGTTCGACGGCCATCGCTCCGCGGGCACGATGGTGGGCCTGCCGGCGCCGGAGTCCGCCCCGCCCACGGCCCCCCCGAGCGCCGCGGTCAGCGCCGCGCCGGAGGGCCCCACGCGCGACACGCCCTTCGGCGAGCTGAAGGCCGGCGAGTGGGCCGACCGCTTCCAGATGGCCCGGGACGCCATCGCCGCTCAGGAGAAGGTCGTCGCCCGCCAGGAGGCCGACGTGGCCGCCCGCAAGCCCGGCGCCGAGGCCCTGCTCGCCACCGAGAAGGCGCAGCTCGACCGCCTGCGCCAACGCCTCGCGACGCTCGGCACCGACGCCGATCGCTGGAAGCTCCCGGCCGAATTCCGCCGCTGAGCGCGGCCGCCCGCCCCCGTCGCCACCCAAGAAGTTCTCAAGATCCGCCCTTCCCGGTCGATGTGGTCGTCAGGAAGCAAGAGGCTTCCGGAAACTCCCCAAGGAAGGCGGAACCCATGATCCACAACGTCGCAAATGCGAGCGTGCCGGCCCCCGCGGCCCGGCGTTTCGCCGCTGCGGACGCGGATCACTCGCGGACCGCCCGGCCGCAGCCCGCAGCTGAAAGCGATGGCGCCGTAGTCGATCTCGATCACGGCAGTGACCCAGTCGCAATCGGCGGCTTCGGGCTCGACCTGGCGTACTCCCGTCAAGTGACGCGTCACGCCCGCGGTCAGTCGCCCCAGGTCGTCGCCCAGCAGTCGCAGGGCCTCAGCCTCGAATTCCGGTTCGCCACCAGCGCCTTGCCCCGCGGCGAGGACGGCGAGGTGAACGTCGACGCCCTGGCCAATACGGACGAGAAGAACGCCCTCGCCGACTCCATCCAGCGGATGGCCGAGCAGGGCCTGCGCGACCCCGGCGCCCTGGCCTCGTTCGTGGACGCCGTGGACGACCTCTTCGGCGAGTACGAGCGCGATCTCGGCATGTCCGAAGGCGATCTCGCCAAGGCCCGGCAGACCTTCGTCGACGAGGTGAAGAGCTTCTTCGCGCAGGCGGAGAGCCCCACCGACGCCCCCGTCGCCCCCACGGGCGACGCGCTGAAAGACCCCCTCCCCGAGGGCTTCGAGTCCATGGACGCGGCGATGGCCGGCCTGCGCGAGCGCCTCACGGCGCGTCGGCATGACGTCCTGACGGCCGCCGGCGACCTGAGCAAGGTGCTCGCCGAGCTCACCGCCGCCGCCGAGGACGCCCCCGCCGAGACGGACGCCGAGAAGAAGGCCGCCGGTCGCCTCGGCGACTATCTGCACGGCATGAAGGACGCCCTCGCGCGTCGCAGCACCCGCGAACTGCGCGACGGCGCGCGTCAGCGTCTCCTCGAGACCGACGCGCAGATCACCGAGCGCGCCCACCGCAGCCCCCCCTCTGAATCGGCCACCACGCTCGGCCGGAACTTCCTTCAGCTCGTGCACGCGAACTGAGGGTTGACCCCAATCCCACTTTTTTCTGAATATCGCCGCGTCGGCCTGCGTCTCACCGAAAAGAAATAGTTGACACTCGGCCCTGAGTTCCGCAGGGTACGGTGCGCATTTTCGAGTGGCCGCCCGGCGGACGGTCCCGATCAAGAACGCCGGAGCGGCCGGCAAAACGACAACTGGGGAGAGAAAGAAAATCATGATGGATCTCAAGAAGCTGCTCGCGCTCGGCGCCTGCTCGTTCGCTTTCGTCGCCTGTGACAGCGACACCAAGAACCTCAGCGAGACCGTGTACTGCGACGACGCTGGCACCGAGCAGACCTGCGTCAGCGACGACGCCGGCGTCGAGACCTGCGTGTGCCCGGGCGTCGAGACCGACATGGGCGCTGGTGGCGAAGGCGGCGGCGGCACGGGCGGCGGCGCGGGCGGCACCGGTGAGCCCCCGGCCCCGGTCGCGACGACCGAGTGGACCGACAGCAAGACCCTCGTCCTCACGATCTCCGAGGGTGCGGAGCTCGGCCCCTACGGCTTCGGCTTCGCCGAGACCGGCAACGGCGGTGGCGACGGCTGGGACGGCGAGGACTGCATCGAGGGCGACAACGACGGCTACGACCTCTGCCACAACGTGCCGGCCGAGGGCGTCCTGACGCTGACCTCCGTCCACCCGGACGAGGGCGGCTCGATCGACGACCTCGAGGAGAGCGTGACGACCCTGATGAACGGCCCCCGCGCCCCCGGCCTGACCTACGTGCTCATCCGCGCGACGGAAGACACGAACTGCTGGAGCTGGGGCCACAACCCCCAGAAGTACATCGAGGCCCTCGGCTGCAACCTCTTCCAGTGAGGTTGACGGCGTGAGCCGCTGAGAAAGGCGTCCTTCGGGGCGCCTTTTTTTTTGCCCGCGGGGTGCGAACCGGGAGGTGGAGATGGGTCCGCGCTCAGCGCTCCTGCCGACGTTGATGTTGGCCGCGGCGTGCGCCAACGACGCGCACCGTGCGGTGGTCGACGCCGACGCCGACGCCGGCCCGGACGGGGCGGCCGCATCCCCGGACGCGACGCCGGTCGAGCCCGACCTGGGCGCCGGCGGCACCCCGGACCCCGTCGCCACGACGGAGTGGACGGACAGCGCGCACCTCGTCCTGACCATCACGGAGCACGCCGACCTGGGGCCGTATCGGTTTGGACTCTGGGACTTCTCCGAGGGGGGCGCAGGCTGGGACGGCGAGGGCTGCATCCCTGGCGAGACGGACGGCTACGACCTCTGCCACCACGTCCCCGCCGACGGCGTCCTCACGTTGAGGTCAGTGCATCCGGACGAGGGCGGCACCATCTCCGAGCTGATGGAGGACGAGACGACCCTCATGAACGGCCCGCGCGCCGCCGGCCTGACGTACGTCCTCATCCGAGAGACCGACCCCCCCAAGTGCTGGACCTGGGGCTACAGCGTCCGTCACTACGTCGACGCGCTCGGCTGCACCGCTTGGGACCACTGGTGAGATCTTCACCGCCGCGACTTGAATTCCCCCACCCACTGCTCGTAGACCTTCGGAGCCCACTTGCGGGCAGGGAGGTTCACATGATCCGGTTCGGCGGTTCTTTCGGGGTGGTGGTGGCCGTTGCGCTGTTGGCGGGGGCCTGC
>CAINDO010000319.1 GCA_903847385.1 uncultured Myxococcales bacterium
GCCGCCGGAGCCGCCGTTGCCGGGGGTGCCGCCGTTGCCGGGCGTGCCGCCGTTGCCGGGCGTGCCGCCGTTGCCGTTGCCGCCACCCGCGCCGCCGGCCTGGACAAGGGCGTCGGCCTTCGAGCCGCCGCCGCTCGCGCCGTCGTCGCTGCAGGCCGCCGCCGTGGTCAGCAATGCGCCGTAAAGGCAGGCGCTGCGCAGGGCAGGCCCCCGGCGTCTCGATGCATGGGACATGCTTCGTCTCCGTTTCGTGGGTTCGATTGAATGTTGAAGGGTTGGGGAAACTACCAGCTCACCCTCGCCAACGAAACGAACGAATCTCCCATTCCGAGAAACCCGGAATCCGTTGCCGCCAGGGCACCGCGACGCTGATACGCTCCCGACCATGAGAAGCTGGTTCGGACACAATCGCTGGGCCGTCGCCGCGACCCTGTTCCCCGTGCTCGCCGACGCCGTGCACTGGCTGTTCTTCGACCGCCTGAACGCCCTGTGGCTCGGCCTGCTGGCCACGCCCGGGCTCCCCGCGCTCGCGGTCCTCTCGCTCACGGACCTCGTCTGGCTCGTGTCCCTGGTCTACGTGGGCCGGCTCGTGGCGCCGCCCCGCGCCGGTTTCCCCTGGGCGCGCTTCGCGTTCTTCTACCCCTCGGTGGGCTTCGCGCTCGTGCTGCTCATGGCCATCGTGCAGTCCGCGCAGGGCGTGGACGCCTGGCTGGACGCCGCGATCGGGATCGCGTTCTGCCTCTTCATCGCCCACCTGCTCGTCGCCGCCGTGGACGTGAAGCCGCGGTACACATCGGGCACGCCCGCGCATCTGCTCGCGCTCGTCGCCGTGGTCCTCGTCGGGGAGGTCGTGCTCAACCTGTCGGCGGCCCTGTTCGTACACAGCTTCGGCCCCGACCCCGCCGACGCCGCCGCCGTGGCCGCCGCCGCCGCCGAACACACCTCGGGCGAGTTCCTGCTCGCCGCGCTGCTCTTCGTGCCCTTCTTCGCCGGACCGCGGTTCACGTTCCTCAGCCGCGAGTTCTCGTGGCCCGCGCTGGCCTCCGGCGTCGCGTTCGTCCTGTGGGAGCTACACGGGCTGCTGGGCGCCGTGGCGCTTTGAGCGGGCGCGGCGGGTGAGAGACACACACGCGACGCCGAGCACCCACGCGAGGGCCCCCGGTGCCGACCGCCCGGTGACGCCGCAGCCGCCGCCGCCACCGCCGCCGCCGGACTCCACGATGCGGTAGCCCGAGTCCGGGGCGTCGGGCGTGGCCTCACCGCCCGCTCCGGGTGTCGACTCACCGCCGAAACCGCGGCTGCCGCCGCCGCTGCCGGCCTGCCCGCCGCTGCCGTTGCCGTTGCCGCCGTTGCCGCCGGGCACCGCGCCCGCGTCGGGCGGCGGGGGCGTCACCCGGGCGTGAATGATGAGGGCGTCGTCCGCCGGGCCGCCGTCGTCCGCGAACCAGGTCGAGCCCTCCTGCACGAGCCCGAAGGCCTGGGTGTATTCGCCGAGCGCACCGCCGTAGAGCGGCAGGGCGAAGCGCCCGACCTCGCCGGGGGCCGTGGGCGCGCTCACGGCGGACACCCGCGCGCCCGTGAGCCAGGACGCCGCGCCGAGCGGACTGAGCATGTCCCGCGGCGTGGGCGCGAGTTTGGTGTCCGCGCCCCAGGCCGAGCGGCCGGTGTTTCGCAGCTCCACCCAACCCACGTGGGTCGTGCCCAGCGGAATCTCGAGCAGTGTGTCCACCGGAAAACTCGAGGCCACGACCTCACCGCGAAAGGCGGGCTCGGGGCAGTGAACGGCCTCGCCGCTGCCCGTCGCGATGACCGCCATGTGATTGGCGACGGTGCGCTCGTGGCCGTCCGAGGGCTGGTTCATCACACCGCCGTTGGCGAGCCACATCGTGGACGACCCGCCGCCGTCGATGTTCACCGCGTCGAAGGCGCCGGCCTGAGTCATCACACCGGCGAGCTCGTCGCAGGTCATGCCCGCCGCGCCGCCCCGGCGGCCGTCCACCACCACCAGGATCACCGTGCGGTGGTCCTGCGAGATGCCCACCGCGGTGCGCGGGTGGCGCGCCGTGCACAGGCCGTCGCCGTTGTCGCCCACCAACGCGCCGTCGTCGAGCAGAGTCGGCCGACCGCAGACCACCTGCTGCGCCCAGGGCGGCAGGCCGACCTCGCGCTCGTGCGGCACCACCACGTTGCGCGGCCCGAAGGACACCGGCGCGATGAACTCGTGGTCACCGCCGCCCCACAGCTCGCCGTCCCCCATCGAGGGGCCCATGGTGTTGAAGCTGCCGTCGAAGAAGTCGCCGTTGATGGCCGCCGCCGCGCCCACGCCGCTGCCGAAAGACGACACCACCTGCCCCCGCTCGCCGGAGCGCGTGCCCCGGAACCGGACGCCCGGCGTGCACAGGTCGACCTTGAGCACGTGGTAGTCCTGGTCGCCCGTGACGATGTGCTCGTACTGCCCGCCCGGGAAGCGCTCTTCCGCAAGCGCGGCGGTGGAGGGCGCGAGCGCAACGAGCGCGAGGGTCAGGACGGCGAGATTCCGGCGGTTCGACATGGTGCGACTGTGGCATGGGGGGGCGGTCGGGGCAATGGGGGGTGGGGCGAGGATCTTCTTGCGGGGCCGGCCGGGTCGCGCGAGACTCGCCCTGCGGGCCACGAGCCCGCGCGTGAACAACCGGCGGGGGACACCCGCGAGCTCGACGGCGGTGAGGGAGTGAACGTGGCGAAGGCGAGTAAAGGCGTGAAGGCGGGGGCTGACTACCTGCAGGGGGCGTGGAAGCTGATTCCGGCGAGCTTTTCGGTCAGCGCCGATCCGTGGGAGCCACCGATCGAGATCGAGGGTGGGATTGCAGTGAACAATGACGGAGGCGCATTGCAATACAGCTTCCCAGTCGATCCGGCCCAGAATGTGCCGGTCGAGATCCGCCTTGCGAAGACATCCTCGACCGACTCGGGCATCAAGGGAACGGCGTGGTTGACTGCCAGGGAGCGCGAGGCCGGTCCGGGCGAAGTCGGAATCACCACTCCGGTCGACGTCGAGGTCGTCGAGATTGACTCGGGCAAGGTGGTCGGCGGAAGGAGTGCTGGATCTGGGATGTGGTTTCTGGTCAAGCCGCTCGATCTCGGCACGAACCCGGTGCGAGTGACCCGTTTGCCGGCGACCAAGGCAGTCGCATCTGGCGGTACGTCGTCGGCCTGGTTCAAACAGGAGCCCGGCACCTGGCCGCCCGCCGCCCATCTTGATCGCTCCACTGACGACGACCGTCAATTCGGATTCGACACCCGGATTCACGACCTGTCGGTGGCTGGCCAGAACGTCAGCGGCGGCCTTCGTGTCCTCCCCACGGGTACGAAGACCACCAACCCGACGGCGACCCTGTCCCGGCCGGTGGATGTCTGGGGGATCACCGAGTCCCAGCTGAATGGGAACTTCGGCATCAGCCGTGCCAGCATCGTGTCGTCGCGCAACGGGGAGCGGCCGCCCGAGGATCTCCTCGGCAAGCTCGTCTTCACCGCCCCGCCCATGAAGGCCGTCGCGGCCGGCACGGTCATCACTTACACACACAAACTCCTCTACGTCGGGGCGAGTACATTGACGCCGTTCGGCTACCTGCGCGTCGAGTCGACGGGCGCCAGCCTGGCGCTCGTCTGGTTCGCAAACGAGGCGGTGAGCATCGGAGCGGGGGAGTTCGCGCTCAACCCCGTCCGGGATATCTACGTGTCCAAAGCGACCACCCCGGTCACCATCACGTTGCCGGCGGGAAACTGGTACGCGGCCCGGAGTGCCCGGTACACACCGGTCTGACCACCCGGAATCCTGCCCCGATGTATCGCCACGCGGGGTTCGCGGCGAGGCGGACACTGGGCCGACTGTTCCCGGGGATGGCGTTCCAGGCGCCGCCGCGCCCCACGCGCAGCGCGCCGGGTGGCGGCATCTGGGTGAGAACGAGCCTGCCCGTGGCAATCTCCGGCCCGACTTCCCAACCGTTCATCTGCCACTCACGAGTGGCACCGCAGATGTCCATCACGCCATAGGGCGAGACGTCGTTCGGATAGGCGCCGACGGCCACTCGGAAGGGGTCCGGTCGCGCGCCGGCGACCTGCGCCCAGGTCGGCTCGAAGTGGCTGCCCCACGGCAGCATTCGACCGTCGACGCCCCGCGCCGCCTTTTCCCATTCCATCTCGTGCGGCAGGCGCCAGGGTTGCCGCGTTCGCTCTGCGAGCCACTGGGCGAATCGGCCGGCGCCGTGCCAGTCCACCTCCACCACAGCCAGGTCGAGCAGCGATGTGTCAGCGGAGTCCCTGAGTCCGAACGTCCCGTCTGCCCGCCGAAGCAGGCCCCACGGGTGTGCGGCCTCGCCGCTTGCCCGGCCCTCGTAGCCCATGAGGGCGGGTGCGTCGGCCTCCCCGCGGGCGGTGAGGTCGTTCAAGAACTCGAGGTATTCGCGATTCCGCACGGGAAACCGCCGAACGACGAACGCATCGATCCAGACACACTGCCGGGAGAACCCCTCGAGCGCTGCGGGATCTCCGCCCGCGATGAACCACCCCGCCGGCACGTAGCAATCCTCGGGGCCAAGGCTCCCCCGCTCGGGCAAGTGAATCGGCGTGAGCGCGCGCTCGCCGGGGGCCACGCCGCTGTAGCCGAACCGGCGGTCGGCGTGCACGGGGTACCAGACGGTCTCGCGCTCCGGGTGGCGCAACTCCAGCGCGTGGCTGCCCTGTTCCAGCGTCACGTTGCGCAGGGGTGTTTTGCCCAGCGTTCGCAGGTGCACGGGCACGAGCCGCCGATCGCGCTCCTCGTAGCGGTAGAGCGTCACCTCGGCGCCGGGCGGATCGGTGTCCAGGTCGAGTGTCCACTCGCCCCGAATCCACTGCGTGAAGTCGCCGGTGTCGTAGGTGCTCAGCTGCCGAAGCTGCTCGGCGGCGGCCTGTGTTTCGCCCGCGTCCAGGGCCTCGAGGTACCGCACCTGGTGGTGGCGGGCGATGGCCACCCGCGCGTCGCTCGCCTCCGGCGCCAGGGCGAGCGCCGTTCGCAGGCGCTGCAGCCAGTCGACCTCGAGCACCCGGGCCTCGACCACGTGGGCGGTCGCCGTGTCCTCCCAGCGCCACGCCTCGACCTTCTCCTCGGCGGGGGCGTGCTGGGCCACCCGCGTCAGTTGGTCGCGCGCCCTCGTCCGCAACTCGTCGGCCTCGGAGCGCAGCGTGTGCACCCGCTCGCGCAGCGTCTCGGCCTCGGCCATCAACGCGGCGGCGCGCGCGCGACGATCGGCGCCGTCGATGAAGTCGCGCACGGACTGTGCGAGCACCCCCGCGTCCGGCGGCCGCTCTCCGGGCTCCCAGGACATTGCGGTGCGACACATCGCCACGAGCGCATCAGGGAGATGTGGATGTGTTCGACCCACCACGGCGCGCACGTCCGCGCACGGCACGACCAGGGGCGCCTTCATCACACTGTTCGCGAACGGCGGCAGGCCGCTGAGCATCTCGTACAGGATGGCGCCCAGGGAGTACACGTCGCTCGGGGGGCCGATCCGCGGCCCTTCGCCGCGCGCCTGCTCCGGTGGCATGTAGTTCGCCGTGCCGATCATCTGTCCGTAGCTGGTGTCCTGTAACAGACCAGCGGCCCGCGGTGTGGTCGCCACGGGCAGACCCGGCGGCGTCGAAGGCGGCGCGCCCACGGACTTGGCCAGCCCCCAGTCCATCACATAGACCTCGCCGAAGTCACCGACCATTACGTTGTGCGGCTTCAGATCGCGATGCACCACGCCGCGCGCGTGGGCGTAGGCCATCGCCTCGCAGATACGCAGGAACGCCTGGAGCAGCCGTGCGAAGGTCCACTGGCCCGGAGTCTCGGGCCATTGACCGTCGCGTATGCGAGCGTGCACGGACTGGAGCGCCGTGGCGAAGGGCTGACCGTCGACGAGCTTCATCGTCAGCCAGAGGCGGCCGTCCGGGAGGTGCCCGTGGTCGTAGATGGGCACGATGGCCGGGTGGTCGAGCTGCGCAGCGATCTGCGCCTCCTCGAGGAATCGCGCGTTCAACTCCAGGTGTCCGGCGTACTCCCGGCGGAGCGTCTTCATGGCGACGACGCGGTTCAACACGCGGTCGTGCACTCGATGGACCTCGCCCATGCCGCCCCGGCCGATGGCACCGATGAAGGCGTAACGGCTCGACGGATCGCGCGGGTCCGGCGGCGGTGGCAACGCGGTCTCACCGGACCAGTCCGCGGACGTGCCCGGCACGCCGGCGGGCCCCGAGGGATCCGCCGTCGCGTCGGCCGCGATGGGACTCACGGGTCGGACGGACGCGGGCGGCGGGTCGGGCGGGCTGGCCACGGGATCGACCTCAGCCGCCGAGCAGCGTCGCCGGCCGCGCGCCGTCGCAACGGGAGCTTGTCGTGGAGCGCATCTGGTCCATGGCCACCCTTGTACGACGATTCATGGCCGGTGGCAAAGGCGGCGCGAAATCGCCTACCGCAACCGCTTCCGCATCTCCCACAGCAGGTGGCTCAGATGCGGGCGCCGCGTCTCGCCCGTCGCCACGATGAGCAGCTTGGTGATCTTCAGCTCGTGGGAGTCGGTGAAGAGCAACACGAGCAGCTCGCGCAGGTAGTCGGTGTTCAGCGTGACGTCGTTGTCGGTGCCGACGCCGAGCTTCAGGCCCTTCTTCTCCCACCACGAGAAGGGGTGGTCCTGGTAGGTGTCGAAGGCGCCGGTGAGCTTCTTGTTCGACGACGGCAGCGCGATGAGCGACAGACGCTTGTCGATCATGCGGTTGAGGACGTCGTGCTGGTAGGTCTCGACCTCGCGGGCGTGGTGGAACTTGGCCTTGGTGAAGTGGGTGGCGTCGGCCTCGCTCAACACCTCGCCGGCGATCAGGCGGTCCCGCAGGGCCTCGCGGCCGTTCCAGTCCAGGTCGAACAGCTCGTCGTGCTCGGGCGTGCCGGGCGCCACGGCCTGCCCCGCGGCGTTGGCGCGGATGACCTTCTGCATCAGACGGTGGTAGTAGAAGTTGGGGTTGATGCCCAGGCTCAGCCCGTGTTCGATGGCATCGACGTGCCAGATGTTCATGGCATTGTCGACGGCCTGCACGCCGTGGCGGAGTGTTCGCCACGTCTCGCCGTGGTGGCTGCGCACGCTGAAGCCGCGGGCCTGCAGGCGCCGGAACCCGAGCCGCATCTCTTGAAAGTCGGCCTTGCGATAGAAACCGCGCTCGTTGCCGACCGTGTCGACCTCGCGCAGCGGGCCGCGCAGCGAGGGGTGGCGGTCGAGCAGGCTCAGGATCTCGTCGACCTGAGCGTCGAAGTGGGCCCGCTTGCTGGGGTAGCGCGCGGCGTCGTAGAACCCGGGCTCTTTCCGGAAACTCGGCGACAGGATGTATTCGAACGCCGGCATCTCGGCGCGGAACTGTTCGAAGCCCTCGTGCAGGCCGAGCACGACGTCCTCGGGCGTCAGCGCGGCGAGGCCGGGGATCTGTTCGCTGGGATCCGTCGTCTCGCGGAACAGCGTGAACTTGAGCCGCAGCGCGCCGACGTTGGAGTTTCGATACAGACGCCGCGCCAGGTGATAGGCGGCGTCGCGATGCGCCTCGCGGCTCGTCAGCACGAGCTTGGGCAGATACAGGATCTTGAGATAGCGATCGAACCGTTCGCCCTCGCGCAGCCGGATGAGCCGGTCGACGTCGGCTTCACACGTGATGGGCAGCGCGTTGTCGCCGTAGACCCCGCGGATCTTGGCCTCGTAGAGCTCGCGGTCGGGGCCTTCGAGCAGAGCGGCCAGGCGCGGATACAGGAAGTCCGCGGCCAGGGAGCCCGTCAGGTGGATGTGTTCCTCGCGATAGGGCAGGGGGAACGCGCGGAAGAACGCGCGGAGCGCCGCGGCGAACGGATGGGCGAGGAGCGTTTCGACCCGGGCGCGGTGGGTGCGCAGGGCGTCCAGCAGGTGCTGGAAGCCTTCGAGGGCGGTGAACAGCTCGGCGTCGGCCGCGGCGGCGGGCGAGGCCAGGGCCAGCGTGAGCGTGTCCTGCAGCGTCAGGCCGCTCGTCTCGCTGATGAGCTCGGTCAGAAATCGGGACAGTCGTTCGGTGAGGGCGTCGTTCATGGCTTCGCAACCGGAGTCAACAGACCGCAGTCGAACTCGCGGATGACACGCAGGTTGCCCTCCTCGAAGCCGCCGGGGTGCTCGGCGTCCCGGTAGCCGACGTGGCGTTTGTAGCCGGCCTCGACGACCTGTGGCGGCGCGCCGTTGATACACCGCTCGATGACACCGACGACCATGCCCGTGCGGTGCATGCCGCCGCCGCAGTGCACGTGCACGTTGCCCTTCGGGGCGGCGCCGTCCGGGTTCAGGATCTGTTCGCGGATGAGCCGCGACAAGCCGTCCATCGCCACCGCGCGCTTCTCCGGGTCGTCCATGTGTTTGCGCAGGATGTCACGCCAGGGGCCGTAGCCCTCGTCCGTGGCGGTGCGGTAGGTGGCGCCGTGGGCCGCGGCGGCCTTGCCCTCGGCGGCGACCAGGTCGGCCACGGGCATGGCGCCGTCGAACAGATTGACCACGTGCCGCACGCCGCCGGCCCCGAGCAGCGACTGGAAACAGGAGCCGGCGGTGTCCGGGTTCGGCGTCACGCCGCTGCGGAACAGGAGCACGGGGTGCTCTTTGCCGGCGGCGTCCCGCCACGTGCGGCCCTTCAGGGGCACCACGCCGAGGTTGTTGTTGTCGCCCTCGACGAGCACGGCGCGGATCATGCGCCACATCACGACGTCCCGGACTTCTTTCGAGAGCGCCTCGCGGGCCTCGGGGGCGAGCCCGGCGGTGTGCGGGCCGAGCAGCGCCATCACATCCTCGGCACCAGCCTGCGCATCGGCGCGGATGGTCTTGCCCCAGCGGTTCTCGGTGTTGCAGTGCAAGGCCGCGGGGTCGATGCCGGCAGCGCGCAGCGTGGTGGCGTTCCCGGTGTCCCCGGGCGATTCCGTGGGCGTGGGCAAAGCGGGCGGCGCCGAGGCGCAGCCAACGATGAGAGACAGAGCCAGCGTGGCGGTGAGTGTCCGATGTTTCATGGTGCGTGTGCGCTCAGTGTCCGGCGCCCGCCGCCGGGTCCACGCCCAGGCCGCGCAGCAGCGCCTCGACCTCGTCGCGGTAAGTCTGCAACGACTCCGCCGTGTCCGCCTCGAAGCGCATCACCAGCACCGGGCCGGTGTTGCTCGGGCGCAACAGACCCCAGCCGTGGGGGAACGTGATGCGCACGCCGTCGATCTCGTTGACCGGGTAGCGGTCGCGGAAGTGCGCCGCGGCCTTCGCGACGACGTCGAACTTCAGTTCGTCCGCGCAGTGCAGGCGGAGCTCCGGCGTCGTCACACTGGGCGGCAGCGAGTCGAGCATGTCCGCCAGGGTCTCCTCGCCGTGGCTCAGGATCTCCAGCAGGCGCGCGCCGCCGTAGACGGCGTCGTCGAAGCCGAAAAACCGGTCGGCGAAGAAGATGTGTCCGCTCATCTCGCCGGCCAGGATGGCGCCGGTCTCCTTCATGCGTGTCTTGATGAGGGAGTGGCCGACCTTGTACATCTCGACGGCGATGCCGCGCGCCCCCAGGTCGCTCTTCACGACCTCGGAACACTTCACCTCGCAGACGATCTTGATCTCGGCGGCGGGCCGCTCGGCGAGCAGGCTGCGCCCGAAGAACGTGAGCAGCTGATCGCCCCAGACCACGCGGCCGCGCGCGTCCACGGCGCCCACGCGGTCGGCGTCGCCGTCGAAGGCGATGCCCAGGTCCGCGCCGTGTTCGGCCACCGCGCGTTTCAGGTGCACCAGGTTCGCCTCGACGGTGGGATCGGGGTGATGGTTGGGGAACGAGCCATCCAGGTCGCAGAACAGTTCGATGACCTCGTGCCCGAGGGCGCGATACACCGTGCCGCCGGTCATGCCGCCCATGCCGTTGCCGGCGTCGATGACGACTTTCAGCTTGCGGCCCGGGCGCAGGCGGCCCTGGAGATCGGCCAGGTAGCTGGGCAAGAGATCGTGGGCCACGAGCGTGCCCTCGCCGGCGTCGAAGTCACTGGCTTCGATCATGTGTCGGAGCTTCTGGATCTCCGCGCCGTAGAGCGAGCCGCGGCCGACGCACATCTTGAAGCCGTTCTCGTCGCCGGGGTTGTGGCTGCCGGTGATGCACACGCCGCCGTCCACCGTGAGCTCCGGCGCGTACAGAGCGTAATACAGCACGGGCGTGGGCACCACGCCGAGGTCCACCACGTTCAGGCCGGCGGCGCGGATGCCCCCGCTGAAGGCGGCGAACAGACGCGGGCCGCTCACACGGCAGTCGCGCCCCACGGCCACGGTGCGCCCGCCGCCGCGGCGGATGTAGGTGCCATAGGCGCGGCCGAGGGCGAACACGAAGTCATCGTGCAGGTCCGTCTCGGCCTTGCCACGGATGTCGTACTCGCGGAACACACGGGCGTTGAAGTTCACAGCAGCTCCCCTCGCTTCAGCTCTTCCAGGCGAGACACGACCTTGCGCACGTCCTGCACGCGGTCGCGACCGCAGACCAGCAGCACGTCCGGCGTGTCGACGACGACGACGTTGTCGACGCCGAGCAGCGCGATCATCCGCGCGTCGCCGGCCTGCACGATGTTGTCGTGGGCGTCGATGAGCACCAGATCCTCCGGGCGGCCGCCGCTGCGGACGTTGCCGTCCGTGTCCGCCGTGCCGAAGTCGGCCAGAGCGGCCCAGTGGCCGACGTCGTTCCAGCCGATGTCCGCCGGGATGACCCGCACGCGGTCGGCGTGCTCCATCACGCCGTAGTCGATGGACACCGACTCCATCTTGTTGAACTCCTCGGCGGTGACGGCGGCCTCGTCCGGCGTGCCGATCGCGGCGGCGATGCGCTCCAGGCCGGCGGCCATGGCGGGCAGGAACCGGCGGATGTCCGCGAGCAGGCGGCGCGCGGTGAAGAAGAACATGCCGCTGTTCCACAGGTAGCCGCCCTCGGCCAGGTAGCGCTCGGCGACGGCGCGCGGCGGCTTCTCCACGAACCGGCGCACGGCGCAGACCTCGACGCCGCGTGTCGTGGCCAGGGTGTCCTCGCGGTTGTAGTGGATGTAGCCGTAGCCCGTCTCCGGGCGGTCCGGCCGGATGCCCAGCGTGACGATCTCGCCGGCCCGGGCGCGCTCCTCGGCGGCGGCGATGAGCCGGCGGAAACCCGGGGCGTCGGCGATGTGATGGTCCGCGGGCAGCACGGCCATCACGGCGTCCGGGTCGCGCTTCAACAGATGCACCGCGGCCAGGCCTACGCAGGGCGCGGTGTTGCGCGCGCAGGGCTCGGTGACCAGCCACTGATCGGGCAGCAGCTCGCGGATGGCCGGCACGTGGCCCTCGCCGGCGACGATCAGCGCGCGCTCGGCGGGGATCAGGGGCGAGAGGCGGCCGAGCGTCTCCTCGATCAGGGTGCGCGGCGTGCCGATGGCCAGGAACTGCTTCGGGCGGGCGCGGCGCGACAGGGGCCAGAAGCGGGTGCCGGAGCCGCCGGCCATGACGACGGCGTAGAATTGGGCGGGCGTTTGCGAAGCATCGGGTGCGAGCATGCGCGGCAGGCTACGGAATCCGCCGCGCCGTGTCACGCTTGCGCGCCTTCGCGAACTTGCGCGTCGGGGCGGGGGGAGTGACATTCGGCGCATGCGCGCCCTCGTTTCGACCCTTCTCCTGCTGTTCGCCCTGCCCCTGCCCGCCGCGGGCGTCGAGCTCATCGTGCCGGACCTGCCCCAGCCGGGGACCGTGGCGGCGGACGTCGCCGAGGCGGCGCTCTCGGAGTTCAAGGCGGCCTTCTCGGGGGGCCGGTGGGCCGAGGCCGAGGCGGCGGCGCGCGAGGCCTACGGGGCCGGTGCGGGCGCCGCAGCGCTCGAGGGGCTCGCCGCCGTGTCGCTGCGGCAGGGGCGCGTGCCCCGGGCGCACCGGCTCTACGCCGCCATCGTCGCCGATCCCAAGGCCCCGGAGGACGTCGCCCGCCGGGCACGCACCCAGGTCGAGGCGTTCGAGCGCCAGACCGGCCGGCTCGTGCTGCGCGGCGCGGCTCCGGACGCGGTCGTGTCCGTGGACGGCGACGCCCTCGGCGCCGCGAACGGCCCCGTCGTGCACGCGTGGCCCGGTCGGCACCGCGTCGGCGTGGGCGACTTCACCGTGTCGGTGCAGTTCAGCGCCGGCAAGGACACGCAGGTCGTCGTGCCCGAAGCGCCCAAGAGCCCGGCCGCGCCCTGACGCCCGGCGTCAGATCTCCTCGCCGTCCGTCGCGACCCACCGCTGCATCGCGGGCAGCTCCGTCGCCTCCCAGTCGGGGGAGACGCGCAGGACGAGGAACTGCGCCAGGAGCGACTTGAGCATCGTGTCGAGCTGCTCGATGAGCACCATGCGCTCGTTGAGGACCTCTTCGTCCTCGCGGGAGAGCACGGCGGGGATCTTCACGCCGGCGGGCTCCAGGCGGTCGGCCTTGAGGCTGAACGACCACTCCTGGCTGGCCCGCACGATGCGGAGTTTGGCGTCGCTGGGCTGCTTGCCCAGGCGCAGGGCGATGCGGGCCTCGACGGAGGTCGCCGGGTGGCCGCCCTTGAACAGGTTCTCCTGCGCGTTCACGGCGGGCGAGCCGATGGTCAGCTTGTCGTCGAACCAGAGCTCGAAGGGGCCGATCTCGCCGCCGGCGTCGAACACGCCCTGCTGCTTCTCGCTGCGGTACCACAGCCAGGTGAGGAACTCGGGCCCGAGGAAAGACGTGCGATTGATGAGATCGATGAGGTCCATGGATCACTCGTCCCCGCCGACGATGTAGTCGGCGAACCCGGCTGCGGCCGTGGCGAAGGGGGTGGGCTGCAGGTCGGCGAGCTTCGAGATGAGGTCTTCGCCGACGCCGAGGATCCCGAAGGCCGCCGCGGTGTAGGGGGTGTCGACGCCGAGGCCGATCTCGAAGGTCTTCTCGAACAGCTCCTGGAACTCTTCGTTGGTCTTGGTGTTGCCGCTCCAGAAGCGGACGACCTTGCCCTCGAGGTCCCAGACCATGTCGATGGTCTTGATGCCCGGCAGGATCTTCTTGCGGAGCTCCTGCTTGACCCGCTCCTTGATCTCGGCGCGCTGGTAGCGGTTGAGCGAGTCGACCTTCTGCTCGGCCATCACGCGGCGGCACTCGGCCTCGGTGTAGATCTTGAGCTGCGGGCCCGGCACCTTGAGGGTGTCGATGCGCAGGGCGAGCACCAGGTAGCCGTCGTGCAGCCACAGGCCCTCGTTCAGGTCGACGTCCAGGGCGAAGTGCGGGCTGCACCAGCCGAGCGCGCGCTCCTCCTCGGCGGCGGGGTCCACGTCCTTGAAGGCGTGCGTGTTGATCTTCTCGGCGAACTGGTCGCGCCAGTCCGCGGGCAGCTCGCCGCGGACGAAATACTGACGGTAGGTCAAACCACCCTGGAAGGCGCCCAAGGGTCTCTCCTCGATGAAGTCGGTCGTGGACCCGGAATCCCGGGCTCGGTGACGTGAAAGCGGCGCGGCACTGTAGCAGGACCGGCCGATTCCGGAAGCTATCCGTTGTCTCGAGGACACCCCGGGCGTTCGGGGGGTGATCGCCGAGGCGACCTCGTGTAGATCCCGTGTCCGCCGACTTTGACACTGTGCGTCACCGGGGTTTATTTTCCGCCCTTGCTTCCCTGTGAGTTTTCTTCGCCTTCCCGAGGAGTGCACCAGCCCATGATCCGGGCCCGAGTTTTCTGGTGGGTGCTCGTGGTCGCCTTGTGCGCCGCCGGCCCCCTTTTCGCCCAGGCACCGGCCGCGCCCACGCCCGCCGAAGATGCCCCGCCCGCGCCCGCCGCACTCCCGGCCGATCCGGCCGCCGCGACGCCCGCAGGTCCGCCCAAGGTCGTGCTCAGCCCCGAGGCCCAGGTGCAGCTCAGCGAGGCCGACCGCGCCCGCGCCGACAAGCTGCAGGGCGAGGGCGACGCGCTGTACGGCCAGGGCCGCTACAAGGAGGCCATCGAGAAGTTCCGCGAGGCCTTCGAGATCAGCGCCGACCCCAACCTGCAGTACAGCATCGGCATGTCGCACAGCCAGCTCGAAGCCTGGCAGGAGTGCGTGCTGTACATGCAGCGGTTCCTGGACAAGGCCCAGCCGGGCCCCAAGCGAGACCGCGCCGAGAACACGCTGAAGAACTGCGACGCCCGCATCGAGCGGGACCAGCTCCTCATCATCGAGTCGGACCCCCCGGCGGCTCGCGTGTTCCTCGACGACCGCACCAAGGGCGTGCGCGGCTCGACGCCGTTCCGCAACTACGTGCGCCCCGGCACCCACAAGGTGTGGGTCGAGCTCGACGGCTACGAGACCATCGAGCAGACCATCGAGGTCCAGATCAAGGAGCCGTTCCGGATGAACCTGGCCCTGCGGGCCAACCAGAACGTGGGCTGGCTCCACGTGGACAGCCCCATCAAGGGCGCCACGGTGTTCATCGACGGCAAGAACATCGGCCTCACGCCGCTGCGCGAGCCCCTGGCCTACCCCGCCGGCCGCCACCAGATCGTGGTCGACCGCGACGGCTACAACCGCTTCGACCAGCACGTCTCCGTGGAGAAGGGCAAGGTCACCCGCGTCGACGCCGCCACCGCGCGCACCGAGTTCCAGGGCTCCTGGCGCTCGGGCCTGGGCTGGACGGCCAACGTGATCGGCCTGTTGAGCATCGCCGGCGGCGTCGTGGCCTGGCAGTTCGCCGACCGCGAGTTCAACGACACGCAGGACTTCAAGGACCTCGCCTTCTACGAGAAGCTCGGCTACGGCCTCGGCGGCGGCCTGATGGCGGCCGGCACGGGCCTGATCATCTGGGACCGCGTCCGCGACCGCATCGACGACGAACACCGCAATCCGGACTACGGGAAGCCCGTCAAGCCCCCGGTCGGCACCCCCGTGCCCACGGTGGGCCTCGCCCCCATGCCCGGCGGCGGCCTGTTCATGTCCCTCGGCTTCGGCTTCGGATTCTGACCATGCGCAAGAACCACGTTTTCACGCTCGGCCTGTGGGCGCTGGCCGCTTCGGCCTGCTCCGCCGGCATCGACCCGCCCCCCCCGACGCCCGCCGTGAAGATCGCCGGCGGCGTGTTCACCATGGGCGGCGGCAGCTACGACCCGTGCAACGCGTCCAAGGTCACGGACGAGTTCATCATCTCCTGCAACGACAAGGTGCAGTCCGAGCTGGTGAAGAACCGCGTGGAGGTCAAGCCGTTCTGGCTCGACTCCATCGAGGTCACCAACTTCCGTTACGAGCACTGCGTCGCCATCGGCGACTGCGGCGCCCCCGAGGCCACGCAGGCCGGCGACCCCAAGAAGGCGGCCGGGCACCACAAGAAGTACTACGACACCGACTCGTACAAACACTACCCGGTCATCGGTGTCACCGCCGAGCAGGCCGAGAAGTACTGCGCCGCCCAGGGCGGTCGCCTGCCCACCGAGGCCGAGTGGGAGTTCGCGGCCACGAGCGGGGGCGACACCGCCGCCGTCGCCGAGCTGCACGCCGCCGCCAAGACCTGCGAGGGCAAGGGCGAGATCGGCTTCGGGAGCTGCAGTGGCCAGGACGTCCTCGAGACGGGCACGGCCACCGCGGACGTGACCGCCCAGGGCGTTCACGACCTGCTCGGCAACGCGCAGGAGTGGGTGGCCGACACGTTCGACTACCTGGCCTACTGCCAGGCCTCGTCGATCACCGGCTTCGAGAAGGGGAAGACCAACAAGTTCCCCCGCTTGAAGAACGGCCAGCCCCCGGCGGACGTCCGCGGGCCGGACGAGTGCCTGGACGCCGAGGACTCGACGACCGCGGACTTCCCCGGCGACGGCTGCGCGCAGCGCCTGCAGGACTGCGCCGGTCAGTGCGGCACCACGTGGAACGCGGCCAACGCGCGGACCACGGCCCAGGCCCAGGCGGACTTTGCGGACTCCTTGTGCCGCAAGCGCCTCGGCGCGCCGCCGGACGCCACGGACTGCAGCAAGGGCGCCAACGCCTGCGCCGGCATCGACGAGGCGGCCGAGGGCGGGGCGGAGCAGAAGGCCGCCTGCGAGTCGTTCTGCGCCTGCTCGGCGGACGTGGGGCCCCAGGCGGGCACCAGCGGCGGCGAGTGCCTGCAGACCTGCATGCAGGGCTACATCGACTGCGCCGTGGGCGGCGTGACGAACGGCTACGAGACGGAGCGCAAGGCCTGCCTGGACCCCGCCGTGGGGTTCGCCTGCGTGGACGTCCAGACTACGGACGGCGGCTCGACGCGCAACCGCATGCGGCCCATCTGCCTTCCCCGCGGCACCGACGAGGCGCCCTACAAGGCCTACGAGGGTAGCAAGAACGTGCCCCACGAGGTCAGCGAGGTCGGCGGCGTCGACGGCCACCACGTGATCCGCGGCGCGGCCTTCCAGGACGCGGACGCCTGCCAGGCCCGCGTGACCCGGCGCGAGACCTGGACCGACGTGGCCTACTCGGGCACCGTCGGCTTCCGCTGCGCTTACGACAGCGATCCCGCCGCCGCGCAATGACCCGCGGGGCTGCCACTGCGCTGGGTCTGCTGGCGCTGATGGCCGCCGCCTGTGACGAGGCGGCCCGCCCCGAGGCCACCCCGCGAGTCTGCCTCGCCGGGGGCACCTTCGAGATGGGCACCTACGCGCTCGACCCCTGTGGGCGCTTCGACGGCACCAACGCCATCTGCCGCGTGGACGAGATCTCCGAGCGGGCGTGGCACCGGGTGTACCTCACCCCCTATTTCCTCGAGGCGACCGAGGTCACCAACGCGCAGTACGCCGACTGCGTGGACCACGGGCCCTGCACGAAGCCGGCCCGCACGGACGCCGGGGAGCAGGTGCAGGGCACCTGGGCGCGATTCTACACCTCGGGCACGGACTACGACGCCTACCCGGTGGTGAACGTGTCGCACGCGCAGGCCGAGCGTTACTGCGACTGGCGCGGCGGGCGCCTGCCCACGGAGGCCGAGTGGGAGATGGCCGCCCGGGGTGACGGCGGCCGGGCCACGGACGACTGGGTCTGGGGCGATTCGCCGGATCCGGTGACGGCCTGCCGGGCGGACGGCGAGTCGGTGGCCTTCGGACGCTGCGCGCAGGGGTTCCCGTGGCCCGTGGGCAAGGCGGCGCTGGACCGCCGGGGCGGCGTGCGCGACCTGATGGGCAACGTGGCCGAGTGGGTGCTGGACGCCTGGGACCCCCTGGCGTTCTGCGACGAGGCCTCGCGGGCGCTGTACGGCGGCGTGGGCGAGGACGCCGTCAACGCCATGCCGGCCCTGCGCTCGCCGGCCACGCTGGACGCGAACTGCGCCGGCCTGCCGGACTGCCTGTCCGACTGCGACGCCGAGCGCTTCTGGTGCGCCGC
This sequence comes from uncultured Myxococcales bacterium, assembly GCA_903847385.1. Lineage (GTDB taxonomy): Bacteria > Myxococcota_A > Bradymonadia > UBA7976 > UBA1532 > CAINDO01. Next base: position 17,364 of record CAINDO010000319.1, read on the forward strand.
GGCCTGCGAGGCCTGCCAGGACCGCGCCGGCGACGCCTACGGCGACTGTCAGGTGGACACCCATTGCGCCCAGGCCTGCCGGCAGCCCACCACCTGTGACTGCGCCGCCCCCGAGGCCGAGCGCAGCCCGGACTGCCACGCCGCGTGCCTTTGCCTGCCCACGTGCCGCGGCGCGGCGTTCCCACCGGCGGATGCCCCCGAGACCTGCCTGCGCCACTGCTACGACACCGCCGAGGACCGCTGCCGCGAGCGCGGCTGCCTGAAGTCGGGCTGCCGGACCTTCTGCGGCGACGTCCTGCGCGAGTCGAACCGACTGTGCCAGGTGCGCACGGCGACCGGCGGCGCCCCCGTCGAGGTGCCCGTCGTGCTTGATTCACCTCAGGGGCTCTCGGGGTACCACGTAGTCAAAGGGGGCGACTATCTGGTATCGGAGGAGGACGCTTGCGCCCTGCGCGTCGGGCGCCGGATCGCGGGGAGCGACATCAACCCGCGGATCGGCTTCCGCTGCGCGTTCGACGCCGAGCCCGGCCAGAGAGACTGCGAGACGCCGGCCCGCACCGACTGACGAACGGGGATCCCGCCCATGGGTTGTGTGACATCGATGCTGGCCCTGCCCTTCAAGCTCGCGGGCACCGCGGCCTCGGCGGGCGGGCTGTTCCTGGTCGTCTCCGGCTACAAGGTCAAGCACCCCGGGTTCTGCGCGCTCGGCGCCGTGCTGGGGGTGGTCGGCATGGTCGTCGGCTACTTCTGGTGGCTGGGCCTGGCGACGGCCATCGCCGGCGGCTACGGCTTCAACCGCTTCCGGCGCCTGCCGCGCTGAACTTCGAGAGCCCTCCCATGTCCGAACGTCCCGTGGTTCTCGTCGGCATCGGCGCCTCCGCCGGTGGTCTCGAGGCGCTCGAGCGCCTCTTTGCGGCCCTGCCCGCCCCGGACGAGTGCGGCGCCCCCATCGCCTTCGTGGTGGTGCAGCACCTGTCCCCCGACCACAAGAGCCTGATGGTCGAGCTCCTGGCCCGGCACACGCGCTTCGCCGTGCGGCCCGCCGAGGACGCGCAGACCATCGAGCCGGGCTGCGTGTACGTGCTGCAGCCGCGCAAGGCCATCCGCCTGCACGACGGCCTGCTCGTGCTCGACGAGCGCGGCGCCACGCACGGCCTGCCGCTGCCCATCGACACGTTCTTCCAGTCGCTGGGCGAGGGGGTGGGCGGCCGGTCCATCGCCGTCGTGCTCTCGGGCACGGGCTCGGACGGCGCCCGCGGCGCCAACGCCGTGAAAGAGGCCGGCGGCGCGGTCTTCGTGCAGTTGCCCGAGACGGCCCGCTTCGACGGCATGCCCCGCGCCGCCATCGCCATGGGCGTGGCCGACCGCGTGCTCTCGCCCGAGGCCCTGGCCGTGGAGATCGTGCGCTACGCCGCCGCCCTGGCCGGCGAGGCCGTGGCGCCGGCGGTGGTGAACGTCGAGGAGAACCCCGAGGCGCTCGACCACGTGATGGCCATCGTGGCGGCCGTGCGCCACCACACGCAGTCGGACTTCGCCCCGTACAAACGCAGCACGCTGGGCCGGCGCATCAAGCGGCGCATGAACATGCACGGCCTGCAATCGCTCGAGGCCTACGTGACGATGGTCGAGCAGGCCCCGGACGAGGCCACCGCCCTCGCGCAGGACCTGCTCATCAGCGTGACCCGGTTCTTCCGGGATCCGGAGGCCTTCGACGTCCTGACGCGGATCGTGGTGCCCGAGCTCATCGAGGCGACGCCCGTCGGTGAGGTCGTGCGGATCTGGGTGCCCGGCTGCGCCTCGGGCGAAGAGGCGTATTCGCTGGGCATGCTGTTCCTGGAGTACCTGGAGACGCACAAGCGCCCCGTGGACGTGAAGATCTTCGCCACGGACGCCAACCGCGCGGCCATCGAGCGGGCGAGCACGGGCCTGTACCCCGAGGGCATCGCCGGGGACGTCTCGGCCGAGCGCCTGAGCCGCTTCTTCGAGCGGTTCGGGGACGGCTTCCGGGTCGCGGGATCGCTGCGCCGCCGGGTGGTCTTCGCCACGCACGACGTGATGCGCGATCCGCCGTTCCTTCGGGTCGACCTGGTGAGCTGCCGCAACCTGCTCATCTACTTCGACGCCGAGCCGCAGCGGCGCATCCTGGAGACCTTCAACTTCGCCCTGCGCCCGCAGGGGTACCTGTTCCTGGGCACCAGCGACAGCGTCACCGACATGACGGACGTGCTGCAGCCCATCGACGCGCGGGCCAAGGTGTTCCGCTCGACGGGCCTGGGCACGCCGGGCCGCGCCGGGCTGGGGCTCTCGCTGCGGCAGGGGCGCCCGCCCGAGGCCTCGCGCCGCCCGACGGCGGAGACGGCCGTGGACGCCGGCCACCGGCGCCTCTTGTCGCAGTATGCGCCGCCGGCCTTCCTGGTCTCCGAGTCGCTCGAGCTCCTGCATGTGTACGGCGACGGCGGGCAATACCTGAACCTGCCCACGGGCGCCGCCACGCTGACGTTCACGGATCTGGTGCCCCGCGGGGCGCGCGGCCTGGTGTCCAACGCCGTCCACCACGTGTTCCGCGAGCACGGCGAGATGGCCTACCGCGACATCTCCTGGGAGACGCGGAACGGTACGGTCGTGGTCACGCTGCGGGTGCTGCCCGTGGAGGAGCGCGGCGCCGGTCGCCGCTGCGCCCTGGTCGTGCTGGAGTCGGCGATGCCGGCGACGGTCGAGGCCATGACGCCGCTCGAAGCCGGCGTCGAGGTCGAGCGCCGCATGTCCGCCCTGGAGGACGAGCTCAAGTTCACGAAAGAGAGCCTGCAGGCCACCATCGAGGAGCTGGAGACCTCGAACGAAGAGCTCCAGGCCACCAACGAGGAGCTGTTGGCGTCCAACGAGGAGCTCCAGAGCGCCAACGAGGAGCTCCAGAGCGTCAACGAGGAGCTCCAGACGGTCAACTCGGAGCACCAGTCGAAGATCTCCGAGCTGGCGGCCCTGAACGACGACGTGGACAACCTGCTGCGCGCCACGGACGTGGGCACGCTCTTCCTGGACGAGGGCCTCCGCATCCGGCGTTTCACGCCGGCCATCACCAGCATCGTGCCCGTGCTGACGCGGGACATCGGGCGGCCCATCACCCACCTGGCGACGGATCTGGCCGGGGTGGACCTGGAGACGGTGGCGGTGCAGGTGCTGCGCACGGGGCAGATGTTCGAGCGCGAGGTCACGCTGCCCTCGGGGCGCCACCTGCTGCTGCGCGCGCGCACGTTCGTCACGGCGGGGCCGGAGCGGCGGGGCGTGGTGGTCACGCTGCTGGACGTCACGCCGCTGCACGAGGTCCGGGTTCGGCTGCAGTCCGTGGTGGACTCGCTGCTGGAGCACGTCGCCGTGGTGGACGCCCACGGCAGCATCGTGATGGTCAATCAGGCGTGGCGGAACTTCGCCGCGCAGAACGGCGGCACGGACTTCGTGGGTGAGAACTACCTCGAGGTCTGCCGGCAGGCCGAGGGCGTCGAGCTGCCCGCGGCGCGGGCCGTCGGGGCGGGCCTGGAGGACGTCCTGCAGGGTCGCCTGGAGCGTTTCGTGTACGAGTACCCGTGCCACACCGACACCGCGCGGCGCTGGTTCTTGATGCACGCCCGCGCGCTGGCCCACGGCGAGGGGGCCGTGGTCTCGCACATCGACATCACGGCGCGGGTCGAGCGAGAGCTGAACCGCACCGTTCAGGGGGAAGGGGTCGGCGATGAGTGACGCCCAACAGCGCGACGCCGCCTGGCAGCGCCTGCGCGCGCAGGCCGAGGTCCAGGTCCGCGGGCGCCTGCAGGAGGCCGCCCCCGCCGTGGTGCCGATGCTCGACGAGCTGCTGCACGAGGTCGAGGTCCAGCGGGCGGAGCTGGAGATTCAGAACGAGTCGCTGCGGGTGGCCGAGGTCAGCCTGGGGCAGGCGCAGCGGCGATACTTCGGGCTGTTCGACCACGCGCCCGTGGGTGTGTTCGTGCTCCGGCCGGACGGCAGCATCGAGGAGGTCAACTCCACGGCGCGCAAGTGGCTCGGCATGCCCGAGCGGTTCTCCGGGCCGGCCACGCTGGCCTCGGTGCTGCACACATCGGAGACACGGGTGCAGGCCTGGCTGGAGTTCTTCCGCCACCACCAGTCCGCGCCGGCGCCGGCCACGCTGCACGTGCAGGTCGCCCGCGTGAAGGGTGAGCCGCTCGACCTGGAGCTGTCCGGGGCGGTCACGGTGGGCACCAACGACGCGCAGGAGGCCCGCACGCTGGTCTGCGCCACCAACCTGACCGAACTGCGCGCCCGCGAGCGCGAGCTGGCCCGCAGCGAGGCCCGCTATCGGCAGCTCTTCCAGTCCTCGCGGGACGCCATCCTGCTGCTGGACGAGAGCCTGAGCATCGTCGACCTCAACGCCTCGGCGGTGGCGCTCCTGCCCTCGCGGGACGAGCCGGCCATCGGGCGCGTGCTGACCTCGATGGTGGTGCCCGAGGTGCGCGCGGTCGTCGAGCGCGCCTTCGAGCAGCGCGCGCGGCGGTGGGTGCCCGAACCCTTCGACCTGCCCCTGGCCCGGCCCCGGCACACGCCCATCATCTGCGAGGCGATGGTCTTCCCGCTGGACGTGGAGAGCAAGACGCTGGTGCAGGTCGTGCTTCGGGACGTCACGGAGCGGCGCCGCGCCGAGGTCGAGCGCGCGCAGGTCGCGCAGCGGCTGGACACCACCAACCGCCTGGAGGCCATCGCCCGGCTGGGGCGCGGTGTGGTCGAGCAGCTCAACCAGAGCCTGATGTCGCTGTTGGGTCGCCTGGAGACGCTGCCCGTGGCCGCCGACGGCGTGCGCACGCTGGGCGGCACCGACTACCAGGCGATCCGAAGCGCCGTGATGCGCGGGCGGGACGTGATGCGCGGCCTGCTCGACTTCGCCGGGGAGTCCCCGGCGGTGCGCGCGCGGTTCGACCTGTCCGTCGTGCTGGACGACGCCGCCAGCCTGGTGCGTCAGGCCGGCCGCGGCCACGTGCGCGTGACGCTGAACCGCCCGGAGCGCGTGCTCCCCGTGGACGGCGACCGCGCCGAGCTGAGCCGCGCCCTGCTGGACGTGCTGACGCGGGCCATCTCGACGCTGCCCGACGGCGGTCAGCTCGAGATCATCGTGGCCACCGTGGAGACGCCCGCCGTGCAGGCGGACGAGCCGCCGACGCGCTGGCATCGCGTCGAGGTCGCCGACACCGGGCCGCCGCTGTCGCCGGCCGATCGGGCGTCGATCTTCGACCCCTTCCGGCCCGGGGGCACGGGCGGGGCCATCGGGCTGAGCGCCGTGTGGGGCGCGGTCAAGCGCGCCGGGGGCGTGGTCCGGGTGGACACGCGGCCGACGGGCAACAGCGTGACGCTGGAGATCCCCGCCGCGGCGGAGACGCCGATCCCGGGCTGAGCGGGGTCGTGGCCGGCCGGCTCAGGGGCCGCCGGCGAGCTCGGCGAGGATGTTCAGGGCCTCCTTGGCCTGGGGCGTCAGCTCGCCCTTCTTGCGCTTCTTCTCTTCTTCGTCCTCGGCATCGTCCGCGCCCCCGCCGTCTTTGGGCTTGTCCGCCGTGGCCATGAGGTCGCCGAGCTTGACGACGCCCTTGGCCTTCTTGGCCTTCTCGATGCGGGTGGCGACCTCGGTGAACTCGGGGTTCTTGGCGACGCGCTCGGCGGAGTGTTTGCCGAGGGCGCCGATGCGCTCCGGCGTCACGAGCGACCACGCGCCGGCGGCGCCCGGACCGCCGTTGACCGAGCTGCTCAGGAAGGCGGGCGTCTTGGCCGGGGGCAGGGCGTAGGGCATCGAGCGCTCGCCGAAGTCCTCGTGCTGCACCACGCTGGGCAGCACGATGTCCGCCTCGACGCCGGTGTTCTGCGTGCTCTCGCCGCCCGGCCGGAAGAACATGGCCGTGGTGACCTTGACCGCGCCGAAGCCCGGGGGCAGGTCGATCACGTTCTGAACGGTGCCTTTGCCGAAGGTGCGGTCGTCGCCCACGATGATCGCGCGGCGGTAGTCTTTGAGGGCGCCGGTGACGATCTCCGAAGCCGAGGCCGAGAAGCGCGAGGTCAGCACCACGAGCGGGCCGGCCCACTGCACCTGCGGATCGTTGTCCTCGAGCGGGTCGGTCGCGCGCTCGCGGGCGCCGACGCCCACGATGGCGCCGGTGCGCACGAAGTAGCCGCCGATCTCCACGGCCGCCTGCAGCAGGCCGCCGCCGTTGCGCGACAGGTCGAGCAGCACGCCGTCGGCCTTCTTGTCCTTCGCCTCGGTCAGCAGCGCGCGCAGGTCGTCCGTGCACTGGCGGGCGCCGTCGTCCCGACCGCCGTAGAAGCTCGGCAGGTCGATGACCGCCAGCTTGAGCTTGCGGCCCGGCTTGCCCGGGGCCTCGATCTCCTGCCAGGAGAGCTTGGCCGCCTGCTCCTTCAGGTCGACCTTGTCGCGGGTGATGACGATGTTCAGCGTCTCGGCCTTCTCGGTCTGACGCAGCACCGTGAGCTTGACCTGCGTGCCCTTCTTGCCGCGGATGAGGCGGACGACGTCGCGGAGGTCCTCGTCGATGACGTTCTGCGCCTCGGCGTCCGCGCCCTGGGCGACGGCGACGATCTTGTCCTTGGTGCGCAGCTGGCCCTGCCGGTCGGCGGCGCCGCCGGGCACGATCTCGTTGACCACGGTGTAGCCGTCCTGCGAGCGCAGCACGGCGCCGATGCCGTCGAGCGAGAGCTTCATACCGATGCTGAAGTCCTCCAGCGCGGCCTGGGAGAAGTACTCGGAGTGCGGGTCGAGCGCGCTCGCGAAGGCATCCAGGAAGCCGGAGTACTTGTCCTCGTCGTCCATCTTGGCGATGCGACGATGGATGAGCTCGTAGCGGTGCACGAGCTTCTCGAGGCCCTCTTCCTGCTTCGTGCCCGACATCACGTAGTTGGCCAGCTGGAACATCAGCAGCTTGCGGCGCAGCTCGTCGCGCTCCCCGGCGGTCTTGGGGCGCTCGCGTTTGTCCGGGTCGAGCTCGAGGGCGGTGTTCTTGTCGAGCTTGAACTTGGGATCCTGGAGGAACTTCTTGGTGAAGCCCTCGTTCTCCTCGTGCCGGACCAGCATCTCTTTGTGGATTTGCCCGATGCCGTCACAGCGGCGCGTGCGGACCTCGGTCAGCAGGCTGCGCAGGCGGGGCTTGAGGGCGTCCGCCTCGCTCTGCAGCAGAAGCGAGCGCGAGGGGTCGAGACGGTCGAGGTACAGGTCGACGAAGTGGTCGGCCAGCTTGGTGTCCACGGCGCGGAAGCTGTAGTGCGCGTCGAGGAAGCGGTCCATGACCGAGGGCACGAAGTTGCAGTCGAGGGGGTCCTCGGCGTGGGCCGTGGACACCGCGCCCGGGCCGGCCAGGGCGAGGCCGACGAACGAGAGCGCGCGCAGCGCATGGCCGATGCGGAACGGACGACGCATGGAGAACCTTTCGGGCGACGGGGGGACGAGGACGGATTGCGTTTGGGGGCGACGACCAACCACTTAACACGGCTCCCGCTGGGAAACACAACCGGTGGGCGGGCCCGGCGTGTTCCACAAGCCCCGTTGCTCCGGGCACGGTGACGCGCGACTCTGTCGGACATGCCCCCGGGATCTGCCCCCAGACGTGGTCCGTTCGTCGGCCGCGCGACCGAGTCCGCCGCGCTGCGACGCGCGCTGTCTCCGGGCGCGCTCGTCACGCTCGCCGGTGGCCCGGGGGTGGGCAAGTCGCGCCTGGCGCGGGCCGTGGCGCTCGAGGACACCCACGCGGTGCCCGTGCACGTGTGTGATCTGGCGGACTGCGCCGACGCCGACGCCCTGGCCGCGGCGGTGCTGCGCGCGGCGGCCCAGGTCGGGGGCGGCGGGCGGGCCC
>CAINDO010000320.1 GCA_903847385.1 uncultured Myxococcales bacterium
GCCATCTCGCGCACGGACAGGCCCTGGCCGTGCAGGCGCTTCACCTCGCCCTCCAGGTGCCGCAGCCACTCCAGCTTCTGCTGCAGCGCGGCTTTTCCGCCCGTGAACCGCGGCCGGTGGGCGCAGAACAGCGTGTCGAAGTCGAGCGTGACGAGGTACGCGAGGGTCGTCAGCGACGCGGCGAAATCCTCGTCGCGCCGGAAGATCTTCACCCGCTCGTGGATGAAGGCGTCCCCCGAGAACAGCCAGCCCTCCTCGGGCACGTGGAACACGACCTGATCGTGACAGTGTCCCGGCGCGGGGACGACGTCGGCTTCGTAGGGCCCGAGCGCCACGCGGGCGCCGAGCGGCGTCGCCTCGGCGGGCCGCATCTTGCCCCAGGCCATGTGTTCGTAGAACCGGATGGGCAGGTCGTCGCGGAGCAACGCGCAGCAGTCGCCGCTCGAACACACCTCGACGCCGGCCTCCCGCAGCGTCGAGGCGTTGCCGGCGTGGTCCTCGTGGTGGTGTGTCACGAGGGCCCGGCGGATGCCGTTCTCGGAGACATACTGCCGCATCTGCGGCGCGTAACACGCGAGCCCCGTGTCCACCAGCGTGTCCCCGATGGCGTAGCAATACACCCCCATCAGCTCGTGACCGCCGTACAGGCGCGCCATGCGGAGCGTCTGCACGCCGCCGACGCGCTCGGTCTCGAACCGCTCCGACCACGGGAACGGCGTGCGCGCGAAGACCGGATCGAGGATGTGATAGGGCTCGCGCGGCATCAGTGTCCGGTCGACTCTCCCCAGAGCTGCTGCAGGCGGCGGTCGCGCCCGCAGCCCTCGCGGTAGGCGCGGTAGTGGTCCGGGTTCTTCTTGTAGAAATCCTGGTGATAGGTCTCCGCGGGCCAGAACGGGGCGCTCGGCAGAATCGGCGTGACGATCGGGCGCCCGAGCGTCTTGCCGGCCGCGGCGAGCGAGGCCTCCGCGGCCTTGCGCTCCTCGGGGGTGGCCGGGAACACCGCCGAGCGGTACTGCGGGCCGTGGTCGCAGAACTGGCCGTCGCCCTGCGTCGGGTCGATGTTGCGCCAGAAGACCTCGAGGAGCTTCGCGTAGGGCAGCTTCGCGGGGTCGTAGATCACGCGCACGACCTCGTAGTGACCCGTTCGGCTCGAGCCGACGTCCTGGTAGGTCGGCTTGGCCTCGGCCCCGCCGGCGTAGCCGCTGATCACGGCGACGACCCCCGGCACGGCCTCGACCGAGGACTCCATGCACCAGAAGCAGCCGCCGGCGAAGACGGCGCTCGCGAGCGCGCCCTTGGAGACCTGCGCCTCCAGGTCGGCGGGCACGACGTAGGGCGTCGTGTCCTTCGCACCGGGCGCAGCCGAGGCCACGCCCCCCGGCGCACAGGCCGTGAGCATCAGGGCGAGCGAAAGCGTGATGTTCGAGATGCGCATGGCGGTCAGGCCTCCGGCTCGAAGACGAGCGACACCGAGTTGATGCAATAGCGCAGCCCCGTCGGGGGCGGGCCGTCGTCGAACACGTGGCCCTGGTGGCCGTCGCAGCGGCCGCAGATCACCTCGTCGCGGACCATGCCGTGCGAGGCGTCGCCGCGTTTGCCCAGGTGCGCCGCCGCCACCGGGCGCGTGAAGCTCGGCCAGCCCGTGCCGGAGTCGAACTTGTCCGCCGAGTGGAACAGCGCCAGGCCGCAGCCGGCGCAGCGGTAGGTGCCCTTGTGGTGGTTGTCCCAGAGCGCCCCCGTGAAGGCCCGCTCCGTCCCCTGCTCGCGCAGCACGCGGAACTGCTCGGACGACAGCAGCGTGCGCCACTCCTCGGGCGTCTTGCGTACGAGCTCGAGCTTCGGGGGCCGCGCGGGCAGGTCCAGGGCGGGCTTCATGCTCGGCGGGGCCGGGGTCTTGCCGGCTCCGGCCGGCTCGCCGACGGCGTTCGTCGGGCGGCAGGCGATCGCCAGCGCGCCACAGGCCAGGGACTTCAACAGGCTTCTTCGGGTGGTGTGTGCGGTGTGCATGTCGAGCAATACGATGGTACCGCGGGATGTTACGTCGCGTTGCTCCGATTGCCTTTCGCGCCGCCGTGCGGCAACGTCTGCCGACCACACCCGGAGACCCGATGGACGCCCGACCCCCTCCGCGCCGCCAACAACGCCTCCCGGTCTTCAGTCGTTATCGCCCGCTCCCGGACGCCTACGACGAGCTCTTCGCCGCCAGCGGGCGACCGCACCCGGCCATCGCGGACGTCGTCGCGCGCCTCGAGGCGTTGGGCGGGGCCGAGCTCCGGGCCCGCCAGCGCGCGGCGGACACGCTGTTCCTGCAGAGCGGCGTCACGTTCTCGGTCTACTCGGACAACCGCGGCGTCGAGAAGATCTTCCCCTTCGACCTCATCCCCCGGGTCATCCCCGGCGAGGAGTGGCGCTCGCTCTCGCGCGGCCTCGTGCAGCGCATGCGCGCGCTCAACCTCTTCCTGGCGGACATCTACGGCCCGCAGCGCATCCTGAACGACGGCGTGCTGCCCCGCGACCTGGTCCTGGCCTCGAAGGGCTACCTGCCCCAGGTGCACGGGATCATGCCCCGCGGCGGCGTCTTCGTGCACGTGGCCGGCATCGACCTCGTGCGCGACGGCGACGGCCGTTTTCTGGTCCTCGAGGACAACCTGCGCTGCCCCAGCGGCGTGTCGTACGTGCTCGAGAACCGGCAGATGCTCAAGCGCATCCTGCCCGGCGTCTTCTCGCCCAGCGGCGTGTACGCGGTGGACGCCTACCCCATGCAGCTCTCGCACGCGCTGGCGAGCCTGTCTCCGGTGGCGGCGGACGACACGCGGCTGGTGGTCCTCACGCCGGGCCCCTACAACTCGGCCTACTTCGAGCACGGCTTCCTGGCCCGCCGCATGGGCTCGGAGCTGGTGCAGGGCTCGGATCTCTTCGTCCACGACAAGCGCGTGTACGTGAAGACCACCCGCGGCCCGCAGCCCGTGCACGTGATCTATCGCCGCATCGACGACGAGTTCCTCGACCCGGCGGTCTTCCGCTCGGACAGCATGCTGGGCGTGCGCGGTCTGTTCGAGGCCTACGCCGCCGGCAACGTCACGCTCGCCAACGCCCTGGGCAACGGCGTGGCCGACGACAAGGCCGTCTACCCCTTCGTGCCGGACATGATCCGCTACTACCTGGGCGAGGAGCCGCTGCTCGGGCAGGTCGAGACGTTTTTGTGCGCCCGGGACGACCACCGCCGCCATGTGTTGGCCAACCTGGACCGCATGGTGGTCAAGGCCGTGGACGCGTCCGGCGGGTACGGCATGCTGATGGGGCCACAGGCCCCCACCGAAGAACGCGCCGAGTTCGCGCAGCGCATCGAGGCCAACCCGCGGGGCTACATCGCGCAGCCACGCGTGGAGCTCTCCACCTGCCCCACGCTCTGTGAGAACGGCATCGCGCCGCGCCGCGTGGACCTGCGCCCCTATGTCATCACCGGCCACGGCGGCGACCCCTGGGTCCTGCCCGGCGGCCTGACCCGCGTGGCCCTTCGCGAGGGCTCGTACGTCGTCAACTCGTCGCAGGGCGGCGGCTCGAAGGACACCTGGGTGCTCGGCGCATCCAACGAGGAGGACACGTGATCAGCCGCGTCGCCGAACACTGCTTCTGGCTGGGCCGCTACGTCGAGCGCCTGGACGCGATGGCGCGCCTGCTGCGCGTGAACCGCATCTTCGTGCTGGATGTCGAGCTGCCGCGCGAGGAGCGCTGGCTGCCCATCGTCATCATCTCGGGCGAGCGCGAGCGTCTGGCCGAACACCTGCGCAGCGACGTCCCCGAGGGCGACGCCGTGGAGGCCTACTTCACCTGGGACGAGCGCTCGCCGGTGTCGCTGCGGTCGTCCCTGTATTGGGCGCGCGAGAACGCCCGCAACATCCGCGAGGTCATCTCGCTGGAGATGTGGGAGGTCGTCAACGGCGGCTGGCAGTGGTTCGACCGCGGCCCCGCCCAGCGCCTGTTCAAGAAGGACCGCGACGCCTTCTACCGCGAGGTGCGGATCCTGGTCGACCAGTTCCGGGGTCTGTCGCAGTCGACGCTGCTGCGCGAGGAGCCGCATCACTTCATGGGCCTGGGCGCGCTGCTGGAGCGCGCGGGACAGACGGCGCGCACGCTGGACACCCGGCATCACACCCTGGACGCCGAGTCCAAACGCGCCGGCACCGCCGTGGAGCTCGCCCGCTGGAACATGCTCCTGGCCTCGTGTTCGGCGCGCGAGCCCTTCGCCAAGCGCAACCGCGGCCTGCCCACGGGCCGCTCCGTGGCCGCGTTCCTGGTGCTCGAGCGCACGTTCCCGCGCTCGGTGCGCTACTGCCTGGACGAGGCCTGCCTGATCGGCCGCCGCATCTCGCCGCGCGAGTCCGGCCGGCCCGCCGCGCAGCCCAGCCTGGCCGCCCTCGACCAGTTGCGGGCCACCGTCGCCGGATACACCGAGCCGCTGCTCTTCGAGGACAGCATCCACGCGCTGCTCACGTCGGTCATCGAGCAGATCTCCGAGGTCTGCGCCGGGCTGCACCGCGACTATTTCGATCCGTCCCTCCCCGACATGACGGCCCGCGCGGGCGCACCGCCGCCGGTCAAGGCCGCCCCCGCCACGGAGCGCACGCCCGTGATGACTGCCCCGATCGACCACGAGAGCTGAGGCGAGATGGCCCTGCACGTCGCGCTGCGACACGTCACCGAGTATCACTACGACCGCCGCGTGAACCTGGGCCCCCAGGTCGTTCGCCTCCGCCCCGCGCCCCACAGCCGCACGCCCGTGCTGGCCTACAGCCTGCGGATCGAGCCCGAGGGGCACTTTCTCAACTGGCAGCAGGACCCGCAGGGCAACTGGCTCGCGCGGCTTGTCTTCCCCGAGCCCGTGACACACTTCCGGGTCGAGGTCGACCTCGTGGCCGACATGGCCGTGGTCAACCCCTTCGACTTTTTCCTGGAGCCCGCCGCCGAGCAGTGGCCCTTCGAGTACGACACCGCGCTCGCCCGCGAGCTGCGCCCGTTCCGCGAGGTCGAGCCCGCCGGGCCGCGGCTGCGCGCCTGGCTGGACGCCCTGCCCACGACGCCGCAACAGATCGTCGACAAGCTCGTCGAGGTGAACCGCGCGCTGCTCGAGGACGTTCGCTATGTCATCCGCCTGGAGCCCGGCGTCCAGACGTGCGAGGAGACGCTGGAGAAGCGCAGCGGCTCGTGCCGCGACTCGGCGTGGCTGCTGGTGAACGTGCTGCGACACATGGGCCTGGCCGCCCGGTTCGTCAGCGGGTATCTGATTCAGCTCGTGCCGGACGGCCCGCCGCAGCCGGGGCTGACGGCCGACTTCACCGATCTGCACGCCTGGGCCGAGGTCTACCTGCCCGGGGCCGGCTGGGTGGGCCTCGATCCCACCTCCGGGCTCCTCGCCGGCGAGGGACACATCCCCCTGGCCTGCTCGCCCGAGCCCGGCAGCGCCGCGCCCGTCACGGGCGGCCTGGACAAGTGCAAGGTCGAGTTCCACCACGAGATGGTCCTGCGCCGCGTCGTCGAGACGCCCCGGGTCACCGCGCCTTACGCCGAGGCCGAGTGGCAGGCCATCCTGGCCGCCGGGGACGCCGTGGACGCGCGACTCGTCGCCGACGACGTGCGCCTGACGATGGGCGGCGAGCCGACCTTCGTGGCCACCGCCGACCCGGACTCCGCCGAGTGGCAC
>CAINDO010000321.1 GCA_903847385.1 uncultured Myxococcales bacterium
AGGCGGTCAGGCCCCCGGCGGCCACGGCGGCGGTGGTGCGCCCACCGGCGGCGGCACGCCCCCCCCGACCGGCGGCGAGGCTCAGGGCGGCGCGGGCGGCGGCGGCTCCGGCGGACAGGGTGGTCCCGGCGACACCCTGCCCCTCCTCGTCGACGACGTGTACGTGCCCAGCGGCTTCATGGGGGACGGCGCCGCACCGGGCGGCGTGGTGGTGGGCGAGTGCGCCCTGCCCGAGGCCGCGCGCGGCCTGTGCCGCAGCTTCACCTGGACCCCGGGCGAGGCCGGCTGGGCCGGCGTGTGGTGGCAGTACCCCGAGGGCAACTGGGGCGGCGCCGATGGCCTGCCGGGCTTCCCGGTCCCGCCGGGCGCCGCGCAGGTCTCGTTCCTGGCCTGGGGCGCCGCGGGCGGCGAGGTCGTCAGCTTCAACGTCGGCCTGAGCGACGAGGTCGATGGGTTCACGCGCGGCGTCGCCGGTGTGACGCTCGCCGCCGAGCCCACGCGCTACCGCATCGATCTGCGCGGCGCGACCTACGGCGACGTCGTCGGCGGCTTCTCCTGGGTGGCCGGGGACGCGCCCGGCCCGGTCACGCTCCACGTGGCGGACATCGCGTGGACGGACGACACCACGGGCCTGCCCGACCTGCCCGCGGGCGGCGCCCTGCCCCTGCCCGTCGCGATCGACGACCACTGGTCGCCCTCCGGCTTCATGGGGGACGGCGAGCGCCCCGGCGGCATCGCGGTGGAGGAGTGCGCCGCGCGCGGCAACGCCGCGGCCGTGGGCCTGTGCCGCCGGTTCACCTGGACCCCGGGCGCCGTGGGCTGGGCGGGGGTCTTCTGGCAATACCCGGAGAACAACTGGGGCACCCTGCCCGGCCTCTCCATCGCCCCCGGGGCCACGCAGGTCTCGTTCCTGGCCTGGGGCGCGGCCGGCGGCGAGCGCGTGACCTTCGGCGCCGGCATGGCCGACGCGGACGGATTCGCCGTACAGGGCCCGACGCAGGTTCTCACCACCACGCCGACGCGCTACACCATCCCGCTGGCCGAGGTCGTCTACGACGAGGTCGTGGGCGCCTTCACCTGGTCGGCCAACGAGGCGGCAGCGCCCGTGGTCTTCCAGGTGGACGACTTGAAGTGGGAGTGAGGGGGGTGGCGCGGTGAAGTTCCAATCGGCATCGATCGACGTGGCCGGCATGCGGACCCAGAACCGCACGATGATGCTGCAGCTCGTGTGGCAGGCGAGGGAGTTGTCGCGCGCCGAGCTCGCGCGCCGCACCGGCATGAGCCGCTCCACGGTCTCGTCGCTGGTGGCCGAGCTCATCGACGCCGGCCTGGTCGACGAGACCGGCGAAGGCACCTCGAGCGGCGGGCGGCGCCCGATCCTGCTGCGCTGGCGGGACGACGCCTTCCTGATCGCGGGCATCGACCTCGGCGCCACACACGTCGCCTGCGCGCTCACGGACCTGCACGGCCGGGTCGTCGCCTGGCGGCACGTGCGGTTCGACGTCCGGTCCGATCCGCCCGGCGCGCTCGCACAGCTCGAGACGCTCGTGGACGCCTGCCTCGCGGAGACAGGCATGCCCCGCACCCGCCTGGCCGGCCTGGGCGTCGCGGTGCCGAGCCCCGTCGATCCGGCCCATCCGGGGCGCCTGGCGCCGATGATCCTGCCGGCCTGGGCGGACATCGACCTCGCCGACGCGCTGCGCGCGCGCTTCGACCTGCCGGTGGTGATCGACAACGACGCCAACCTCGGCGCCATCGCCGAACAGTGGTGGGGCGCGGGCCGCGCCGGCCAGGATCTCACCTTCGTCAAGCTGGGCATGGGCGTGGGTGCCGGACACATCCTCAACGGCGGGATCCACCGCGGCGCCCACGGCGTCGCCGGCGAGTTCAGCCACGTCACGCTCGGCCCCGAGGGCCCGCCGTGCGCCTGCGGTCAGCGCGGATGCCTCGTGCGCCACATCGGCTCCGTCGCGGTCTGCGCGCGCATCGAGGCCGGCGTGCGGACGCGGCCCGAGAGCCTGCTCGCCGAGTACCCGCCCAGCGTCGACCGGCTCGTCAAGGCGACCCACGCGGGGGACGCGCTGGCCCTGGAGATCACGGCCGAGATCGCCCAGGCGCTCGGCACGGCGCTGGTCACGCTCCTGAACCTCCTGAGCCCCGCCTGCATCGTGCTCGGCGGGCAGCTCTCGCTCCTGGGGCCCCACCTGCTCGAGCCCGTGCGCACGCACCTGCGGCGACACACGCTCTGGCCCGAGCTGGGCGAGACGCCCGTGGTGATCACCGCCCTGGGCCAATCGAACATCGCACTGGGCGCCGCCACGGCCCTGCTGGCCGAGGTCCTGGCCCGGCCCGAGCTGCTCCCGCTCGGCCACGGGAGGCTCTCCGCATGACGCCCTTGCGCCCCCTCGCCGGGCTCCTCGCCGCCCTGCTCGTGCCCGCCTGCGGTCCGGACTCCGCGGGCGCCTGGCCGGGCGACGCGGGGGCCGGGGGCGAGTCGTCGCCGGACGACCCGGACCCCGTGGACCCGGGTGCGGATCAGGGCGCCGGGGGCACGGCGAGCACGGTGCCGGACCTGCCCGGATGGACGCTCACGTGGCACGACGAATTCGACGGCCCCGCCGGGACGACACCGGACCCGGCGCGCTGGCGCCCCGAGATCGGCGGCGACGGCTGGGGCAACGACCAGCTCGAGTTCGACACCGACCGCCCCGAGAACGCCGGCCTCGATGGCGACGGCAAGCTCGTCATCACCGCCCGCCGCGAGCCCTACCAGGGGCGTGCGTACACCTCGGCCCGACTCTCCACGCAGGGGCTGTTCTCGCAGACGCACGGCCGCTTCGAGGCGCGCCTGAAGATGCCCGTCGGCGCCGGTCTGTGGCCCGCGTTCTGGCTCCTCGGGGACGATCTGGAGACGGTCGGCTGGCCCGCCTGCGGCGAGATCGACATCGTGGAGTACCGCGGTCAGGAGCCCTCGTTCGTGATCGGCTCCGTCCACGGCCCCGGGTACAGCGGCGCCGACAACATCGGCCGGCGACAGCCCGTGTCGCGCACGAACCTGAACGAGGATTTCCACCTCTACGCCATCGAGTGGAGCGCCGACCGCATCCGCTACTTCATCGACGATCTGGCCTACCACGAGGTCACGCCCGCGGACCTGCCGCCCGGCGCGAAGTGGGTCTACGATCACGACTTCTTCATCCTGCTGAACCTGGCCGTGGGCGGCTCGTTCGTCGGCCCCGTCGGGCTGGACGTCGACTTCCCGCAGACCCTGACCGTCGACTACGTGCGCGTCTACGCCGCCGAGGCGCCATGACCCAGCGCCCCGTCGCCGCGGCGCTCTTGAGCCTGGCCGCCCTGGCCTGCACCCGCGCGTCCGACGGCCCGGCCCCCGGCGTGCTCGTGGTGTCCGTGGACAAGCAGAGCGCGTGGGTGCGCAACTTCAACCCCCTGGCGGCGGGCGGCGGTGCGCGCTGGCCGACCACGGGCGGCATCTACGAGCCGATGCTCGTGTTCAACTCCGTGAAGGGCGAGTACGTGCCCTGGCTGGCCACGGGGTACACGTGGCACCCCGGCGCCACCGGCCTGACCTTCACGATCCGCCGCGGCGTGCGCTGGTCGGACGGGGCGCCCATGACGGCGGCGGACGTCGCGTTCACGTTCGACTTCCTGCGGCGCTACCCGGCGCTCGACTCCGGCGGGACCTGGAAGCGCCTCGACCGCGTCACGCTCGACGACGCCGAGCACGTGACCTTCCACCTGCGCACGCCGCATGTGCCTGCGCTGCATGGCCTGGCGCTCACCCCCATCGTGCCGGAGCACGTCTTCGGGCGCCTCGCCGACCCGCTGACCTTCACGAACCCCGAGCCCGTCGCCACGGGGCCGTTCACCGAGGTCCGGGTGTTCAAGAACCAGGTCTTCGAGCTCGGCCGCAATCCGCACTATTGGGGCGGTCTGCCGGCGGTCACGGCGATTCGGCAGCCGGCGTTCCCCGGCAACGACGCCGCCAACCTGGCGCTCATCAACGGCGAGGTCGACTGGGCCGGCGACTTCGTGCCCGCCGTGGAGCGCACGTTCGTCGGGCGCGACCCGGCGCACTTCCACAGCTGGGCGCCGCCCGTGGGCGCCATGGTCTTCCTGTACGCGAACACCACCCGCCCGCCCTTCGACGATCCGCGCGTCCGCCGCGCCCTGAGCCTGGCCATTGACCGCGAGCGCGTGGTCGAGGTCGGCATGTACGGCTATACGCGGCCGGCCAACACCGTCGCCTTCTCCGCCCGCTACGACCGCTGGCGCGACGCCACGCTCGACGACTCGCCCGAGTCGTTCGTGGGCCACGATCCGACCACGGCCGCCGCCCTGCTGGACGCCGCGGGTCTGCGCGCCGGGCCGGACGGTCGCCGCCTGGGCCGCGACGGCCAGCCATTGACCTACACCATCGACGTCGTGGGCGGCTGGTCCGACTGGGTCCGCAGCGCGCAGGTCATCGCGCGCGACCTCACGGCCCTCGGCATCCAGACCACCCTGCGCACGTTCGAGTTCGGCGCGTGGTCGGAGCGCGTGCAGAAGGGCGAGTTCGACCTCTCCGTGGGCTGGTCGGACGAGGGCCCCACACCCTACGACTTCTACTTCTGGCTGATGAACCCCGAGTCGGTCGCCCCCGTGGGCAAGGCCTCGCCGGGCAACTGGCACCGCTTCGGCGACCCGGAGAGCCTGGCCCTGTTCGAGGCCTTCCGCACGGAGACGGACCCGCAGGCCCAGCAACGCATCGTGCACGCGCTGCAGCGGCGCTTCGTGGCCACGGTCCCGGCGATCCCGCTGTTCCCCAACCCCTCGTGGGGCACCTGCAGCACGCGGCGGTTCACGGGGTTCCCCTCGGAGCTCGACCCCTACGCGCGCCTGTCGCCCTTCGCGCAGCCCGAGTCCCTGCTCGTGCTGACCCGCCTGCGGCCGGTGCCCTGATGGCCTTCGCCCTCCGCCGCCTGGTGTTCTATCTCGTGGCCGCGTGGTTCGCGATCACGTTGAACTTCGCCATCCCGCGGATGATGCCCGGCGATCCGGCCACGACGATCTTCGCTCGTTTCCAGGGTCGCCTCGCGCCCGAGGCCCTGGACGCGCTCAAGGCGTCATTTGGCCTGACGGACGCGCCGCTCCTCACGCAGTACGGCACGTACCTCGGGCACCTGTTCACCGGCGATCTGGGCCTCTCCGTGGCCTATTTCCCCAGCCCGGTCTCCGAAGTCATCGGAACGGGCCTGGGCTGGACGCTGCTGCTCGCGGGCACCGCCGTGTGTTTCAGCTTCGCGCTCGGCACGCTCCTGGGTGTGCTCGCGGCGTGGCGGCGCGGCGGGCGCCTGGACGCGATCCTGCCGCCGATCCTGTCGTTCCTGGGCGCGTTCCCCTACTTCTGGCTGGCGATGGCCGCGCTCTGGCTCTTCGGCTACACGCTGGGCTGGTTCCCCGTGCGGCACGCCTACGGCAGCGATCTGGAGCCCGGCTGGGACCTCACGTTCCTGGTCGACGTCGTGCGGCACGGCCTCCTGCCGGCCTCGACGATCGTCCTGGTCACGCTCGGCGGCTGGATGCTCTCGATGCGAAACACCATGCTCGGGGTGTTGGGGGGCGAGTCCATCCTCTACGCCCGGGCCCGCGGCCTCGCGCCGCGCACGATCATGTGGCGCTATGCGGCCCGCAACGCGCTTCTGCCCAGCGTGACGAGCTTCGGCATGGCGCTCGGGTTCGTGCTCGGCGGCTCGCTGTTGACCGAGATCGTCTTCGCCTACCCCGGGCAGGGCTACCTGTTGCTGCAGGCCGTGCGCACGCAGGACTACCCGCTGATGCAGGGCATCTTTCTGGCCATCACGCTGGCCGTGCTGGCCGCCAACTGGATCGTCGATGTGGTCACGATGATGCTCGATCCGAGGATCCGGTGAGGGCCGGCGCCGCGCTCGTCGCGTCCGCCCTGGGGCGCAGCGGCCCCGCACGCGTGGGGGCGGGCCTGTTGTTCTTCTTCGTGCTGGTCGCCCTGGTCGGGCCGCTGCTCGTAGCCGACCCCACCGAGATGCTGGCGCGCCCGCTCCTGCCGCCGGGCGCCGACCACTGGTTCGGCACCACGGGCCAGGGGCAGGACGTCCTGGCGCAAACCGTCGTGGGCACGCGCATGTCGCTCTTCGTCGGACTGGCCACGGGCCTGCTCGTCACGGCCCTGGGCGCGCTCGTGGGCGTGACGGCCGGGTACTTCGGCGGTCGCGTCGACGACGCCCTGAGCCTGCTGGTCAACGTGTTCCTGGTCCTCCCGGGCCTGCCGTTGGCCATCGTGCTCGCGGCGTGGCTGCCGCCGGGGCCGCTGAGCATCGTGGCGGTGCTCACGCTGACGGGCTGGGCGTGGACGGCCCGCGTGCTGCGCGCGCAGACGCTCTCGTTGCGGCACAAGGACTTCGTGGCCGCTGCCGTGGTGTCCGGCGAGGGCCACGCGCGCATCATGCTGCGCGAGATCCTGCCGAACATGACCTCGCTCTGGGTGTCCTGCGCGGTGGGCACGGCCACCTATGCCATCGGCGCGTCGGTGGGCCTGGAGTTCCTGGGCCTCGGCGACGTGAGCCGCGTGACCTGGGGCACCAACCTGTATTGGGCCACCAACGACGCCGCCCTGCTGACGGGCTCGTGGTGGACCTTCGTGCCCACGGGCCTGTGTCTCGCGCTGGTCGGCTTCGGGCTGACGCTGCTGAACTACGGCCTGGACGAGCTGACCAACCCGCGCCTGGGCGTGGACCGCGCCTGGCGCCGCGCCCTGAAGGCGGCGGGCCGCACGCCCGGCGACTCGACGCCGTACCTGCCGCCGGCGGAGGGCGGGCGATGACGACCGCCGCCGCGCCCCTGCTCTCCGTGCGCGACCTCGTCGTCGAATACATCGACGCCGCCGGGGACGTCCGCATTCTGGATGCCTTGTCGCTGGACGTGTACCCCGGAGAGATCCTGGGCCTCGCCGGCGAGTCGGGCTGCGGCAAGTCCACGCTGGCGTTCGCGATCCTGCGTCTGTTGCGCCCGCCGGCGGTCATCCGCGGGGGCAGCGTGCACTTCGCCGGGCAGGACCTGCTGGCGATGCCCGAAGACGCGCTGCGTGCGCTGCGGTGGCGGGACATCAGCATCGTGTTCCAGTCGGCCATGGACGCGCTGAACCCGGTGCTGACGGTGGGCGAACATTTCGAAGACACCTTCCGGGCCCACGGTCGCCCCGCCGAGGCCGGGCGTGCCCGCGCCCGCGAGCTGATGACGCTGGTGGATCTCGACCCGGTGAACCTGCGCAGCTTCCCGCACCAGCTCTCCGGGGGCATGCGGCAGCGGGTCGGCATCGCACTCGCCCTCGCCCTGGAGCCGCGCCTGGTCATCCTGGACGAGCCGACGACGGCCCTCGACGTCGTCGTGCAGCGCGCGATCCTGGAGAAGCTGGTATCGCTGCGCGCCCGCCTGGGCTTCGCGATGGTGTTCATCACCCACGACCTGCCGCTGATGCTCGAGCTCGCGGACCGCATCGGCGTGCTCTACGCCGGGCGCCTGGCCGAGCTGGCGCCGACGGCCGCGCTGGCGGCGCACCCGGGACACCCCTACACGCGCGGTCTGTTGCACGCGTTTCCCTCGCTCCATGGCTCGCTCTCCGAGGTCCGGGCCATCGAGGGCACGCCGCCGAGCCTGCGCTCGCCGCCCACGGGCTGCCGGTTCCACCCCCGCTGCCCCGCCGCGACCGCCGCCTGCGTGGCCGAGAACCCCGCCGTTCGCGCCCTCGCGCCGGGGCATCTGGTGGCATGCCACCACGCCGGGGAGGCCGCCCGATGACACCGCTGCTCGAGGTCCGCGGCCTGACCAAACGCTTCGCCGCCGGCGGTACGCTGGCCCGCGGCGCCGTGCGCACCGTCGTCGACGCCGTGGATTTCCAGGTCGGGCGCGCGGAGATCGTGGCGCTCGTCGGCGAGTCGGGCAGCGGCAAGTCGACCATCGCGCGGCTCATCGCCCGCCTGGACACACCGGAGGCCGGCGCGCTGTGCCTCGACGGCGAGGACGTGCTGGTCCGCGAGCCCCGCGGCGCGAGCCGCGCCTACCGCCGCCGCGTGCAGATGATCTTCCAGGATCCGTTCGGCTCGCTGAACCCCGTGCACACGCTCGCGCACCACCTGGAGCGGCCGCTCGAGCTGCACGGGCGCGCGTCCGGCGCCGAGCTGCGCCCCGCCGTGCACGCGCTCCTGGCGCAGGTCGGCCTCTCGCCGCCGGAGGAGTACGCCGCCCTGTACCCGCACGCGCTCTCGGGCGGGCAGCGGCAGCGCGTGGCGATCGCCCGCGCGCTCGCGCCACAGCCGGAGCTGCTGATCGCGGACGAGCCGACCTCGATGCTCGATGTGTCGATCCGCATGGGTGTGCTGGCGCTGTTGCGGCAGCTGCGCGACACCCGCGGCATCTCGCTCCTGCTCATCACGCACGACCTGGCGAGCGCCCGGTTCCTGGCGGACCGCATCCTGGTGCTGTCCGGCGGGCGCATCGTCGAGGCCGGCCCCACGGCGCAGATCGTCGACGCGCCGCAGCACCCCTACACCCGACAACTGCTGGCCGCCGCCCCCGGGGCGACGCGGACCGCCCCGCCCGCCACCTCCCACGGAGACTGAACGTGTCATTCCGTCGATTCCCAGAGGGCTTTCTCTTCGGCGCCGCGACCTCGTCGTTCCAGATCGAGGGGGCGACGGAGGCCGACGGCCGCGGCGCCTCCATCTGGGACACGTTCTGCGCCGAGCCCGGGCGCATCCACGATGCCACGGACGGCCGCCGCGCCTGCGAACACTACGTCCGCATGCCCGAGGACGTCGCGATGATGGCCGACCTGGGCCTGCGCGCGTACCGCTTCTCCGTGGCCTGGCCGCGCATCCTGCCCGAGGGCCGCGGTCGCGTGGAGCCGCGCGGGCTGGCGTTCTACGACCGGCTCGTCGACCGGCTCCTGGAGCGGAAAATCGAGCCCTGGGTCACGCTGTACCACTGGGACCTGCCCGAGGTGCTGTCCCAGGCCGGCGGCTGGCCGGCGCGCGAGACGGGCGATGCCTTCGTCGAGTACGCCGCCGTCGTGGCCGCGCGGCTCGGCGACCGCGTGAAACACTGGATCACGCACAACGAGCCCTGGTGCATCTCGATGCTCGGGTACATGACCGGCGAGCAGGCCCCCGGCCACAAAAACTGGGGCGAGGCCCTGCGCGCGGCCCATCACGTGATGCTCTCCCACGGGCAGGCCGTGCCCGTCATCCGCGCCCACAGCGCGGGCGCGAAGGTCGGCATCGTCGTGAACCTGTGCCCCGCCGAGCCGGCCTCGCCGAGCGCCGCGGACGCGGACGCCACGCGGGCGTTCGATGGCTTCTTCAACCGATGGTTCCTCGATCCGGTGTATGGCAAGGGCTACCCGCGCGATGTGATCGAAGACTACGCGCGGCTCGGGCGCATCCCGGCCGCGGAGCTGGACTTCGTGCGGCCCGGCGATCTCGAGGCCATGGCCGCGCCGACGGACTTCCTGGGCATCAACTACTACTCGCGCGCGGTGATTCGAAGTGACTCCGTGCCCGAGAGCGAGAACGCGCCGCGCACCGTCTTCGCCACCGGCGAGCGCACGGACATGGACTGGGAGGTCGCCCCGCAGGCGCTGACGGCGCTGCTGAAACGCGTGCAGCGCGACTACGCCCCGGCGGCCCTCTACATCACCGAGAACGGCTGCGCCTATGCCACCGCGCCGGACGCCGACGGCCACGTGCGGGACGTGGAGCGGACGCGCTACTTCGAGACCCACCTCGCCGCCTGCCTGGACGCGACGGACGCCGGCGTGCCCCTGCAGGGGTACTTCGCCTGGTCGCTGATGGACAACTTCGAGTGGGCCTGGGGCTACGAGAAACGCTTCGGCCTGGTGTGGGTGGACTACGAGACACAGGTCCGCATCCCCAAGGACAGCGCGCATCTGTACAGCCGGGTCATCGCGGCCCATGGGCTCGAGTCATGAGGCGCCTGCTCGTCGTCACCGCGCTGGCCGCCGGGCCGGCGTTCGCGCAAGACGCCCCGCCCGCGCCAGCGACCGACCCGGCGCCCGCGCCTGCGACCGAACCGGCGCCCGCGCCTGCGACCGAACCGGCGCCCGCGCCTGCGAGTGAACCGGCGCCCGCGCCTGCGACCGCACCGGCCCCCGCCCTCGACCCCAACGCCGTGGAGCGGGTGCGCGTGGCGCAGGGCCCCGACGGCCTCCGCCTGGTGGTGAACGAGCGCCCGTTCATGGTCTTCGGCATGAACTGGGATCTCATCCCCATCGGCGAGAACTACGCCTACGACTTCTGGGGCAAGCCGCCCGAGTTCATCAAGACCGCGCTCGAACGCGAGATGGGTCTGTTGAAGCGCATGGGTGTCAACGCGATCCGCCAGTCGACGGGCATCCCGCCCGAGTGGATCACCTACATCCACGACACGTATGGCATCTACACCATCGTGAATCACACCGTCGGCCGCTACGGCACGCTGGTGAACGGCGCGTGGCTGGCCAACACGGACTACGGCGACGCGGGCACCCGCGCGGCGCTGAAGGCCGAGGTCGCCGCCATGGTCGCGCAGTACCGCGACACGCGCGGCATGCTGATGTGGCTGCTGGGCAACGAGAACAACTACGGCCTGCACTGGACCTCGTTCGAGGCCGAGAACCTGCCCACGGAGCAGCAGGACACCGCGCGGGCCACGCCCCTGTATTCGCTCATGGGTGAGCTGATCGACGAGATCCACGCCGCGGACCCGCACGGGCGGCCCGTGTCCATCGCCAACGGCGATCTGGGTTACATCGACCTCATCGCGAAACACTGCCCCAACCTGGACGTGCTCGGCACCAATGTGTACCGCGGCGCGTCCGCCCGGGATCTGTTCGAGGTGGTGAAGGCGAAGCTCGGCAAGCCGGTGATGTTCACCGAGTTCGGCGCCGACGCCTACGACGCCCGCGCGCTCCGGGAAGACCCGCTGATGCAGGCCTGGTACCTGCACGGCCAGTGGCAGGAGATCTACGAGCAGTCCGCCGGCAAGGGCCGCGAGGGGAACGCCATCGGCGGTCTCATCTTCCAGTGGAGCGATGGCTGGTGGAAACACCTGCAGCAAGAGGGCCTGGACAAACACGACACCATCGCCACGTGGGCGAACGGCGGCTACCCCCTGGACCTCACGCCGGGTGCCAACAACATCAACGAGGAGTGGTTCGGCATCACGGCGAAGGACCCGCCGGACGCGAGCGGGCAATACACTCTGCGGCCGCGCGCGGCGTACTACCTGCTCGCGGCGGCGTTCAAGCTCGATCCCTACGCCGACACGACCACCCTCGAGGTCATCCGCAAACACTTCGGCGCGCTCGCCCCCCGGGACTTCCTGGCACCGTACCTGGCCGACCGGGCCGACGCGCGCCTCGACGAGGTCGAGCGGTTCCGCGTCAGCCGCCTGCGCCTGGAGCTGGAGACCTTCACCTCCGTCGGCTCGCCGCAGACGGCCCGCGGCACGGACGCCCAGTTCGACCACCTGGAGTCCATGTATCTCGGAGTCGAGACGCGCCCCGCCCCGGGCATCTGGGGCGAGGTCGTGCTCAACGTGCTCGGCAACGTGCCGACCAACCGGCTCGACGAGATCTTCTACGAGAACCGCGGCGAGCGCGTGACGGTGCAGGGTGAAGCCGGCAAACCGGTGGAGCTCGACGGCCTCGACCGTGTCGCGATCCACAGCGCCGAGTTCAAGATCGAGGAGCGCTGGTTCGAGGCGCACGGCTTCTACCGCGTCGGTCACGGTCAATGGGGTTACGAGGGCGACTTCTTCGGCCTGTACCCCGAGGCCTACTACGGCCCCAATCTCGACCGGTATCACGGCATGGCTCCGAGCGGCGTGGAGTTCACGGGGCGGCAGGGCGCCGAGGGCCTCAAGCTCGCCTTCGGCCCCGAGCTCTACTGGGGCGCCAACCCGGCCGTGATCGCCAAGTATCGGCGTCCGTTCGGCCCGGTGACGCTGACGGCCGTGCACCAGGAGGACCTGGCCAGCAAGAGCCGCACGGAGTCCACGACCGCCGTGCCCGAGCGCCGCACGCGCCGCACGACACTGCACGCCGAGTTCGCCACGGGCGGCCTGAAGCTCGAGCTCGGCGGTCTGTTCGCCGGCTCGGACCGGGTGGGCCTGGGCTACCGCTGGACGCGCGAGACCGACGGCCGCGGCTACCTGGACAGCGGCCTGGATCTGTTGTCCGACGAGGTCGCCTGGGCGGACACGCTGGGCGGCAAGGCCAAGATCAGCCTGACCGCCGGCCGCTACAATCTGTACGTCCAGGGCGCGTACAAGGGCCTGGTCGCGGACGCCGGGCCGGACCAGACGCTGACCTTCGCCGGTTGGATGCTCAAGGAGAGCGGCCGCGGCAACCAGTGGAACACGCTGGGCGGCCTGCTCGTGCACATGGCGCCGTTCCAGGTCGGGGTGAACGGTCTGTACCAGCGGCCGCTCGTGGGGCCGCTGCCCACCCTGGGCGATCACATGAGCGACGCCACCGGCATCTACTACCCGGCCTTGGGACCGCGGAACACACGGGACGACCCCTTCGCCGTGCTCGACAACCGCGAGCAGGCCGCCGCGGAGGTGCTGCTCGTCTACGACCCCACCCCGAACACATGGTTCTGGGCCTGGGACAACGACCTCCGCGAGGACGCCGCCTTCGCCGCCTCGCTGGACGGTGTGTATCGCCACCGCTACACGACGCGCGACTCCATGTTCTACGTGAGCAAGGACGGTCAGTTCCTGCCCTTCGGCGCGGCCCCGCGCAAACACGACACCTGGGACGCGGTGGCGCGGTTCGTCTCGCGGCCCGGCGGCGCGTGGCGCATCATCGGGCATGCCATGGTCGGCCAGGGCGAGGCCAGCGGCGCGAAGAGCCGCGCGCTCGTGCGCAACAGCGACTCCCTCGCCCTGCAGTGGAACGGCTGGCGCGTCGAGAACACCGTGAAGTTCGACGACTGGGGTCCCTACGACTACCACCGGGACTTCGACCTGACCTACCCGTTCCAGTGGTACGGCGATCTGTCGTGGAGCGCGCTCTCCGGGCTGCTCGGCGAGGCCTACGCGCGGTTCGGCGTGCGGGGCGAGTACCGCACGCTGGACGACCAGAGCACCGGCTTCCGGGTCGAGAAACCCGCCCCGGGCGCCACCGCGCACGAGTGGGAGTTCGGCACCTACATGCACCTGGGGATGTGACATGACGCGACACACTTCACACCGACGCGCGGCGGCCGCGGCCCTGGCCTGGGCGCTCCCCTGCGCCTGCGCCGAGCCCGCGGAACACATCTACGGCGCGCGGGTCACGGACCTCGAGTTCGAGCTCTGCGACCCCACCATGGGCATCCACCCGAGCACGGCCGTGCTGGACTGCGAGGCCAACCCCTTCGTCGCCGGGATCGGCGCCGAGACCAAGTGGCGCGTGCAGACCGCCGGCGGGCCCGTCGCGGCGTTCTACGCCTGGGCCACGGCGCTGGCGACGCAGCCCACGGGCGAGCACCAGTACTACGCCGCGGCCGCGCTGAAGGCCGTGTACCTCGCCGCCGAGGCCGACCAGGACGATCTCGAGACCGTCCGCCTGATGGCCGTCGCGGGCTACCAGTCGGTGCTCGACCAGTTCCCGGAGTCGATCTCGTTCGACGATACGGGCACGATCCCGTTCCGGCTCGCCACCCCCGCCTATCGTGGCATCGTCGAGCTCGGCGAGCGCCCCCGGGGCGGCTGGGCGCTCGTGCCGACCACGGACGCGGGCGAGCAGGCCGTCCACATCGGCCAGGACGAGCCGGCCCCGACGGACACCCCCACGACCCCGGCCGGCGCGGAGCTCCCATGACACGGCGGATGCGCTCGACCCTGTGTCTCGCCGGCCTCGCTCTGGTCGCGACGACGGCCTGCCGCCCGGACCCGGGCGCCGACGACTACGACAGCCAGGAGGTCTTCCACTTCGACGCCGGGGATCCTCGGCCGGAGAACTACGTCGAGGGCCCCGACCCCTGGGTCGAGGGCGAGCCGCGGCTGTCGATCGGTCTGTTCTACGAGGGCGGCGCCTCGGAGACCGTGATCGTCGACGACGTGACCGTGCACTTCTATGTGTACGAGGGCACGTTCGGGCTGACGGCCGAGGGGCGCGGCCAGCGCGAGGGGCTATCGGTCGACCGCCTGGTGCACGCGGGCACGCCCTGGTGGGGTGGTGGCGTTCACTGGGACACACCGCGCGACCTGAGCATCTACACGACCCTGCATGTGTCGCTGCGCTCGAGCGACGCGGCGTTCCGCGAGGTGAAGCTCGGCATGACGAGCGGCGCCGAGGGCAGCGCGGCGCGCGCCGAAGCGCAGGTCGTGGCCAGCGACTTCGGCTGGGCCAACGACGGCGCGTGGCACGACCTGGCCATCCCCCTCTCGGCCTTCGAGGCCGCCGGGCTCGATTCGTCGAACGTGGCCGTGGCGCTCGTGCTCGGCGGCGGGAGCGGCACCAGCGCCGACTCGATGCTGATCGACGCGGTGTATTTCAGCGCCGAATAGGCCCGGGCACGCCGACCCCCTCGCGCTCCGGCGCGTTGCATTGCAGAATCCGCCCGTGCGCGTCGAATGCTCCCACTGCCGAGAATTGATCGAAGTCGCCGGGCTCTCCGCCGTGCCCGGCGGCCTCGGCTTCACCTGCACCGCCTGTGGCGGCGTGTCGCTGCTGGCCCCCGTGGTCGCCGCCC
>CAINDO010000322.1 GCA_903847385.1 uncultured Myxococcales bacterium
CCGCCGGCCATCGACGGCGCCGCCGCAGCCCCCGCCAGGGCGACCTCCGTGCCAGAGGATATCACGTCAGCCTCTAGGTCCAGGTCCGTCTCCATCAAGGCCGCCGCCGACAAGGCCGCCGCCGCCAGGGCCGCCGCCGCCAAGGCCGCCGCCGACAAGGCCGCCGCCGACAAGGCCGCCGCCGCCAAAGCCGCCGCCGACAAGGCCGCCGCCGACAAGGCCGCCCGCGAGCAGGCCGCCGCCGAGAAGGCCGCTGCCGCCAAAGCCGCTGCCGACAAGGCCGCCGCCGACAAGGCCGCCCGGGACAAGGCCGCCGCCGAGAAGGCCGCCAAGCAGCCCGCGGTGGCCGCCGCCAATCCGCGCGCGCCTGCATCGGCCGCGCCGCCCTCGGCCGCCGCCGCAGCGCCGGCGGGCGCCAAGACGCCCCAGAAGCTCGTCGCCGACGGCAAGGCCGCCCTGGCGGCGGCCCGCTACGACGATGCGCGGAAGGCCTTCCAGGAGGCCATCGCCGCGGACGCCGGCAACGCCGCCGCGCACGCGGGCCTGGGCGACGTCGCCTTCCAGCAGTCCAAGTTCGCCGACGCCCTCAAGTCGCACCGCAACGCCGTGAAGCTCGCGGGTGGCAACGCGGAGTACCGGGTCGCCCTGGGCATGGACTTCTTCAAGCTGGAGCAGTACGCGGACGCGAAGTCGCAGTGGGAGAAGGCCCTGGCCATCGACTCCGGCAACGCGAAGGCGACCAAGTTCCTGGCGATCGTCGAGAAGAAGCTGGGGAACTGAGGCGGGGTGCGCTGGCCTGCGGTGAACGCAGGCCGGAGCGCGACCGGCAGAGACTCGACGCGGCGGGCAAACCGCCGCGCGGACTCAGAATGCGCCGGAGAAGACCAGGCCCGTCGTCAGCCGACGACGGTTCGCGCCCGCGGGCGTGTCGGTCTCGGACGGCGCGTCGATCTTGGGGAGCACGAGCAACGTGACGCCCGAGCCGAGGGCGAGACCGCCGACGGTCATCGCCGCGGCGCCGACCCACTTGGTCGTGTAGACGTCCGGGCACTCCTTGCGGCCCTTGTCGGCGCAGGTGACCTGACCGTCGAGGTTGATGAAGTACGTGCCGGCGCCGATGGCCACCGCCCCGATGACCGTCATGATGATGCCGGCCGTGCGGTGGTTGGCGGGCTCGGCGACGGGCGCCTCCGGCGCGGCCTGAGAGGCGGGCGCGGTCGCTGCGCCGCCAGCGGTGGCGGGCGTGGCCACGACCTGCAGCAGGAACTCTTGCGCCGTCGGGCGGTCGCCGACCTCGAACTCGCGCGTCTCGGTGACGTGCCCGGCGAGCGTGATCACGGCCTTGTGCTTGCCGCGGGCCACGGGCGCCTTGTAGGGCGTCTTGCCGGCGGGCTTGCCGTCCAGGTTCAGCTCGGCGCCGCCCGGATCGCTCGTGATGGTGAGCTCCGTCGTCGGCGGGGGCTTGGGGGCCTCGGGGGCGGGCGGGGGCGGGAGCGGGGCGGCGAAAGCGGCCTTGAAGCTCTCGACGGCCGTGGCGATCGACTTGTCGACCTCCTCGGCGGCACAGAGCTCGCACTCCTGGGAGGCGTCCGTGACCTTGTCGGTGGCGTCGTCGTACAGGGTCAGCGAGACCTTGTAGATGTCGTCCGCGTTGCTCACCTGGCCGGAGACGACGAACCGCGCCTTGGTCGCCGCGGCGACCTTCTTCAGGCAGGCGCTCTCGTTGCAGCGACCCTCGGCGACCTTCTCGCCGGCGGCGGCGTCGACGACGTTCGCGTGGCCTTTGACGGCGTCACGGAGCTTCTGGTCGAACCGCTTCTGGACCGGTGCGGGGACGGCCCCCGTCGACTTCAACGTGAGCACGGCCGCCGATGATTTCTCACCGGCCGCGGCGCTCAGCGGCAGAAGCAGAGTCACCAGAATCAACGACAACAGGCGCTGCATCATCCTTTACCTCTTGCACCGGTTCGGTTGCGATTGGATTGGAAAGCGGGGAGACATGGGCAACGAGCGCGGTGACGTTGTCGACGCCACCGGCATTCAAAGCGTGGGAGACGAGTTCGCGCGCCGCGGCTTCGGGATCGTCCACCGAGGCCAGCAAAGCGCCGATTGTCGCGTCGTCGACGAGATCGGTCAAGCCATCGGAACACAAGAGAAAGCGATCCTCCGCGAGAGCCATCGCCTGTCCTACGTCCACGTCCAGGCCGGGGGATAACCCGACGGCGCGAACGATGACGTTCTTGTGCGGAAAGGTCGCGACCTCGCTCGCGCCGATGACGCCGAGGCGCAGGTATTCGTTCAGCAGCGAGTGGTCTTCGGTGAGCTGGGTGAGCTCGCCGCCCCGGGAGCGATAGAGCCGGCTGTCCCCCACGTGAGCGTAGTGCACGCGATCGGCGCAGAGCCAGAGCGTGACCACGGTGGTGCCCATGCCGCGCTGGCGGACGTCGCGCCGGGCCGAGGCCAGGATGCGGCGATTGGCCGTGCGGATGGCGTCCGTCAGGGCGACGCCGGGCTGATTGCCGACCCCGAGCCGGCGCAAAAAGCCAGTAATGCCGCGGGGTTGCGTTCCATTGGCCACGTGGTCGAAGTGCTCGCGAAGCGCCTCGATGGCCAGCTGACTGGCGACGTCCCCGGCGTTGTGACCGCCCATGCCGTCCGCGACGGCGACGAAACCGAGGCCTTCGAGGACGAGCGCCGCATCCTCCTGCTTCTCGCGGACGTGCCCGGTGTGCGCGGCCATGGCGGCGCGCAGCCGCAGCTCCGCGTTCACTCGACGAACCGCGCCGCGAGTCCCCGCACCTCGGGGGCGTCGGGATCGAGGCTCCGGGCGGCCTCGAGGTGGCTCCGCGCCAGGCCGAGGTGGCCGGCTTCGATCAGCATGCGCGCCAGCTCGACGCGTGCGGTCAGCTCGGCGGGGGCGTCCGCGTCGGAGATGGCCTGG
This sequence comes from uncultured Myxococcales bacterium, assembly GCA_903847385.1. Lineage (GTDB taxonomy): Bacteria > Myxococcota_A > Bradymonadia > UBA7976 > UBA1532 > CAINDO01. The sequence continues at coordinate 2,942 of CAINDO010000322.1, forward strand.
GAGAGCGCCGCGAGGCGGCCCACGACCGTGACGAGCGCGCGCCCGTTCAGCGGCTTGGTGGCGAAGTATTCGGCACCGGCGGCCTCGGCGCGCCGCACGGCGTCCGGGCCATCGAGGGCGGTGAGCACCAGCACCTGCACGGCGGCGCCGTAGCGCGCCTTCAGGTAGCGCGTGGCCTCGAGGCCGTCGAGCTCCGGGGTCATCACGTCCATCACCACCACGGCGGGCACGTGGTTGTGGGTCATCAGGATGGCTTCCTGGCCCGTATTGGCCACGTCGACCGCATAGCCTGCGGCCGTCAGAAGCACCTCGACGAGGCGGACCACGGGCGGCTCGTCCTCGACGACGAGGACGCGGATGCGGGTCGTGGCCGCCGGGGGCGGGGCGGGCGCGTCTGAGGGGCTGTCCGGCATCATGGCGTGGGCGAGAGGGCCACCTCGAGGCTGTGCGAGTCGTCGGGGAGCGCGCCGGGCCCCGGCAGGCGGGTGGGCAGCGTGACCGTGAAGGTACTCCCCCGCCCCGGCTGTGAGAAGACCCGGACGGAGCCGCCCATCAGATGGCAGAGCTCCTTCGTGATGGCCAGACCGAGACCCGTGCCACCGAAGCGCCGCGTCACCGAGCCGTCCGCCTGCCGGAACTTCTCGAAGATGCGGGCCAGGTTGTCCGCCTCGATGCCGATGCCGGTGTCGCGGACCTCGATGCGGAGCTTGTCGTTGGCGCGGAACAGGCGAATGGACACCTCGCCGACCTCGGTGAACTTCACCGCGTTGGAGACCAGGTTGAGCACGATGCGGCGCAGCTTCTCGACGTCCTGGTGGACGAGCGGCGGGCCGTCCTCGGTGTCGCAGCGCAGGCCGATGGCCTTCCGGGCGGCCACGGGCTCGAAGTCGGCGACGACCTCGCGGACCAGTTGCCGGGGGTCGAACTCGGTGCCCTCGACGGCCATGTGGTGGGCCTCGATCTTGGACAGGTCGAGGATGTCGTTGATGAGGGACAGGAGGTTCTCGCCGTTGCGCAGCACCTTCTGCAGGTTCTCGCGGGTGGACGTGGTGATGTGGCGGTCGGTCTCCAGCACCAGCTCGGAGAACCCGATGATGGCGTTGAGCGGCGTGCGCAGCTCGTGGCTGACCGTGGCCAGGAACTCGCTCTTGAGCTCGTTGGCGTGCTCGAGCGCGGCGTTGAGCTCCTCGAGCTCGATGGTCTTGTTCTGGAGCGCGACCTGGTTGGTGCGGATCGTCTCGATGGCCCGGGCGTTGTTGATGGCCACGGCGATCTGGAAGACGACGTCCTCCACGAAGTGCACGGAATCTTTATCGAATTTCTGCAGCGTGGCCAGCTCGAGGACCCCCATCAGCTCGTCCTTGTAGACGATGGGGACCAGGGCGAGGCTGCCGATCTCGGCGTCCACGGTGGCCGAGACGATTTTCAGCGTGCTGCGGGGCAGGTCGTCCGTGATCAGCGTCTCCTGGCTGCGGGCGACCTCGCCGACGAGGCCCTCGCCCATGCGGACGAACTCGGGCATCGCCGCGCCGCGCGGGATGGCGTAGGTCTCGGCCAGAAGGAGCTCGTCGCGTCCGGTGACCTTGAGGTACACGCAGCCGGCCTTGCTGCGCGTCGCCCGACAGAGCTCCGTGAGGCTGACGCGCATGATCTCGTGCAGGAACACGTTCCGGTTCAGGCCGGTGACGATGCGGTTGTAGCTCGTCTGCTTCTCGCGCACGGCGGCGAGGGTGCCGGCCAGGCGGCTGAAGGCCCGCCCCACCTCGGCGAGCTCGCGCGTGGCGCGGTCCAGGCGCGAGCGGGGGGCCAGCTCACCGCGCTCCATGGCCCGGGCCACGTCCATCAGCTCGGCGACGTCGTGCTCCAGCCCCGAGGCGAAGACGACCACGAGCGCCGACAGGATGGCCAGGCCGATGAGCCAGGCGAGGCCGAGCACGTAGAGCAGGTTGTAGCGGCGCACGGCCAGCTCGCTGCGGCGCTGCTGGACGTCCCGGGCGAGGTCGATGATCAGCGTGTCCGCGCCGGCGCCGAGCTGCAGAAGCAGGTCGTCACGACGCGCGCGCAGTTCGCGGGCGCCTTTCTGCAGGTCCGAGGCGCGCGAGACGACCGTGAGGCTCAGATCGGCGAACTGATCCGCGGCGTCGGCCAGCCCCGCGACCAGGGCCAGGACGGCCGGCTCCGTGGGGTAGGCCCGCGCCCCCTCGACGCTGCGGCGTGTCCGGTCGACGAGGCCGCGGATCCGATCCGGCGCCTGGCGCCGCGTGGCGACCTCGTCGAAGCCCGCCGACTCGATGGCCGAGACCAGCTCCGTCACGGACTGGACGAGGGACTCGATGGGCGGCGGCAGCGCGCGATTCACGGCGGCGAAGTGCAGCCGGACGTCGTCCATGCGCCCGTGCACCGTGTTGACGCGGTGCTCCAGGCCCTCGGCCAGGACCTCGACGGCCCGCAGGTCGGACGTGTTGCGCTCCAGCCAGGCGTCGGCGACCTGCCGGACCTCGCCGAGCAGCGCCCGCATGTCGTCGTAGCTCCCCTGCCCCTGCGAGGGCATGGCCCGGCGGTGGGTGTCGATCAGGCCCTGGACCTCGTCGATCTGCCGGACGATCTCGCCCTGCGCGCCGATGGCCAGGCCGTTGCCCATGCGGTCCTGCGCGCGCCGCACGCGCTCGAGGGCGTCGTGGATGGCCGCGCGTCCCTGGGAGCGGGCCAGATCCTCGTCGATGATCTGGTCGGCCGTCTCGAACATGCGCGCGACGACCAGATAGCTCAGCACGATGAGCACGGTGCCCATCAGCGCCGCGGTGGCGACGATGGCGGCCATGCGCAGGCGGAGCGTCACGGGCGGGGCGCTCCGGGTTTCGTCCAGGGCGCGGGCAGCAGGGGCATGCGCTCTTTCTGACGCTGCGAGCGCTGCAGCTCGATCTCGCGGAACAGCGTGGCCGGGGCCACGGTGCTGACCGGCACGTAGCCGCTCTCGGCCCCGCAGAAGCCGTTGAAGACACCGACCTCTTTGCTGGCGCCGATGATCTTGTTCACCGCGGTGAGCGGCGTGCCGACCATCTCCACGCCGCGGACGAGCGTCTCGGCGCCCGTCTGCGCGTCCACGCGGTAGACCATGCGGGGCGACCCCTTGAAGGCCTGGTAGCCGTAGTTGCTCGTGTTCGTCGAGCCGCCGGTGATGTCCCGGATGATGAGACCGTAGGGCTTGCCGGCCTTGCGCGCCTCTTCGATGAGCTGCTGCTTGAGGGCGTCGCGCGTGACCGCACCGCTGGCCTCGATGATCAGGTTGCCCATGCGCGCGACGGGCCGCTGCGTGCCCTGGGCGCGGCCGTGGCCGTTGCTGTGCTGCGCCTCTTCGACGGGCGTGCGCCCGGTCAGGAAGGTCTTGAGCACGCCCCGCTCGACGAGCAGGGTGTTGCGCGAGTGCACGCCCTCGTCGTCGTAGGGGTAGTGTCCGTTCAGGCTGACGGCGCCGGCCTTGGCCTGCGTGGGGTCGTCGCGAATCGTCAGGAAGACCGGCATGATGGCCTGCCCGACCTGGCCCTTGAACGTGCGGCCCTCGTTCTCGTCCTTCTGGCGCTCGCCCTCGAGGCGGTGGCCCACGGTCTCGTGGAAGAACACGCCCGTGGCCTCGGGCTCGAGGATGGCCGGCCCGGTGTACGGATCGGCGACGGGCGCGGCGGCGAGCGCGCGCAGGTTGGTCATGGCCTCGGTGACGAGCTTTTCGAGGCCCTTCTCGTCCGGCAGCTCGGCCATGGTGCGACCGTAGAGCGTCTGCCCCTGGTCGAGGAGCATGCCGTCCGGCGCGCGGGCGAGGGCCGACATGCCGATGGAGTACAGGACGTCCTCGCGCGTGACGCGCGTGCCCTCGCTGTTGACGAGCCAGACCTTGGTGCGGGTAGCCGTGACGCGGATCGAGCCCTCGAGGATGCCCGGCTCGTCCCGGAAGCGGGCCGAGAGGCGCCGCACCAGGTCCGCCCAGCGGGCGCGGTCGATTTTGAAGTCGACGCCCGGCGCCGCGTAGGTCGAGGCCGGCTCGCGGCTGAAGCTGTCGACGTGTTTCTCGGCGACGTCGCTGACCTTCTTGGCCCGCTTGCGCAGGTGGCTGGAGAGCGCCTTCTTGTAGGCCGAGTCGGCGAGCAGCCAGAGCGTGCCGCGGAGCGCGCCGGGATCGGGATCGACGGGCGCGGCGTTGGGCGGCTCGAACGAGATGGCGTCGTCGAAGCTGAAGTCGCTGGGATCGGGGCTGCTGTCGAAGGCGTAGTCGCCGACGCGCACGTCCACGGCGGCCTGTCGGCCGGCGTCGCGCTCGTCCTCGATCAGGGCGCCGAAGCGGCCGGTGATCTCGACGTTGTCGCGGTCGACGACGCGGAAGGCCACGAAGTAGGGCCGCTCGTAGTCCTCGAGGCGCAGCTCCTTCGAGGTGCGCTCGAGCTCGGCGGCCATGGCGCCCATCACGGGGTCGTCGGGGGACTTGGGCGCTGCGACGGCGGGGCCGGCGAGCAGGGCCGCGCCGAGCGCGAGCGCCGCGAACGGGCGGCGACCGGCGGGGCGGAGCCGGGCGGGACTTGGGTGCATGGGGAGCGGCCTTCCGGGTGCGGAGCGAGGGGTCATGGTAGATAGACCCCGCGGGGGTGTCCAGGTTCCGGCCCCCGTGCGGTCGAAGGCGTTGAGTCGCCGACGGGCCGGTGGTAGAGCGCCGGCATGTCGAGCGAAGTCACCTCGCCTCCGCGCGTCGGCCTCCGCCGCCCCGCAGACTTCGGCCCCCCGGGCGACTGGGTGGCTCGGAACGGCCTGCCCACGGGCGGCGCGCTGCTCGTCTCCGGGGGGCCGACGGCGCCGCACGCACGGCGGGACGTGCTGGGCCTGCACCCGGTCGAAACGCTCGTCTGGCACGCCGGGGACGCGGGCTCGCCCTTCGCCGCGCTGACCGCGCTGCAGGCCCGCGCGCGCCGCTCGACCCCGGGCGCCGCATTGGACCCGGTGGTCGTCTGCGCGCTCGCCTACGACCTGGGCCGAACCGTCGAGCGCCTGCCCCCCCTGGCCGCGGCGACCACGAAGCTGCCCGACCTCTGGGCCGCCCGGTACGCGGCCACCTATGTCTGGGACCGCCTCGCGGGCCGCGGCGAAATCGTCTCGGACTCGGTCGAGGCCGCGGACGCGCTCGCCGCCGCGCTGACCACCGGCCGACCGCGCCCGCGTCCCATGGCCGTGGCGACGCCCGTGCCCGAGCTGAGTCCCGAGGCTCACCGCGCGGCCCTGGCTCAGGTCCAGGCGCACATCCGCGCCGGCGACACCTACCAGATCAACTACACCGTGCGGTTCCGGGCCGCGCGCACGCCCGGGGCCGACCCGATCTCGGTCCACCCGCACCTGCAGGCCGCGTCACCGGCGGCGTTCGGCGCGTGCCTGCGCCTGGACCTGGACCGCGCCGTGTTCAGCATCAGCCCCGAGCGTTTCCTGGCTTGGGACGCGGCGGGCAATGTCGAGACGTGGCCCATCAAGGGCACGCGGCCCCGGGGCGCCACGCAGGCGGGCGACGCCGCCGAGATCGCCGCGCTGCTCGAGAGCACGAAGGACGCCGCCGAGCACGTGATGATCGTCGATCTGCAGCGCAACGATCTGGGCCGGGTGTGCGAGATCGGGAGTGTGACGGTGCCGCGCCTGCGGGCCGTGGAGACCCACCCCACCCTGCACCATCTGGTGAGCACGGTGCGGGGGCGTCTGCGGCCGGACGTGGACCTCGAGGCGCTGCTCCGCGCGACGTTCCCCGGTGGCAGCATCACCGGCGCCCCGAAGATCCGCTCGATGGAGATCATCGAGGCGCTCGAACCCGTGCGGCGCGGCCTCTATTGCGGCGCCATCGGCCATCTGGACGCCGACGGCGGCGGTGACCTGAACATCGCCATCCGCACGGCCTGGACCGACGCCGAGGCGCTGTACTACCAGGCGGGCGGTGGCATCGTGGCCGACAGCGACGCGGCGGCGGAGTGGGCCGAGCTCATGACCAAGACGCGGGCCTTCCAGCGGGCCTGCGCCGCGGCGAACGCTCAGTACTTGGACTTCTCGGCCTTCCAGGTGCCGCCGGCGAGTTCGTCCTCGTCGTAGCCCCAGCGGCCGTCGATCTTGGTGCCGTCCTTGGAGATGCGGAACACGGCGCGCCCGCGGATCGGGAAGACCGCCGCGGCCGAATCGCCGGGCTGAATCCACTCGATGCGCAGCAGGTCGCCCGTGACGTCGCCGCGGATGGTGCCGTTGTGCTCGGGGCCGCGCGGGTGCTCGTACTTGCCCATGACCTTCGGGCCGGTCTGGTTGAGCTCCATGTCGCCGAAGTCCTGGCTGTACCAGCGACCGCTCAGGTTCAGACCGGCGATGGCCGGTCCGGGCTCCCACGACGGGCCTTGGGGCTGCGCGCCGCCGCAGCCGCCGACGGCGACGGCACCGAGGGTGAGGACGGAGGCGAGGGCCATCTTCAGGATGCGCGAGGACATGGAGACTCCCGACGACGTGAAATCAATCTGACCGCCACTTCTAGGCAAGAAACCGGGCGGCGATCAAGAACATGCCCACCGGACCGCCCGAATCAAGCGCCGGCGAGGCGGGCGACGAGCGCGGCGTGGACCGCGTGGCCCGTCCCTCGCGCCCGGACCACGGCCGCGGGGAGCCATCCGAGCCGGGCGAGATCGCCGAGCAGATCCAGGGCCTTGTGCCGGAGCGGCTCGTCCGCGAAACGCAGGCCCCCGGGGTTCAGCACGCCGCCGTCGGCCGCGAAGACCACGCAGTTGTCCAGCGACGCCCCCAGGGCCCGGCCCGCGGCGCGCAGGCGCTCGGCGTCCTCGAGGCGGCCGAAGGTGCGGGCGGGCGCGACCTCGGCCTCGAACTCCGCGAGCGTGCAGACGAAGCGCCCCGACCCTGGCATCGGCGGCCGCGCGTCGACCTGGAGGCGGAACGCCTCCGCGGGCTCGAGCTCGATCAACGACTCCGCGTCTACCCCGGGCAGACGCAGCGGCGCGGGGAGCGCGCGCAAGGGCAGACCGGGCCGCGCCAGGCCGGAGGCACGGATCGCCTCGCAGAACGGCCGCGCGCTGCCGTCCAGGATGGGCACCTCGCCGCCGACGACCTCGAGGTCCACGTCCGCGACCCCCAGGCCGGCGAGGGCGGCGAAGAGGTGCTCCGTGGTCCGCACGGGCCCCGTGGGCGTCTCCAGGCAGGTCGCCAGGAACGTGTCCGCGACCCGGGCGGAGACCACGGGGCCGCCGTTGAGTCGCCAGCCGGTGCCCTTCGGGGCCGCGCGCAGGCGCACGGCGCAGGGCGCACCGGAGTGGAGGCCGACGCCCAGGAGAGCGTCGATTTCGGGAACTCCCCGTTGGCGCTTTTGTCCAACCCCGTGTGCTGGCAATCTACGGCGACTCTCCACAGTTCCATAGGGATGCCCGATGCGTCGCTGGATGACAACGTTCGCCGTGATTGCGCAGTGCCTGGCCGGATGCGGCAGCGACTCCGACGCCGGGGGCGGCGCCGGGGGTGAGGGCGCGACCCCCGACGGCGCCGTCGCGGTCACCGACGCGACGGTCGAGACGGACGCGGCCGGCGAGATCTGTGACGAGGCCACCCACCACGTGAACCTGCCGGGGCCCTTCGAGTGCCCGCGGGCGCCGCTGACCAAGACCATCACCGGCGCGGGCAAGACCTTCGAGATCTTCCAGTTCGAGGCGAGCCACCCCCTGGCGACGGACCTGCTGGCCTTCCCCTGCGCCGTGTCCGACGGCGGCGAGGGCTTCGAGGCCCCGGCCGTGCCCACGCCGGCCTGCTCGGTCAAGGGCGTGCGCCCCTGGCACTCCGTGGACTGGAACGAGGCGACCGAGGCCTGCGCCCAGACCGGCGAGGGCTGGCGCCTGTGCAGCTCGGACGAGCTCGGCCGCGCCTGCGAGGGCCCCGACGGGACGACGTACACCTGGGGCGACCGCTTCGACGCCAGCAAGTGCAATCTGCGCGAGGTCTACCGCGCCGACGGCGCCGAGCGGACCTCCGAGGCGCCGACGGGCGAATTCGCCGCCTGCCGCAGCCCCGAGGGCGTGTACGACGCCAACGGCAACCTGTGGGAGTGGGTGTCCGACCGGGACAACTCCGACCCCCGCCGCCACACGTACCTCGGCGCGGGGTGGAAGATCATCGCCCAGCGCCACGACGACAGCGTCCAGACCTGCCGGACCGAGACGAAAGTCCCGGGCATCTCCGGTGAGACCTACTCCAGCGGATTCGTCGGATTCCGCTGCTGCCGAGACAGGTGATCCATGGCCCAGAGCAGCACCGCGCCCCGTGTGGAAGTCAACGTTCGCTGGATGCTCGTGCTGCTCTCGGTCGTGCCGTTCCTGGTGCTGCGCAGCCACCGCGCCGCGCTGGTGGGCTACTGCATCGCGCTGTCGGTGCTGCTGGTGGCCCTGCTGATCTGGCTGCCCCGCCGCCTCGCGGACGCGGAGCGGCGCTTCACCCGGGAGGCCCTGCGGCGCCTGGCCTCGCGCGACTTTGCCGGCGTCGAGACGCTCGCCGCGCAACAGCGCCTCCTGTCGACCTTCGGGCGGCGACACCTGATCCCCGAGACGCTGGGGCTCGCCGCCTCGGCGTCCGGGCAGCACGAGGTCGCCCGGCAGCGCTACGCCGAGGCCCTCGCCGTCGCGTCGCCGGACGAGCGCCTGCGCCTCGAGGTGAACCTGGCCGGTGAGGAGCTGGCGACGGGGCGCCTGGCCGAGGCCGAGGGCCGCTATCGCACGGTGCTTCGCCGCCGCCCGGATCTGCCCCTGGCGCTGGCCAACCTGGGGCGCATCCTGGTGCGCCGCGAGGCCGCGCCGGGCGAGGACGCCGAGTCCTTCGTGGAGGCCGTGGATCTGCTGCGGCGGGCGCTGCCGCTCTCGGACACCCGCGACGTGCCCGGCCTGCGGCTCGCCCTGGTCGAGGCCCTTCAGCGCAGCCGTGCCCCGCGCGCCGAGTGGCTCGACGAGCTGGAGCGCGCCCGCGCCGTGGGGGCGGACCCGGCGGCCTGCGATGCCCTCGCCCGGGAGCGCCGCGCCTGACCCTGGGCTTTACCCGAACGGGCCCTTCTCCGTACCTTGAGGGCATGCTCCCCGCATCGCTCACACTCGGCACGGGACAGGCCGGCCTGCTGGTGCTCTCGGATCTGCACCTCGGCGCCGCCCTGCGCGATCCCATGGACTTCACGGCGAAGCGGCGCGTGGCCACCGTGGACCGCGAGCTGGAGCGATTCCTGGAGCACCACCGGAGCCACCCCTCGCCGGAGGGCCGCTGGACGCTGGTGCTCAACGGCGACACGTTCGACTTCATGCACATGGACCTGCGGCCCGAGGGCGTGGCCGCGGCCATGAACCTGGCGCCCGAGGAGTACGCCTGCGGGCTGAACTTCACCTCGCAGCGCGCCCGCTTCAAGCTGGCCCTGATGGCGGCCTGGCATCGGCGGGCCTTCGCCGCCCTGGCGCGGTTCGTCGCCGACGGGCATCAGGTCGTGTTCGTCGCGGGCAACCACGACGCCGACCTGGCGTTCCCCGCCGTGCGCAACGAGCTCGTGGCGCATCTGGCCGCCTACGTGCCCGCAGCCGCCCGCGCGGCCCTGCGCAAGCGGGTTCGGGTGGCCCGGTGGTTCTGGATCGAGCCGGGCCGGGCCTACATCGAGCACGGCCACCGCTTCGACCCCTACACGACGTTTCACGACGCGCTCATGCCCCGGGTCTGGGGCCGCGCGACCCACCTGGCCGAGAGCTTCTGTCACGTCTCGTCCCGGCTTTTCCTGAATCGTATCAGGACTTTGCCGATTCACGACCTGGACGCGTGGAAGCTGATGGACTTCGTGCGGTGGGGCTTCGGGCGCACGGGGAGCTCGGTCTGGGGCCTGTTCACGCAGTACGTGTCGCTGGTGGCCCGGCTCGCGCACCGGGCGGTGATCGAGGAGCGCGAGCTGAGGACGCGGTTCCATCGACGGCAGCGCGCCCGGCTGGCCCGCTTGAAGGCCTACGCGCGGGGCTCCCGCCTGCCGCTCGAGGCGCTGCACGAGCTGGAGAAGCTCGGCGTGAAGCCCATCTCGGCGACGATCCGGGGCGTGTTCCACGCGCTGTACTTCCACCACGTCGGCATCGGCGCCATCGCTCTGCTGCTGGCCGGGCTGGGGGCGTTCCTGCCGGACTCCGGGCTGGCGCGGGCGGTGGTGCCGGCGCTGGTGCTGGTCGTGGCCGCCGTGCTTTTCAAGCTCTTCGCGCTGTGGCGGCCCGATCCGGACGCCCACCCGCGGCAGGGCGCCATCGCCGCCCGCATCGCCCGGTGGACTCGGGTGCCCATCGTGGTCTTCGGGCACACGCACAAAGAGACCGACGCCCCGGCCGGCGGTGCGGGGGACACCGAGGGCGCGCGCTGGCTCAACCCCGGCGCCTGGGAGAACGCCTGGCGCCGGCCGCGCATCCACCGCGCCGGGGCGGCGTGCACCTGCGGGCTGCGGTTCGCGCGGGTCACGGGCTCGCCGGGCCTCGGCGCCGGCGTCGACGCCCGGCTGGTGCCCTGGTGCCG
>CAINDO010000323.1 GCA_903847385.1 uncultured Myxococcales bacterium
CGCCGCCGCGGGCGCTGCCGGAGCCGCCGCGGCCGCCGCCGCCGCCAAACCGACGCTGCGATTGAGATTCACGGCCGGCCGGCCGGCGGCCGACACCACCGACATCCGGCTCGACGGCAAACGCTGGACCGCGAAGGACTGGGACGCGCCCCGCAAGGTCTCGAAGGGGCGCCATCGCCTGAGCGTCGACGCGGAGGACGGCGGCCACTTCGAACACGTCGCCGACGCCTCGAACGGCAAGGTCGTCGTCGACGTGCCGGCCGTGGGCGCGCCTGCGAAGGGACCCATCCCGCTCGGCGTCTGGCTGGCGCTCGGCGGCACGGGCGTCGCGGCCATCACGACCACGATCTTCGGATTCGTCGCGCTGGACAAGCAAGACACCTATCAGAAGGCCAACGGCCAACCCGGACGCACCCGCGACGAGCTGACCTCGCTGCGGGACGACGCCGCGCTCTGGCAGACGCTGACGGATGTGGGGCTGGGTCTCTCCGTGGCCGGCGCCGGCGCGACCGTGGCGCTGTATTTCCTGCTGGACCGCGAAGACAGGCCGGCGGCGGCGTTCACACCCATGCCCGGCGGCGGCATGTTCGTGCTGGGAGGTGCGCTGTGATGCGGCGTCTGGGTCGTCTGTCCGCCGCGGTGCTCGTGCTCTGCGCGTGCGAGGTCGTGGCACCACTGGACGCCTTGAAGGTGGTCGATGCCACGGTCGGAGACGCGGGCGTTGCGGACGCGGGCGTGGCGGACGCGAGCGACACACTCGATGCTGCGGTGACGCCGATGCCGGACGCCGCGGTCGTTCCTCCGGACGCCGCGTCGGTCACACCGGACGCCGCATCGGTCACACCGGACGCCGCGTCGGTCACACCGGACGCCGCATCGGTCACACCGGACGCCGCGCCGACGCCCGATGCCGCCGCGCCGCCGATGTGTCTCGTCGACGCCGACTGCGCGCCCCAACTGTGTCGGGGCGGCGTCTGCGTGGACCGTGTGCAACTGGTCGCCGATGTCCCGCCGATCATCGACGCGTCGGATCCCATCGACGTCCTGACGCTCAGCGCGAACTCGGACGAGGATGCACTCCCGGACCTGGCGATCCTGAACGGGACGACGAGCGAGGTCCACGTTCTGATCGGCGTGGGGGACGGGACCTTCACCGCGCGCTTCGGTCCGTTCCCGGCGGGCCCCGGAGCCGTGGCGCTGGCCAAGGGCAACTTCGACGACGAGCTGGGCGAAGACATCGTCGTGGCCAACAACGACGACGCGACGGTGACCATCCTGCACGGCGTCGGCGACGGTGATTTCACGGTCGACGCGGCGGTGGTCGCCAGCGACGCGCCCGGCCCCGGCGGCGCGGCCTCCATCGCGGCGGGGCCGCTCGACCTCGACGACCTGGACGACCTCGCGGTGGCCGACCAGGGGATCAGCGCGCTCTCCGTCCTGTCGGGCACGCGGCCGCCGCTGGATCCCGGCTACGTGTCCGCGCCCCTGGCGGTCGCCAATGTCCCGCGGCCCGCGAGCCTGACGGCCGGTCCTCTCACGCTCGGAGCGGATCCGAGCGTCGTCGGGGTGGACGAAGGCAACGGCCACGGGTTCATCTACACGAACGTCGGCGGGACTTTTCAGCTCGCGCTCGACTGGCTCCCCAACGACGGGGCGCTCAACCGCGTGACGCTCGCCGACGTCGACGAGGACGGTGTCCTGGATCTGATCGGGACCGTGCCCGGCGCCAACCGCGTCGTGATTCGTTTCGACGCGGGCGGGGAGGCCTCGCTCGCCGCCGGCCCCCAGCCGACGGACGCGCGTGCCGCCGATCTGGACGGCGACCTGCACCTGGACGCGGTGATGATCCACGGCGACGACGCCACCGTCGGCGTGAACTGCAGCGACGGCGCGGGCGGTTTCGAGCGCGACCTGCGCATCTTCAACGTCGGCTCCGGTCCCACCCGCCTGGTGACCGAGGACCTGAATTTCGACGGCCTGCCCGATGTGATCGTGATCAGCGGCCTCGACCAGCGGGTCGACGTGCTGATGAACCGGAGCCCCGGGCCGTCGCCCTGAGTCGACCGCGCCCGGTGGCTCACCGATTCGGCGGCGGCGGACCGTACAGCGGAACGACCATGCCTTCATCGGGCGCCGGCGCGGCGTCCAGGCTTGCGTCGATCGACGCGTCGAAGGCCGGCGGCGGGCCGTAGGCGACCACGCCGCCGCCGACACCGGCATCGGCCGTGGGTGTGCCGCCCGTGGCGGCGTCCGGGGTGGTCGTCCCGCCCGTGGCGGCGTCCGGGGTGACCGTGCCGCCGGTGGCGGCGTCGAAGTCCGGCGGTGGACCGTAGGCCGGCGCGACGCCGCCCATGCCGAAGTCGGGGGGCGGGGTGCCACCGACGGGGCCGGCGTCGGGCGGGGGCGTGCCGTAGACGGGCGTCGCACCGCCCGCACCGCCGCCGCTCCCACCGTCACCACCCGTGCCGCCGGTCATCTGACCGCCGGCGCCGGCGTCCCCGGGCGAGGTCGTGTCGTCCTCGCATCCGGCGAGGGCCAGGCCCACGCCGAGGACGGCGACGGCGCCGAGCCGCGCCGGTCCGGCCCACCGCGAGCCTTTGGGCATCACCGCGCCGCAGAACGGACACCGGTGCTCGCCCGGTTGGGTGAAGTTGAGACATACCCCGCAGAGTCTGTGTTTCATGACACCGACCTCTCTTCGCGGACGCTGCCGGCGGCGCGGGCAAGGACTGCCTGCGCCTCGGCCGCGCGTCCAGCACGCGACAGCACGGCGAACAGATCATGCCTGGCATCGGCCCAGTCGGGGGCGAGCGCGCAGGCCCGCTCCAGCGCGGTCACGGCCGCGTCCGTCTCGCCCCGCTCGCCGAGACACACGCCGAGCCCCTTCCAGGCGTAGGGGTGCTCCGGGGCGATGTCCAGGGTGTGTCGACACACCGCCTCGGCCTCCGCCGCCCGCCCCTGCGCGAACAGCACGTAGCCCAACAGATCCAGGGCGGCGATGTCGTCGGGGGTGGCCTCGACCAGGGCGTCGAGCACGTCCTCGGCGTGGGCGAACTCGCGGGCGCGCACCAGGCGCTCGGCGGCCTGAAACCGCGTCTCGCCCATGGTCAGCCGGTTCATCGCGTCTCGCCACTCGGCGGGCGCGTCCTCGATATCGACCTCGAAGACCGCCTTGTCGCGGATGTGTCCCTCGGCGGCCTTGACCAGCCGCAGGCGCTCGCGTTTGCCGTGGCGCAGCATCTCGAGCGCGCGGTGGTGGCAGTACGGGTTGTTGCCCTTGCGGCCCAGGAGCGACGAGCCCGTCCAGATGCAGCCGGCGCGGCACTGGTCCGCGTAGTAGCAGCCGCGGCAGAAGCCCCACAGGTCGTCGAGTTTGAAGTCGCGCATGAAACGCAGCTCCGGCGCCTCGGCCCAGACCTCGGCGATGGATCGCTCGCGTGTGTTGCCGGCGACGAACCCCTCGGAGCACATGGCCGAGCACCCCTTGAGATCACCGTTGGACTCGATGCCCAGCACCACCAGGCCGCCGCCGCAGCCGCTGCAGTGCGACCAGGCCGTGCGACCGGCGCGCAACAACTGCTCGAAGGGCCCGAAGTAGCCGATGTTGTCGCCGGGCCAGAGCTTCAGTCCGCGGGCGTCGCAGCGGCGCCTCGCCTCGGCCAGGAGCGGGAAAAGCTCCAGCAGATCATAGGGTTGCAGCCAGAGGCTCTCGGTGTCCGCGGCCCGCCCCATGGGCACCATGAGCTGCACCTGCCAGCCGTAGAGCCCCAGTTCGCAGAACTGATCGGCCAGGGCGGGCAGCTCGCGGAAGTTCTCGGCGTTGAGCTGTGTGTTGCACCCCACCGACACACCGGCGGCCCGCAGGTTGCGCACCGCGGCCATCGCCCCGGCGTGACTGCCCCGCAGCGCGCGCAGGCGGTCGTGGGTGGCCTGCAGGCCGTCGATGGAGATGCTGATGGCGCGCAGTCCGGCCTCTTTGGCCTGCACCGCCACCTCGGGTGTGATGCCGCGGCCGCCGCTGACCATCGTCGTGTCGATGCCGTGTGACGCGGCGGTGCGGATCAGCGTGAGCCAGTCGGGGCGCAGGTAGGCCTCGCCGCCGTGGATGGCGATCTCGCGCGTGCCCAGTGCCGCGAGCTGCTCGACCACATCGACCATCTCCTGGGTCGTCAGCTCGTCCGGGCGGGGCCGCCCGGCGCGGGTGCCGCAGAAGCGACAGGCCTGGTCGCAGCGCAGCGTCGTCTCCCAGACGACGTACAGCGGTCGGCAGTCGAGGCTGCCATCGGCGCGGCGCAGCGGGTAATCGGGGAACCGGCGAATGAGGGTCTGAGCGGGCGTCTGATCCATGGCGGGCGACTCCAGGCTCCCACGCTCGGCACGGACCCGGGCCGCGGCAACCGCGGGGATGACCGGGATCACGCGGGGTCCCGGAAATCGACCGGCGTCAGTCCGTCTCGGGCATCCCGGCGACGACCACGGGCTCGCGCTGCTCCTCGAGGTGCGGCTTGCCGGCGAAGTCGATGAAGTGGCCCGAGCGATTGGCCTTCGTCTCCAGGTAGAACCGGTTGTGGCGGTTCGGCGGCAGCACGTGGGGCACGCGGCCGGAGACGGCGACGCCGTACTGACGCAACTGTTCGATTTTCCTCGGGTTGTTGGTCATCAACTCGATGGAGGCGACGCCCAGCGCGTGCAGCATGTGGGCGGCGATGGCGTAGTCGCGCTCGTCGTCCCGGAAGCCGAGGGCCAGGTTGGCGTCCACGGTGTCCAGGCCCTGGTCCTGCAGCGCGTAGGCGCGGATCTTGTTCACCAGGCCGATGCCGCGGCCCTCTTGGCGCAGGTAGAGCAGCACACCCGTCTCGACCTGGCCCAGGGCGGCCATGGCGGCCTCGAGCTGGTCGCGGCAGTCGCAGCGCAGCGAGCCCAGGGCGTCCCCCGTGAGGCACTCGGAGTGCAGGCGCGTGAGCACCTGCGTCGCGCCCTCGACGTGGCCGCGCACCAGCGCGACGTGCTCTTTCTGGTCGTGTTCGTTCTGGAACGCGACCACCCGGAACTCGCCGTGGCGGGTGGGCAGCACGGCGCTGTCGCGGATCGTCAGCGGGCCCGGCGTGGGGCTCGGGGCCTCGCGCAGGCCGTCCGGCGGCACGAGCAGGTGCGTCTCGGCCAGGGCCGGCGCGTCCGGCTCGCCCTCGGCGTACAGGCGCAGGCCGTGGTCGCCGCCGTAGACCAGCATCGACACGCCGGCGGCGCTGTCCTCCACGGCCACGGCCACGGCGGTGCCCGGTTGGCCCGCGGCGTCCTGGGACTCCACGCGGTACCAGCGGGCCTCGTCGGCGTCCTCGGCGGTGTAGCGCACCCGGGTGACCGGCGCGGGGCGGGCCTCCGGGGCGGCCTTGAAGCGGAGCATCAGTCCGTCGGGCAGGGCGGCGTGGGGCTCCACGGAGACATCGACGAAGAGGGGCGGGGCGCTCGACACGGGCGCATGATTCACACCGGGCGCCGAAACGTCAACGTGCGGGTGCATGCTTCATCCGGCGGGGCGGCGCCGCCACGTCGCGCCGAAGAGCGTGTCCGCGTCGGCCGCGGGGCAGCCGTGGAAGCCGCGGTCCACCAGCTCGAACTCGGGGTGGGCCGCGCCGAACTCGTCGACGATGTCCTCGTTCTCGTCGGGCAACCAACTGCACGTGAGGTAGACGAGATGCCCGCCGGGTTTGACGGCCTCGGAGGCCAGCGCGACCAGGCGCCGCTGGATGCGGGCGACCTCGCGGGCGTCGTCGGGCGAGTTGCGCAGGCGGGCGTCCGGGTTGCGCCGCCAGGTGCCCGAGGACGTGCAGGGCGCGTCGATGAGCACCCAGTCGAAGCCGCCGTGTTTGCGGACCTCGGCGGGGAACTCGGGCAGCGTGTTGCCGTCGAAGGTCTGGGTGCGCACGTTGGACGTGCCCACGCGCCGCGCGCGCTGCTTGAGGATCTCGAGCTTCTCGCCGCGGACGTCCGACGCGTAGACGACGCCGCGCTCGCGCAGGGCCGAGGCGATCTGCAAGGTCTTGCCGCCGGCGCCGGCGCAGGCGTCCCAAACCCAGTCGCCGGGTTTGCAGGCCACGCGCCCGCCCGCGGACTGGCTGCCCAGGTCCTGGATCTCGAACAGCCCCGCGCGGTGCGCGTCCGTGGTGTACAGGCTGCGCTCGCCGACGACCCGCAGGCCGCCGTCCTCGGCGGTGACCACGAAGCCCTCGGCGGTCAGGGCGGTGGCCACGTCCGCGTCCTGGCGAGGCCGCAGCCACAGGCCCGGCGTCGAGTTCTGGCGCTCCAGGAAACCGGCCGTGTCGAAGCCGCCCAACGACACGCGGCGCGCCCAGGCCGGGGCGTACCAGGTGGGCACGCCGGCGCCGAGCAGGGCCGCGCGGGGCGTGCCGAGCTTGGCGAGCGCCTCGCGGATGAGCGGGCCGTAGCGGCCGATGTACGCCGGCGCCGGCGCGAAGGCCGACAGGTGGCGGATCCAGCCGGTGAAGACGTCCAGATCCACGCTGCGCAGCACGCCGAAGAAGTCCGCGGGCGTGGGCACCTGCGCCTCGTAGGCCTCGAGGATCTCCTCGGAGGGCGCGGCCAGGAAGGCGTCCCGCTTGGGTGCGTCCAGCAGCAGCCACTGACAGAACAGCGCGAGCATGCCGTGGCGCTGGGTGGCCAGCATCCACTGCGTCAGGCGCTTGCGCTCGGCCGCGTCCGGGATCTTCTGCGGGCGCACGTGGTAGGACAGGAAGCGGTCGATGGGCGGGGGCAGGGGCCCCATGTCCAGCCACTGATGGAAAAGGATGCGCTCGGCCGCGGCGCCCGTGGGCATCGCCGGGCGCGCCTTGCGGGCGGGGCGATCCGTGCGCGCCGGCTTGCGGGGCTTGCGGGCCGGCTTGCTGTCGGACCCGCCGGGGGGCTTGCGCTTCGAGCCGGAGCCCTGCCCGGACTCGGCCCCCGGGCGCGGGCCCGAGTTGCTGAAGCGCTCGGGCTCGCGGCGGCCCGTGCGGTCGGGGCGCGCGGGTTTGTCGCCGGCATCCGAGGGGCGGGGGCGATCGGAGCGGCTGTCGTTCGAAGCGGGGCGGGACGGGGACCGGGGGGGGCGTTTCTGCACGTCGGGCCTATGCCACCCCGCGGCGGTGCGGTCAAGCGGCGCCGCGCCGGGGCGCGGTTTCCGAGCAGCGCGTCAGGGCGCGGTGAACAGGCAGCGCGTCAGCGGCACGCCGACGTCGAGCAGCGTGTAGATCAGGTACTCGTGGCCGGAGACCAGCGGGGCCGGCGCGCCCTCGACGGGGAACCGCTGCACGGCGCCCTCGGGCGTCTGGCCGTAGGGCACGCCCGTCGGCACGGGGCGGCCGTCGGGCGGCACGTCGAAGCGCCAGATCGTGCCCAGGGGCAGGTCCAGGTTGGGGGGCACGCCCGGGTTGTCGCTGCCGGCCTCGAGCACGTACACGTAGCGGGCGTCGCCGGCGACCCAGCGGACCATGCCCTCGGCGTCCACGCCCTCGCCGCGGGCGCAGGCCTGGGGCACGAAGTCCGCCTGCGCGACGAGCGGGCCGCCGAACGCCGGCAGGCCCTCGATGTCCGACTCGTCGAAGCCGCGGCGCGTCCACTCGGCCCCCAGGAAGGCCTTCATCCGTGCCACGTCCGTCGTGGGCAGGCCGGTCTGGTCGCGGCTGAAGCCGTGGTTCTGGTCCGGCGGGAAGGCGCCGAAGGCCGTGGAGTCGGCGTAACCGGCCAGGATGGCCAGGCCCAGGTCGCTGACGGTGTCCGTCCAGATGGGGCCGGCCTCGATGTTCCAATCCGACGCCCCGCCCTTCGAGGCGCGCGTGGTGTGGCAGCACACGCAGGCGCTGGCCTCGACCTCTTTCGTGACCCAGGCGAGCTCGGCCATGAAGGCCGGGTCCTGGAGCCGCGGGTCGTCCGGGCTGCTGGTGGTGCGGGGCGCGACGGGATACTGGGGGCGCTGCGTGCGGACGACGTCACAACTGGCGTAGTCCTCGAAGCGGCGGCCGGGCTCGGTGCAGCCGCTGATGGCCGTCCACGTGCAGACCTGGCCGCCCGGGCCCGTGCCGGCGGGCTCGCCGGGCAGCGGGTCGCGGCAGTCCTGGAACGGCGGGATGAAGGCGCTGGGGGCCTCGGGGGGGGGCGGGGGCGGCGTGTCCGAACACACGGCGTCCGCCATGAACGTGCCGCCGGCGAAGGTCTCGCAGGCCACCCGGGCCATGGCGCACTTGCTGGCGTCGTCGCCGGACATCACGAGCAGGTAACCCTCGCCGGCGGGGTCGCCGACCTCGCACCGGCCGAGCTCGGCCTCGAAGCCGCACTCACCGCCGGGGACGAAGGTGCCGCGGGCGCCCGGGACGGGCGCGAGGCAGTTCTCTCCGGCGCTCTCGGCGGTCCAGCCGGCGCCCGTGTAGGCCTTGCACTCCGCGGACTGCGAGAACGTGTTGGTGTAGTCGCAGCGGCCGAGCACGCCGGCGGGCGGCGCGGCGTCGGCCTCGGGCGCGTTCGTCGCGGCGTCGGCCTCGGGGGTGTTCACGGCGGCGTCGGCCTCGGTCGCATTGCCCGCCGCGTCGGCCTCGGCCCCACCGGCGGCCGGCGTGCCGCCCGTGGCGGCGGGGTCGTTGGACGCGGCGTCGTCGGTGTCGCTGCTGCAGGCCGACAACGCGGACAGGACCAGGGCCGCGACGGCGGCGGTGTGGCTCGAGCGAAAGGACATGTGCACTCCGGTTGCGAAGGGTTTGTTTACGGTTGAGCGCAAGGTAGTGCACGAACGGGCGGCGTTGCAAGTTGTTGTTCAAGGTTTGTTTAATGAGTGTCAATGCCGCGCAGGACGGGCGTGCCCGTTGCTCACAGTTCAGTGAGACACCGTGCTAACGTGCGCACCCGATGAGTACGGCCTTCCACGCCGCCTATTGGGCGCATCGTCTGCGAGAGTCCGGTCCGCGGGAGAGCGGCGAGTCGGTGGCTCGGGCCGTTTCGAACGCCCGCGTCGACGTCAACCCCCACCAGGTGGACGCCGCGGTCTTCGCGCTCCGTTCTCCGCTCACCAACGGTGTCCTGCTCGCCGACGAGGTCGGCCTCGGGAAGACGATCGAGGCTGGCCTGCTGATCGCGCAGAGTTGGGCCGAGCGCCGCCGGCGCATCATCGTGCTGGTCCCTGCAAGCCTGCGAACGCAGTGGGCGGACGAGCTGACCCGCAAGTTCATGCTGCCGACCGAGATCATCGAAGGCACGGGCTGGCGAAAAGCTGTGAAGGCCGGCGAGGTGAACCCCTTCGACGCGTCGGAACGCGTGCTGATCTGCTCCTACCACTTCGCGGCGGGCAAGGCGGCGGAGCTGGCGTCGTTCCCCTGGCACCTCGTGGTGATGGACGAGGCACACCGCCTGCGGAACGTCTACCAGAGCAACAGCAAGGTCGCGACTGCGCTGCTCGGCGCGATCCGCGAGCGCCGCAAGCTGCTGCTGACGGCCACCCCGCTGCAGAATCGGCTCGAAGAACTCTTCGGCCTGATGTCGTTCGTCGACGAGCACGTCTTCGGCGACCTCGCGACCTTCAAGGCCCAGTTCTGCGGCCGCGACGCGAACACCATCGCGACCCATGAAGAGCTTCGCAGGCGCCTGGAGCCCGTGTGCCGGCGAGCACTCCGGCGGCAGGTGTCGGCCTACGTTCGTTTCACCGCGCGCATTCCCCTGACCTTCGACTTCGTGCCCGCCGAGGCCGAGCAGCGGCTCTACGACGAGGTCTCCGAGTACCTGCGCCGGGAGGAGCTCGCCGCGCTCCCCACGGGGCAGCGGGCGCTGATGACGCTGATCCTCCGCAAGCTCCTCGCGTCGTCGACCTTCGCCATCGTGCCGACGCTGCAGAAGCTCGCTGACCGCATCGCCGCTGCGGACCCGCCGTCGCTCGACGACGACACCTGGGAGAGCCTGCGGGCCGACTTCCAGACGCTCGGCGAGATGGAGGACGAGTGGGACGAGGGGGGCGAATCTGGCGACGCCGCGCGGCGCGCACGGCCGACATCGGCACAGCTTGCCGACGAGGAACGACGCTTTCTGCTTCGTCTCGCCGCGTTGGGGGCCGAGATCCGCATCAACGCCAAGGGTGAGGCGCTGAAGGCCGCCTTGGGCGCGGCGCTCGAGAAGGCCGTCGGCCTCGGCGCAGCGCGAAAGGCCGTGATCTTCACCGAGAGCGTTCGCACGCAGCGCTATCTCTTCGACCTGCTCACCGCTGCCGGCTATGGCGGCGAAATCGTCTGCCTCAGCGGCAACCAGTCGGACTCCGGCTCGAAGCGGATTCTGGAGGCGTGGCGGACCCGCCACAAAGGCGAGGACGTCGTCACCGGGCGCGCCGCCGTGGACCTGAAGACCGCGCTCGTCGAGGAGTTCCGGGAGCGGGGCACCCTGCTGCTGGCCACCGAGGCGGCTGCCGAGGGCGTGAACCTGCAGTTCTGCGCGATGGTCGTGAACTACGACCTGCCGTGGAATCCGCAGCGCGTCGAACAGCGGATCGGCCGGTGCCATCGCTACGGTCAGCGACACGACGTCGTCGTCGTGAACTTCCTGAACCGCGCCAACCGGGCGGACGAGCGCGTATTCGAGCTCCTGGCGCAGAAGTTCCAGCTCTTCGAGGGCGTCTTCGGCGCGAGTGACCAGGTGCTCGGGGCGCTGGCATCGGGCCTCGACATCGAACGCCGCATCGCCGAGATCTATCAAACGTGCCGCTTGCCCGATGAGATCACGCGCGCGTTCGACGCCATGCAGGCCGACCTGGAAGACGAGATCGCCGACCAGATGGCGGCCACGCGTCGGGCCGTGTTGGAACACTTCGACGAAGAAGTCGCGGAGTCGCTGCGGTTTCGGGACGAGGACACGCGCACGCGTCTGTCCGAGCGGCAGAAGTGGCTCCTCGGGTTGACCCGCCATGGGCTCGGCGCGGCCGCGCGGTTCCTCGGGGACGATACGCGCTTCGAGTATCCGGCGGACGCGCCCGAGGCCCAGCGTTACGACCTGGACTGGAAACGCGCCGAGGGGGCTGGCGAGACCTTCTGGCACGACTCGCACCCCCTCGCCGAGCGCTTGCTGGACGCCGCCGCTGCCGGTGCACCTGCGTTTGGGACGCTGTGTTTCGACTACGCCGCCTACGGTCGCCGAGTCTCCGCCGTGGAGGGCCTCCGCGGTCGTGGCGGCTACTTGCGCGCCGTCCGGGTGCAGGTCGATTCGTTGGACGAGCGCGCTTTCGTCCTCGTCGCCGGGGTAACGGACGATGGAGAGACCCTGTCGCTCGAGGTCTGCCAGAAGCTCTTCGACCTGCCGGCGCGGCTCGTCCAGAGCGGCAGCCCCGACTCCGCGGCCATCGAGGCCGCCACGGAGTCCGCGCTCGCGTCCGAGGTCACGGGCGCCGTGTCGGCGCTCGTGCGGCAGCTCGACAGCGAGAACGAACGTTTTTACGAGGCGGAGTGCGACAAGCTCGACCGCTGGGCGGACGACCGGAAAGCCGCGCTGGAGTTGCGCGTGAAGGAGCTCGACCTCGCGATTCGTGAGGCCGACCGCCGCAAGCGTGCCACGCGCGTGCTCAGCGAGAAGATCGCCGCGGACCAGGAGAAGTCGCGCCTCACCCGGCAGCGCAACACCGCTCGCAAGGACTTGTACGAAGCGCAGGACAAGGTCGAGCAGGACCGCGAGCGCCTGCTCGAGAGCATTCAGGCCCGGCTCAGCTCCACGACCCGCACCGAGCACCTGTTCACCGTGGCCTGGCGGATGGACGCGCCGTGAGTCGGAACGCCGTGTTGCGCCATCACGATGACGCGAACGCGCCCTCGCTGGTCGGCGGAGTCCCGCCAGGGCGTGACGCTGACGTTCCGCCAGCCGCAAGTCACCCCGCAAGTCGCCCCGCAAGTCACCCCGCAAGTCACCCCGCAAGTCCGGCTCGTGCAGGTGCTGGAAGGCGAGATGCCGGCGCGCGCGCTGCAAGACGCCGTGGGCGTGCGGGACCGCGAGCACTTCCGCCGGCACTTCCTGCTGCCCGCCCTGGCGGAGGGGCTCGTCGAGATGACCCACCCGGAGGCGCCGAAGAGCAGCCGGCAGCGATATCGCCTGACCGCCGCCGGGCGGAAGCTGCGAAAAAGCATTCGCCCGTGAGCGGATTCGTGGCAATTTCGTGGCCGTCGATGAGCCGAAGTCGTGGGCCCAGAGGGGCAGGGAGTCGAAGTCCGCATGAGCCGTCGTGGTCGCCTGGAGTTGACGTGGGTGGGGAAAGAGGAACGCCCCCGCCTGGAACCGCGCATTCTGGTGGAGGACGCCGCCCACTCGCACCACGCCGCCCGACGCGTGTCGGCGCAGGACCGCTTCGATAACCTACTTATACAAGGGGACAACCTGCTGGCGCTTAAGGCGCTGGAGCAGGAATTCGCCGGGCGGGTCAAGTGCATCGCGGTCGATCCGCCGTACAACACCGGAAGTGCATTTGCACTCTACGACGACGGGGTTGAACATTCGGTTTGGCTCGGGCTCATGCGAGACCGCCTTGAGATGTTCGAGCGGCTGCTCGCAGCAGATGGCACGCTTTGGATATTCCTAGACGACAACGAAGTTCACTATCTGAAGGTCGTTTGCGACGAGGTGTTCGGGCGCCAGAATTTCGTTCAGACCGTTGTTTGGCAACGCAAAGCGTCTCCCGCGAATGACGCCAAGTGGCTGAGCAACGATCATGACTACCTGCTCGTATACGCCAAGAACAAAGAGTCATGGCGGCCGAACAGGATGGGTCGCACGGCAGATCAGAACGCATACTACACCAATCCAGATGGAGACTCTCGGGGTCCGTGGAACTCAGTCACATACACTTGCAATAAGACCGCCGACGAACGCCCAAACCTCTTCTACGCGATCTCCAATCCAAATACAGGCGCGCAAGTGTGGCCAAAGCGGACAGCGGTGTGGCGATGCTCGCACGAGACGCACCTCCAGAACGTCAAGAACGGCTTGCTCTACTGGGGCAAGGACGGCCAGTCCTCCACACCACGATTGAAGCGATTTCTCGACGGCGCGCAGCCAATCGTCCCGCGCAGTGTGTGGCTCCACGGCGAGGTCGGCCACACCCAGTCGGCCATGATCGAGTCGAAGAACTTGTTCCCCGATGGACCGTTCCCTACGCCAAAGACCGAGGCTGTCGTCGAACGCATCCTCACAATCGCCACCAACCCCGGCGACCTCGTCCTCGACTCCTTCCTCGGCTCCGGCACGACCGCGGCGGTCGCACACAAGATGGGGCGCCGCTGGATCGGCATCGAGCTCGGCGACCACGCGGTGACGCACTGCGTCCCACGGCTCAAGAAGGTCATCGACGGTGACGACCCGGGCGGCATCACCGAGTCCGCCGGGTGGAAGGGCGGCGGCGGGTTCCGATTCTACCGGCTCGCGCCGTCGCTGCTGGAGCGCGACGCCTGGGGTAACTGGGTCATCTCGCGGGAGTACAACCCGGCGATGCTCGCCGAGGCGGTCTGCAAACTCGAAGGTTTCCGGTACGCGCCGAGCCCCACCCACTACTGGCGGCACGGGCAGTCCACCGAGCGGGACTTCATCTACGTCACGACACAGACGCTGACCCACGACCAGCTTCGGGCATTGTCCGATGCCGTGGGCCCGGACCAGAGCCTGCTGGTGTGTTGCGCCGCGTTCCAGGGCAATGCCGATGCCTTCGAGAACCTGGAGATCAAGCGCATGCCTCACGCCGTCCTCGGCCGCTGCGAGTGGGGCCGAGACGACTATTCGCTGCGCATCGCCGCGCTCGCCGGGCCGGTGCCGGTGGCCGCCAACGCGCCGGCGGAGCGCGCCGGCCAGCCCGCCGCGACGCCGAAGAAGGGTCGA
The DNA here is from genome assembly GCA_903847385.1 of uncultured Myxococcales bacterium. Classification (GTDB taxonomy): domain Bacteria; phylum Myxococcota_A; class Bradymonadia; order UBA7976; family UBA1532; genus CAINDO01. The sequence continues at coordinate 13,876 of CAINDO010000323.1, forward strand.
AGGGCTGCCCCCGCCCCCGACCAGATGGCGCTCTTCGGCGCACCGGCCGCGACCGCGGCGACCGACGCGCCCGACGCCGATGCCGATGCCGATGCCGATGCCGACGAAGAGGGAGACGCCGAATGAACGCGCCCACCGACACGCAGTTCTTGATGCTCGGCCCCGAGTCTCGCCGTCAGGTCAACGGGATTGGTGGGCGCCTGAGCCTGCGCAAGCCCCAGAAACAGGCACTCGAGATCCTCGCACGCGTCTGCGAGATCGTGCCCCCACACAAGCGCGCGCAGACCGGCACGACGCCGCTGGAGACCGCGCTGCACGCCATTCGCAGCGAATTCAAAGGCGTCGCGAGCTTCGAGCGCGACTTTCCATCACTGTGTTTCGAGCTGGCCACCGGCGTCGGCAAGACGCGCCTGATGGGCGCTTTCATCACGTACCTGCACCGCGTCCATGGGCTGCGCGACTTCTTCGTCCTCGCCCCGAACCTGACCATCTATCAGAAGCTCATCGCGGACTTCACGCCCAACACGGCGAAGTATGTGTTCCAGGGCGTCGCCGACTTTGCCACGAGCCCGCCGCAGGTCATCACCGGCGACAACTACGAGTCGATCCGCAGCCTTCGGCCCCCCACGCACGGCGCACAGCCGGTCCTGCCAGGGATCGAAGCGAACGTGCGCATCAACATCTTCAACATCTCCAAGTTGTTCTCGACCACGAAGGACGACAAGGCGCAGGGGCGTGAGGCCCGCATCAAGCGCCTCAACGAGACCCTCGGACAGAGCTACTTCGACTACCTGGCCGGGCTCGAAGACCTCGTCGTGATCATGGACGAGTCGCACCGCTACCGCGCTGACGCGAGCGCCCGGGCCATCTCGGAACTCAAGCCCGTGCTCGGCCTGGAGCTGACCGCCACGCCGCAGACCGAGAGCGGTGCCCGCGGCGCGGCGCGGTTCCAGAACGTCATCTACAGCTATCGACTCGGCAACGCGATCGCCGACGGCTACGTGAAGCGCCCCGCCGTCGCCACGCGGGCGAACTTCCAGGCCGATGAATACGACGCCGACCGCCTCGACCTGATCAAACTCTCCGATGGCGTCGCGCTGCACGAGCTCACCAAGGTCGAGTTGACCACCTACGCCTCGCGCACCGGGCGAGCCCCGGTGAAGCCGTTCGTACTGGTCATCGCGGCCGACACGACCAAGGCCGCCACCTACAAGGGCATCATCGAGTCCGACGACTTCTACGGCGGTCGCTACAAGGGAAAGGTCATCGAGGTCCACTCGGGCCAGCGCGGCGCCGAGAGCGACGAGAACGTCGCCAAGCTGCTCACGGTCGAACGATTCGACAACGACGTTGAGATCGTCATCCACGTGAACATGCTGAAAGAGGGATGGGACGTCACGAATCTGTACACCATCATCCCGCTGCGCGCCGCCCACTCGCAGACCCTCGTCGAGCAGTCCATCGGCCGAGGCCTGCGACTGCCCTACGGCGAGCGCGTCGGCGTGGCGCCCGTCGACACCGTGACCATCGTCGCGCACGACCACTTCCACAAGATCGTCGAGGACGCGAACCGGCCTGGCTCGGTGCTGCGCCAGATGGGCACGATTGTCATCGACGACACCGTGCCGCTCGCCGGTCAGAAGATCGTCACGGCCGAGCCGACCGCAAAGCAGCAGGTCCTCGACACGCTCGTGCCCGTGGCGCCCGGCACTACGCCCACGCCCGAAGCCCAGGCCAAGCGCGACGTTCACCAGGCGACACTGACCAGGCTCGCCCAGGCCATCGCCCAGGGCGAAGTCCAGATCACCCACGTGGGGAACGAGACCCAGGTCGTCGTCTCGCCCCGTTTCGAAGCGGCCGTGCGCGCCGAGCTCGCCGTCCGCGAGGACCAGCCCGCGCTCACCGAGGTCGAGGTCCGGCAGGAGCTCGTTCGCGCCGCCGAGGCGTTCGTCGAGCGGGTGATCGAGATTCCGCGCATCACCGTGACGCCCCGCGGCGAGGTCACCGTGGGTTTCCACGACTTCGACCTCGACTTCAGCGCGGTTCGCCTGCAACCCATCGAGGACGACATCGTCGTCCGGTCGCTCGTCGACGACTACCAGCAGCGCGTCCGGCGCGACGGCCGAGACGCGGACCAGCGCGCCGAGAACATGGTGATCGGCGCCCTGATGAACTACGACGACGTCGACTACGGGACCCACGCCGCGCTGCTGCAGAAGCTCGCGACGCAGGCGGTCGAGCACCTGCGCAGTTACCTGCCCGATGAGGACGCCGTGCGAAACGTGCTGCTCTACCACGAGCACGTCGTCGCCGAGCACATTCACACGGCGCTGCTGGCGCACCAGTGGCAGAAGGCGGACGACTACGAGGTCCGCGTGGTGCCGGGCACGGTGATGCTCCGACCCCTGGCGCTCAACGCCCTCGGCACCGAAGCCGATCGGGACTTCCGCGCACCCGTGGACGAGAAGGGCGAGATCCGCCTGATGGTGTTCGGCGGCTTCAAGAAGTGCCTGTACGACCGGCAGAAGTTCGACTCGGACACGGAGCGCCTGCTCGCCTGCCTGCTCGAAGACGACCCCGACGTGGAGAAGTGGATCAAACCCGCCCGCGGCCAGTTCGTCATCGACTACGCCCAGGGCGCCGAGTACGAGCCCGACTTCGTCGTCGAAACGCGCACCATGCGCTACATCATCGAGCCCAAGGCCGCCAACCAGATGTCCGACCCCACGGTACTCGCAAAGAAGCGGGCCGCCGACACCTGGTGCGACCACGCGACGACCTACGCCCGCACCCACGGCGGCAAGCCCTGGAAGTACCTGCTGGTACCGCACGGGGAGATCAAGGTGCCCATGACCGTCGCGGGGTTGGCGGCTCGGCGGGGGTAGGGTGGGCTGGCAGGATATGTGAGTTGTGGCTCTCAGACTTTGGATTCATGGGGAGGGTGACGTGGCGACGAAGAAGAAGAGCACGCGCAAGCCTGGTCGTCAGGCGGTCCTGAGGGCCGAGGCGCAGCTTGGGCTGGAGTTGACCGACGAGCAAAATGAAGCCAAGGAGACGCTCCTTGGCCTGATCCAGCACGGCCTCGAACTTTCGAGCGAAAGCTACACGCTACGGCGGAGTCGGCTGGCGTTCTTGTCTGCGGGTCGCGGGATGGGCAAGACCACGGTCATGCTCGCGCTGCGCGAGGAGATTCGGGAGCAGCCGGTCGAATGGCTCGACCCGATCGATCTCGACCCCGTCTCCGTGACGGCGAACTTCCTGGCCTCGTTGCTCGCGCGCGTCGATGCGGCGGTCAGCCATCGGCACGGGAAAGCGCGTGCCGGTCAGGGATACGCGGGAGGTTCAGACGCCGTCGTGCTGCGCCATGACCGGCTCCAGAAGCTCCGGGATCTCTCCGACCGGGTGGCCTACACCTGGGGACAAGTGGACTCGGCGCGGTCGGCGCGCCTGGAACCGGATCAGTTCTCGTGCGAGGTCATGGATCATGAGCGTCATCGGCTGGCCTTCAATGAGAAGCTCAACGGTGCGTTGCAGGAGGCCTTGCAGGAAATCCGCCAGCAGCCGACCGCCGACATGCCGGGGCTCTTCGTGCTGCCCATTGACGACTTCGATCTCGATCCCGAACTCGCGATGAGTCTGCTGAAGTTCTTGCGGCAGGTTTCCGTGCCGCGGTTGTTCGTGCTCGTCCTCGGAGACGTCGACATCCTCTACCGGCTGGTCACGGATGGTCTGCGGAACAGGACTGATGGCAAGGAGGAAGGTGCCAGGGAGAGCGGCGCTAACGTACGCGGCGTCGATCGCGAAATTGCTGCCAACGGACTGCGGAAGATGTTGCCGATCAGCCAGGTCGTCGAACTTCGGACGCCCACACGATCGAAGGCGCTGGCCATGAGTTGGTCACCGAACGGGTCGAAGCAGACGCTTCGGGGTCGCCTGAACAACATGAAGTTCGAGGGCAATCCGAAAGAGGGCCTCGGCGACGTTCTCGCCAAGGCCTCGCGGGCGGGGCGTGGTGACTCAGACACCGAGCTGTCGACATATCAAGGCGCGGACATGCTCGGGGTTTCATTGCGGCACATTTACGATCTCTGGCTGAAGGCACCAGAGACCGACGCGTCCGATAGGTCGACTGGCTCCCGTGATGGCACCGGGATCGCTGGCTCCGACGTCGAGTGGTTCGTGCGAATGATTCAGCAGCGCGCATACGAAGACGGGTCACTCAGCTACGAGGCGCGGACGCTGCTGGAGGGCCTGCTCCGCGGAGTGAAAGAGCGGGGTGAATTCGTTCACGGAGACTGGCTCACCGCCGAGACGAAGTTGGGCGCGCGCTTCACCCTGACCCGGGACAGAAACGACGAGTTGATTCGTCTCCGCTGCTCCTCAGTGCTTCGCCGACTCGATGGGTTGACGCTCCGCGTCAGGCCAGAGGATGGCGGCGCCTCGTCCACCGGCGTGCCGATCACGAACACACTGGCGGCGGCGTTGATCGTTCTCCACGACCTCCTGCGCGATGGCCACGGGCATGTGGTCGGTGCCTGGGAGGACGTTCATCTCGCCGAGCGAGCTTACACCGAGTGGCACACCGGGCGTTCGGGCCTGGTACGCGTCCCTTGGTTCTCGGACGTCTGGCGCTCCGTTCGTACGTTCGATGAATTCCGCTGGCGCTGGAATGCGGTTCAAGACGCAGCCCGAACGACCCAGAGTCGCGTCTTTGCGGCCGACGATGAACACCGGCTTCTGTGGACGGCCAAGGCGTGGATCTGGGCCAGCGTCAAGGCGCTGGGTGCCGCTGCCCCGGGGCTGGCCGCCGACGAGCAGTGGGTCCTGCCGGTGGATGAGCACTCACCTGACCTCAGCTGGCTCAAGGGTCAGGTCGAGCCGTTGGTGGATTCGATTCAGAAGGTGGTCAAAGAGTTGGCGCGGCTGGAGTCGCAAAACCAACGAGACGTTCAGCATGGGCTCTTTCGTCGATGGCTGATCAACTTGATCTGCTTCATCTCGCCGGAGTGCGGAATTCCGTGGGGGCTCGACTCGGCTTCCCAAACGGACAAAGACCTACCCACCCGCGTCATCGATGCGGTCCAGGACGCGACGACAGGTAAGCCGGACGCCTACGAGCGGAAGCTCGCTCCCCTGTCGAAGGGAATTGCCGCGGCGGTGCGCCGCGAGCGGGCAGCCCGAATGGGACCCCACGTGGCCACCTGGTTTGGCGTGGCGATGTTGAATCCACGGTGCCTGCTTTCGGGGAATTCCACAGACATTTTGAACCGTTCTCTCGGTGTCACGCCGGCGCTCCACCCGAATTTGGGAACGCGTGTCAACGGAGCTCCGCCCACGGTCAATGGACTCGATCTGGCAGGTCTTCTCGGTCGCGATGGTCTCCTCTCGAGCACGGGAGCCGGCAGGGCACTCAATCTCCTGACAAAAAGCGTCAACGCACGCACGTTGAAAACCACGGACAACGCGCCCACCCTCGACTCCGAGTACTCCCTCTGCCCGTCGGTCCACGACCTCATCGCCGCGATCCTCCGAGCCCAACGCGACGACAGTGAGTTCTCGCGCAAGGTGGACGCTGCCGAGGCCCAGGAAGTGTTGGGATACTTGGAATCGCTTCGGGCGACCGAGGGCGCTCCAACCGACCCGCCCACCTGACCCATGCCGACGCTTCGCCAAGCCACCATCCCTCTCGAGCACATTCCGTGCGAGCTGGCTGCGGCGCCGTTTTCGTCGCTCGCCGCATTCGAGTGCAACCTACAGGTGCTCCAGGCAGATTGCACGGGCGAGACCGCCGCGTTCTGGCGGAACGTGGAGCCCGACCTGCGAACGCGGCTCCCCGCGTTCCGGCTGGACGAGATCGTCGCATTTCGCGACCTCGTGTGGTTCTCGACCTCGAGTTGGATAAGGTCCGCGGCGTCGGCGACTGGTGCGGGCACGAACGAGGTCCCGCTGCACCGCCTGCTTCGACGAATCGCGGCGGGCACGCTCGAACACGTAGGGACGCACTTCGAACCGCGTGCGGCGCCATGGTCGGTCGAGGACCAGCCCCGCGGTGTGGCGAATCCCGGTCTGGCTGCACGGCACTCATGGCGGTGGCTCAGCCTGTCGGTCCCTGCGGACCTGGTCGTGGCGGCGGCGCGGTGTGAAGCCACGGCGCCCTGCACGGTCGACGTGTGCACTCGGCAGCTCGACCGCCGCCTCCGCGAGCGTGGGTTCGCAGAATCGCATCTCCACATCGGGGCGGCCCTGGAGTTCCCGCTGCTGTGGACGTCGCTGCTCGTGAGTCTGATGGAGCCTGAGGTCCCCGCGGACATCTTCGCGGGTGTCGACGCGCCCTTCGACCAGGGTCGCCTGTTCGCGCCGTGGCTGCTGCGTGCGGCTGTTGGCCGTCAACTGCTGGCCGCGTTTCTCGGAGGGCGCGGGGCGGCGGACTTCCGCGGGTTCTTCTCGGCACGCGCCCGCGAATTCGCGGCGGAGCACGGCGCGACGCGGACCTCGATTCTCGCCGCGACCATCGACGACCTCACTGCCGGTCGACTCGGAGCGCGCCCGTGCTCATTCGCGAGCACGCGTGCCGTCTACCGCGGCCTCGCCGACGTCTCGCGGCGGATCCGCAGCGTCCGCAGGCTGAACGACTTCCCTGCGGCCGACCCCATCTCGCCGTACTACCCCGGGGCGCGACTCGATGCGCCCTGTGAGGTTCTATTCGTCTCAGAGGCATTGGCCTACATCGAGGGCGCGCATCGGCGCGGTCGGCCGGACGCACTGTTCGAGCAGGTCTTCTGGCAGGTCGTCCGGCTCCGCTGCATCTTCTTTCGGCACCTGACGCAGCGGCCCCAAACCCCCGGCCTGCACTGGTTCTTTCGATCGTTCAATCGGATCTCGCCCGCGCGGCGACCCGTGGAGCGCAGCGTTCTGATCGAGGCCGCCCAGATGAATGCAGGACCCGGAATTCGTTCTCTGGAGTATCGGACCGCGCCCGACACCGAAGTCGGCCCGATGCTCGCCCTGATTGCGGCCCAGGCGGGCCTTCCTGATCCGCCGGACCGGCCAAAAGAGTTTGAACGGGCACTCGTCCTGCACTTTACGCGGCAACGCGGCGGTGGCTTGGAGGCCGGAACACCCGGGGCGCACGGACTCCATACCTCGGCTGATCCGCGTCTGCGGGGGAACGGTGGATACCGGCATCGTGCTTACTACCTCGACGCGCGGCGCCGCGCGCAGGCGATGGCGCTTCTCTTGCGCCGGCACGCATATGCCCTGCAGCACTTGCGGGGCATCGACGCGTGTTCCGACGAGCTCGCGGTCCCCACGTGGGTGATCGCGCCGATCTTTCGCTACCTGCGCGCCGTGAGTCGCGAGGTCAGCAGTAGCCTGCGACGAAGTGAGGGCATCGAAGTGCCACCCTTGGCCGTCACTGTCCATGCAGGGGAGGACTATCTCCACGTGATGGGCGGGCTGCGTCGCATCGACGAGGCCATCGATCACCTGCAACTGCGAGAGGGCGACCGGCTCGGACACGCGCTGGCGCTCGGCGCCGACGTGGAAACCTGGGCGAGTCGGACGGGGGTCGTGGCGCTGCCCCGAGAGGAGCGCCTCCTGGACCTGACCTGGGAGTGGTCGTTCTCGCGGCGGATGGGCGTCGAGATGACTGGCCAGCGGCATCTTTACCTGCAGGGCGAGATTGCGACCCACAGCAGGGCAATCTTCGGGACAGAGGTGCGGCCCGAGACGATGGAGCAGGTGGTCGAGCTTCTCCACGACGAGGCTTTCCTGAGCCGTGCCGCGTTTGCGGCCGGCACCCACCCGAACTTCGGGAACGGACGCGACGACGAGGAAAACCCCGCGACGTTTGCGCTCAGCCATCTGCGTGACGCCGACGTCTTCGCTCGGGGCCAGGAGTTCATCCGAGTCGAACCGGCGGCAGACCGCGGCTCGCTGCTGAATCTGCAAGCGGCATTGGTCCGCAAGGTCGCGAGTCGCGGGCTCGTGGTCGAGATCAACCCGTCCAGTAACCTGCTCATCGCACACCTGGGCAATCTGTCGAACCACCCCGTCTTTCGACTCCTGGCCGCCGATGGCAGCGCGGAGGCGCCCGCCGTGCCCGTTTGCCTCGGCTCCGACGACCCGACCACGTTTGCCACTCGGTTGCGCGCCGAGTTCCAGTACCTCCAGGACGCAGCGGTGAGCGTCACCGGCTCGACCTCTGCGGGCGCCGCTTGGCTCGACCAGCTCCGCGACACAGGGCTCGCCGTGCGATTCGGGTTGCAGCCGGATCCCACACGCACGCCGAAAACGCACACCCATCTAACGATGGCGCCCGTGCCCCTGCCGCCGTGATGCGCGGTGATCAGCGGTGGCGTCAGCGCAGGTCGGCGGGCGTCAGGCCGGTGTGCCGGGCGATGCGGGCAAGCATCGCAGGGCCGATCTCGTCACCGTCGTGAAACGCAAACACGAAGTCGGGCCAACCGGCCCGCCGAAGCGTGCGATGTGAGCCGGTCTGACGCTCGACCGCCCAACCGAGCTTCAAGAGCGCCGCAAGGACGCGGCGTGCCTTGGTCGAGGGCCAGAGACTCACGCTGCGACGAACGACACGTGATCGAGCTCGGGCAGCGGCTCGCCGTGCTCGAGCCGATCCGCGAGCACCCGGAACGCGAGCGCCTTCACCCGCGCCACGGCTTCGATCGCCGTGTTTCCATAGGCCATGACGCCGGGGAGGGCCGAGACCTCGGCGATCCAGCGGCCGTCGTCTTCGCGTTCGAGTTCGATGACCAGGTTCATGGCGCAACGATAGCAGCGCGCATCGTCCTTCGCCACCGACCCCACCTCCCGATTGTTCCACCCACCCGCTCACCCTAGACTCCCGAACCCATGACACCGCCCACGCCCCCCCGCCGCAGCGTCCTCTACGTCCCCGGCAGCAACGCCCGCGCGCTCGCCAAGGCGCACACGCTCGCCGCGGACGCGTTCATCTTCGATCTGGAGGACGCCGTCGCGCCGGACGCCAAGGCGACGGCCCGGACGAACGTGGCGCTGGCGCTGGCCGAGGCCGACTTCGGCGGGCGCGAGCGGGTGGTGCGGGTGAACGGGCTCTCGACGCCCTGGGGCCTGGCCGACCTGCGCTCTTTGGCGGCCCTGCCGTCGGGCCTGGTGGACGCCGTGGCGCTGCCCAAGGTCGAGTCGCCGATGGAGGTGGCCGCCGTGCGGCGCGTGCTCGCGGCGGAGATGCCCCTGTGGTGCATGGTGGAGACGCCCCGCGGCGTGCTGGCGGCGGCGGAGATCGCCCGGGCCGGCGGCGTGACTGCGCTGGTCGCCGGCACGAGCGACCTGTCCAAGGATCTGCGCGTGCGGCCGCACCCGGAGCGGCTGCCGTTGCTGCACGCGCTCTCGCACCTGGTGCTGGCGGCCCGGGCGGCGGGTGTGGCCGTGCTCGACGGCGTGTGCCTGGACCTGGACGACGACGCGGCCTTCGAGCGCGAGTCGCTCCAGGGCGTGGCGCTGGGCTTCGATGGCAAGACGCTGATCCACCCGAAGACCATCGCGGCGGCGAACCGGCTGTTCGGGCCGAGCCCCGAGGAGCTGGCGTCGGCGGCGCGGGTGGTGGAGGCGGGCGAGCGCGCGCTGGCGGCGGGCTTGGGTGTCGTGGTGGTCGACGGCCGGCTGGTCGAGAACCTGCACGTCGAGGCCGCGCGGCGGCTGTTGGCGCAGGCGGCGGCCATCGCCGCGGCGGGGCGGGGCTGAGGGGATTGGCAAAAATGACCACGCGCGCCGAGACCCTGGAAGCCCTGGCGGAGACCTCACCGGCCGAGGCGGTGGCCCAGGCGCTGAGCGCGCTGGAGTCGCTGCAGGTCGAGGACGGCATCATCCTCGCGATGACCTGCGTGCAGATCGTGGCGCGGCACGGGACGGGCGCCGACGCGCCGCGGTTGAAGGCCCTGCGGCCCGGGCTGCCGGCCATCGTGGCACTGCGGGACTGGCGCTTCGAGGCGAGCTACGCGATTCGGGTGCTGGAGGGTCGCGCGCGGGGCGAGTGCGCCTGCGAGGCCCCGGCGGCGAGCGGCGACCGGCCGATCCCGGACGCCTTCGAGGTGCTGTCGGAGACGCTCGGCGACTGGATCACCACGTCGCTCGTTCGGTGCCCCGCCTGCGACCGCCGCTACTCGGTCCGGCGCGACGACGGGTACCACTACCCGACGTTCTCCTGGGCCACGTCGCCGGCGGCCGGCGCGCGCTGAGCCGCCGCCCGGGCGCGGTCCTCGGCGCGGGTCAGGCGCCACGCTGCGACGACGGCGAGGGCCGAGGCGGCGGCCATCACGCCGAACGCCGTGGACCAGCCCCGCGCCTGCACCACGGCCGCGGCGCCCACTCCGCCCAGGGCCGCGCCGGCCACGTAGCCGATGCCGTCGACCACCCCGGCGGCCACGCCCGCGGCGTTCCGCCCGCCGACGTCCACGCTCACGGCGCCGCCGAGCAGGCTGAACGGCCCGAGCAGGCCGAAGCCACAGACGCCCCAGAGCGCCGTGGCCAGGGCCGGGGAGGGGTCCGGCACGAGCGCGAGGGCCGTCAGACCGGCGGCCAGGCACGCGAGCAGGAAGAGGCACACCGGCGCGCGGCGGCCCTTGTGCACGAAGTCGCTGAACAGGCCCGCGCCCAACGTGCCGACCACCCCGGCGGCGGGGAAGATGCTCGACGCGCTCATGGCGTCCCCGGCGGAGAGGCCCAGGCTCACGAAGTGCGTGCTCGACCAGTCCTGGCAGGCCTGCCGCACGGCGGTGAGCAGCACGCTCATGAGCGCGAGGATGTGGAACTGCGGGTTGCGCATCAGCGTCGCGACCACCCCCCACTCGAACTTCGGGCGCGGCGCCTCGCCGGCCTCGGCCTCGGTGAGCGGCGGCTCGCCCACGGCCTCCGGTGACCCGGCGAGCGTGAAGAACGAAATCGCCGATTGGACCGCCACGAGGGCCGCCGGCACGAAGAACACCATGCGCCAGTCGTACCCCGCGCCCACGATGGCCCCGGCCAGGCCGCGGGCCAGCACGTCGCCGACGAGCCAGCTCAGGCTCAGCACCGACATCACCGTGCCGATGCCCACCCGCGGGTACCACTGCGCGGCGATCTGCACCATGCCCACCCAGCCGCCGGCCTGCACGAAGCGGTTGAGCGACCACAGGAACACCAGGCCCCACAGGCCGTTCACCAGCCCGCAGGCGCCTGAGAACAGTGCCGCGCCGGCCAGGCCGATGAGGAAAAGCCGCCGGCCGCCCAGCGCCGCGGCGAGGAAACCGTGTGTGAACTTGCCCACGCCGTACACGATGGTCGAGACCGTGCTGACCCAGCCCAGGGCGACCAGATCGACCTGCAGGGCGTCCTTCAGGAGCGGCGTGGCGGCCTGCAGGTTGGCCCGGCACAGGTAGTAGCCCACGTAGCCGAGGAGCAGCGTGAGCAGCGTGGCCCAGCGCCGGCGGAAGAACCGACGCGAGCGACCGGGGGGCGGCGCGGAGGGGACGTTCGAGGTGTCAGGCACGGCGCATCTTGGCCCCGGGCGGGTTTCCTCGCAACCGCGGCCCCGAGTCCGGCATCATCGGCAACCGCGGCGCATCGATTCGATTGCGCGCAAGCCTGCCGCTTGCGCGCCTGGAGGCGCCGAGCAGGAGTCCACATGGGTGTCGGAGACGTTCACGGTTCGCGGTTCGCGGCGTCGGGCAAGAAGCCCCGGGGCGAGGCGCTGCCGGTCATCGGCGAGCGGCGGGAAGCCCGGCCCAAGGGCGGCGGCGGCCCGGCGCACCCGTTCTTGCCCACCACGCGGGCGGACATGGACGCCCGCGGCTGGGACGAGCTCGACATCGTCATCGTCAGCGGGGACGCCTACGTGGACCACCCCGCCTTCGGGCCGGTGCTGATCGGGCGGTTCCTCGAGGCGCGCGGCTTCCGGGTGGGCATCATCGCGCAGCCCGACTGGCAGAGCGCCGCCGAGTTCAAGCGCCTCGGCCGCCCCCGCCTGTTCTACGGCGTGGCCGCGGGCAACATGGACTCCATGCTCAACCGCCTCACGGCCCAGAAGAAGAACCGCAGCGAGGACCAGTACTCGCCCGGCGGTCGCACGGGCTGCCGGCCGGACCGCGCCACGCTGGTCTACGCGAATCGGTGCAAAGAGGCCTTTCCCGATGTACCGGTCGTGCTCGGCGGCATCGAGGCCTCGCTGCGGCGCATCGCCCACTACGACTACTGGTCGGACAAGGTGCGGCGCTCGATCCTGATGGACGCCAAGGCCGATCTGCTCATCTTCGGCATGGGCGAGCGGCCCGTGTGGGAGGTCGCGCGGCGCCTGGCCGCCGGCGAGACGATCGACCAGTTGCGGGACATTCGCGGGACCGGGTTCATCGTGAATCGCGCCGAGGCGGACCGGATCGCGGCCGACCCCAGCCGGTTCACCGTGGACGGCAAGGTCGTGGTGCTGCCGACCTTCGAGGAGGTCAGCCCCGAGACGGACGAGGGCAAGCTGGCCTACGCCCGCATGGCCCGCGCGTTCCAGCACGAGACGAACCCGGGCAACGGCCGCCCGCTCCTGCAGCGGCACGGCGAGCGCGCGGTGTACTTCAACCCGCCGGCGATCCCGCTCGAAGACGGCGCGGGCAAGGGCGAGCCGGACAGCGTGGGCATGGACGAGCTCTACGACCTGCCCTTCAACCGCATGCCGCACCCCACCTACGACGCGCCGGTGCCCGCCTTCGAGACGGTGAAACACAGCATCGTGGCCATGCGGGGGTGTTTCGGCGGGTGCACCTTCTGCTCCATCACCGAGCACGAGGGCCGCATCATCCAGAACCGCTCGGCGGAGAGCGTCCTGCGCGAAGTCCGCGAGCTGCGCCGCATGGGGGACTTCCGGGGCACGATCACCGACCTCGGCGGCCCCACCGCCAACATGTACAAGATGAAGTGCAAGTCGGACACCATCGAGAAGGCCTGCCGCAAGCTCTCGTGTGTGCATCCGGGCGTGTGCGAGAACCTGGTCACGGACCACGGACCGGTCATCGATCTGATGCGCAAGGTGCGGGACGCCGACGGTGTGAACCACGTGTTCATCGCGTCCGGCGTGCGCTACGACCTGGCCGAGCTGTCGCCGCAGTACGTGCGCGAGCTGGCGAAACACCACGTCGGCGGGCACCTGAGCGTGGCCCCCGAGCACGTGTCGCCGCGCGTGCTCGAGAAGATGAAGAAGCCCGGCATCGAGAGCTACGAGCGCTTCAAGGACATGTTCGCCTGCGCCTCGAAGGACGCCTCCAAGGAGCAGTACGAGATCCCGTACTTCGTCTCCGGCCACCCCGGCTCCACGCTGAAGGACATGGTCGAGGCGGCCATCTGGCTCAAGGCGCAGGGGTATCGGCCGCGGCAGGTGCAGGACTTCATCCCCACGCCCATGTCCATGGCCTCGGCCATGTACTACACGGGCATCGACCCGCTCACCATGACGCCGGTCTACACGGCCCGCGGCCTGCGCGAGAAGAAGCTGCAGAAGGCGCTGTTGCTCTACTGGGACAAGGAGCAGTGGCCCCTGGTGCGTGAGGCGCTCACGCTGGCGAAACGCACGGATCTCATCGGCTGGGGCCCCAAGTGCCTGGTGCCGCCGGACGAGGCCGCCGCGCCGCCGCCCGCGCCGAAGGGCCCTCGCGTGCGCGGACCCGCCGCCCGCCCCGCGCCCCGGAGCCCCGCGAAGAGCGGTGGCGCCCAGCGCAAGCCGACACATCCCCCCGCCCGGACAGGACGCTGACGACCATGCGACAGACCGCCCCCGCCCTCGCCCTCGCCCTGAGCCTGCTCTCCGCGTGCGGTTCGTCGAGTTCGACCGGTGCCGAGTCCGCCGACCCGACGCCCGACGCCGCCGGGCCCGACGCCGTGGCCGACTTTTTCGACCAGGGGCGCCTGCCCGACGCCGCGCTGCCCGACGCCGCGCTCCCCGACGCCGCCCCTGCGCCCACCTGTGACGCCTCGCACCCGCCGCTCGTGATGGCCCACGGCCTGCTCGCCTCGGGGGACACCTACTCGGCCCACGTGCGCCGCTTCGTGGCCAACGGCGAGTGCGCGGACCGGTTCCACGCCTTCGACTGGAACACGCTGGACCGCCAGCGCGACCACGCGGGCGACCTGGACGCCTTCATCGACGCAGTGCGCGCGCAGCACGGCGTGGAGCAGGTCGATCTGGCGGGTCACTCCGCGGGCGGTGGCCTGGGCTATACGTACCTGTCCGACCCGGCCCGGGCGGCCAAGGTGCGCCGCTACGCGCACATCGGCAGCAGCCCCGCCGAGGCGCCGGCGGGCCCCGAGGGCGGCCCCGCGGTGCCCATGCTCAACCTGCGCTCCACGGGCGATCTGGTGGTCATGGGGGCCGACATCCCCGGCGCCACGAACGTCGCGCTGGAGACCGAGGACCACTACGCCGTGGCCACGAGCGCGGCGTCGTTCCACGCGCTCTACGACTTCTTCCGCGACGGCGCCACGCCCGCGACGGACGACCCGACGGGCACCTCGGGCGCGGACGGCCGCGTGAACGTGTCGGGTCGAGCCGTGGTGCTGGGCGACAACGCGCCGGACGAGGGCGCCACCGTGCAGGTCTTCGCGCTGGACCTCGACACGGGCGCGCGCCTGGACGACGTGCCCGAGGCGACCTTCGAGATCGGCGCGGACGCGGCCTTCGGGCCCTTCGAGGCCGACACGACGCAGCGCTACGAGTTCTTCGTCACGAGCCCCCGCGCGGGGTCGCGGCCGGTGCGCTATTTCCACCGGCCCTTCGTGACGGACGACGCGCTCGTGTACCTGCGCACGCTGCCCACCACGGGCCTGCCCGGCGCGCTGCTCGGGCAGCTGCCCTTCGACGACGCTCACAGCGTCGTGGTGGTCTACCTGGCCCGCGGCGCCATGCTGGCCGGGCGCGACTCGCTCCAGCTCGACGGCGAGGAGATCGCCACGGACGCGATCGCCGCCGCGGACGACACGACCATCGCGCTGTTCCTGTACGACGACATGAAGGACCGGATGAACGGCGGCTCCACGGCCACGTTCGAGGCGTTCCCGTTCCTGGCGGGCCTCGACCGCTTCATCGAGGCCGACGCCGCACGCACGCTGCCGTTGTCCTTCAACGGCGTGTCGTTGGACGTGCCCCGCCGCCCGAGCGGGGCGGACGGCGCGAGCATCGTCGTCTTCGACTGAGCCGGGCCCGCTTCAGCGTAGGTCGACGGGCACGGCGACGGCGCGCCACTGGTCGCCGCCGGCCGTGGACGCGCCGTTCAACGCCGTCGCCAGGGCCGGGCCGAGGGGCGCCGCCGGGCCGAGCGTGATGACCAGCGTGCCCGAGCCGGGTCGGTGGGGCAGGTGCTCGCCCACGACACCGGCCACGCGCAGGGTGCCATCGGCCTCGAAGACCGCCGGGGGGCGCCACGCCTCGGGCGGTGCAGTCGCCGTGAGCCAGAACCCGCGCACCGGGCCGGGCTCCGGCGCGTCGGCCGACAACGGTCGCTCCGGCCGCAGTACGAGCTCGAACCGGTCGCCCTTCGTGAGCCGCAGCCCCGCGTCGGCGGGCGCGCCGTCGGAGAGCGACACGCGATAGACGGGCAGGGGGGCGCGGGGCGGCGGCGTCGGCCGCAACAGCAGGAACAGCGCCCCGGCGGCGAGGGCGACGGGCACGAGGCCACGCTGCCAGGGCGCGCGGCGCAGGCGGTCGCGCAATGCTTGTTCGGGCGGCATCCGCTGCGGTTTCGCGTTTCATGAGACCCGGCGCAACGGGAATCGGCGGCCCGGATGCGGAGAAAATGCCGACTCCAGCCGGATCGCGTTATGATCGCCGACTGCACGCATGTCCCAGAGTGAGCACACCCTCTACAGCGGCGGCGCCGCCGGCGCCGAGTCCGAGTTCGGCCACTGGGCCGAGCGGCACGCCATCACCGAGGTGAACTTCACGTTCGAGGGGCACCCGGTCCACCGGCAGCGCGGCCTCCTGTCGCTCACGGCGGCCGAGCTCGCCCAAGGGGACGCCACGCTGGCGGCCATCGCGCGCCACATCCATCGCCAACTGCCGGACACCGAGGCCTCCCGCCACCTGCTCCTGAGCATCTGGCACCAGGTGCACCACGGCGAGTCCGTGTTCGTCGTCGGCCGCATCCAGGGCGATGGCACGGTCACCGGCGGCACGGGCTGGGGCGCCGAGTACGCCAAGCAGTGCAACAAGCCGCTCCACGTCTTCGATCAGACGCGGGACGCCTGGTATCGCTGGCGCGGCACGGACTGGGAGCCCGACGGCGCCCCCGTCGTCGCGGCGACGCGGTTCACGGGCACCGGCACGCGCTATCTGGAGCCCAACGGCAAGGCCGCCATCGCCGCGCTCTTCCAGCGTTCGTTCGGCGCGCCGCGCCCGGCCACGCGCCCGCCCGTCGCCGTCGACGGCTGACGAGGCCGCCCGCCCGATTTCCCGGTCGGTTCGATTGACTCGCCCGGGGCCCTTGCGACAAGGATCGGGAATGAAGTTCCGTCCGCTCCATCGTGCAGCCGGCCTCGCCCTCGGCGCGCAAGCCCTGGCGCTCTCGGCCTGTGGCACCCTGCTCGGAGATCCGGGCACGTTCGAGACTGCGGCGACCGACGCGCGGGCCACGCCCGACGCGGACGCCACGCGCCCGCTGGACGCCCGGGTCACCGAGGACCAGTTCGTCGCCCGCGATGCCCGCGCCCTGCCGCCCGACGGCCCGCCCGCCCCCGCGACGGACGCCGCCCTGCCGCCCCCGCCGGACGCC
>CAINDO010000324.1 GCA_903847385.1 uncultured Myxococcales bacterium
GCGGCGCCCGCGGCCGCGCCCACGCCCGCCGAAGCCGCGCCCGGAGCGGCGCCGGAAGCCGCTGCCGAGACCGCGCCCGAGGCCGCGCCCGAGCCGGCCCGGAAGAAGAAGAAGCGCCGCACGGCCAAGAGCGCCGCCGAGGCCCGCCCCAAGCGCAAACGCGCCCGGTTGCCGATGCTGCACGCGCGGCTGGGCCGGCGCTGGATGTTCCTTGCGCCGGCCTCGGCCCGGGCCGGCGCCGGCTTCGCGCAGGACTGGTTCCAGCGGGACGCCGAAGGGGCGTTCGTCGAGGCGGGCGCGGACATCGCCCCGGGCGTGCGCTACAGCCGCGGGCGTTTCCAGGCCGCGCTGCCCGTCGCGGTGGCGCATCGGGAGACCTTCGGCACCGCCTTGCGGCAGACGGACCTGAGCGCCGGCGCGACGACCTCGCTCGAGCTGGGCGAGGCCTGGGAGCTCGCCGCGGACGGGCGCTTCGAGCAGCGCTGGCGCCCGGACTGGCCGGACCCGTATCAGCCGAAGCTCGACGCCGACGGCCAGCCCGGCGCGCTGCGCACGACGGACCGCTTCGGATACACGGGCTGGCTCGCCGGGCTCGAGGGTCGCTGGCGGCCGGAGCCCGTGACGCTGACGCTCCGGGGCGAGGTCGCGCAGCGGGTGACGCCCGTGGACCCGGCCTGGGACGCGGTGCTGAACCCGACGCATCTGATCCCCGGCGACGTGTCCCGGTGGGGTCTGCAGCTCGGCGCTCGGGGCGCGCTGCTCGGCGACGCCCTGCGCTTTCGGGCCACGCTGCGCTACGACGACCTGACCCACCCGCTCGCCGACGCCCGGGACGCCCGAACCGGCCTGACCCACGGCGGCCCGGGCGGCGCGCCGCCCAACCCGGCGCAGCACGATCGCCGGGTCGGCCTGGAGACCGAGTGGAGCGCGCCCTGGGCGGCGGCCCTGACCCGGTTCCGGCTGCGCGGCGGCGTGGAGCACAACCAGGACACCTTCGAGGACTATGACACCTGGACGCGCTGGCACGCCGGCGCCGGGGCCACGGTGCGACCCTGGTCCACGCTGGCCATCGCGCTCGACTACGACTTTCGGTGGCGCACGTACACCGCCGATGGCTACGCCGAGGGTTCCGGGCACCCCGCGCTGGAGTCGGGCAGCGAGCGCGCGGACACGGAGCATCAGGTCGGCGGCGAGGTCTCGTACGGCCTGTGGAAGCGGGCGCTCGTGCCCTATGTCGCCGGCCGCTGGCTGCGCAGCGAGACGAACTTCCCCGACTACGTGCCCTATGTGTTCCCGATGGGCGTGCCCTATCGGCTGGAGTGGGACCGGACGGCGTTCCGCGTGGACGCGGGCGTGCGGGCGCGATTCTGAACACGGGGGGGCGAATCCCGCGGCGCGAAGCTGCTAACTTGCCACCCTATGCGCCCAGCCCTGCACCCCGGCCCCCGATTCGGCCTCGCCGTCACCCTCGCGCTCGCCGCCTGCGCCGAAGCGCCTCCCACCGACGCCACGTCCGACGGCACGCCCCGAGTCGACGCGGCCCGCATCGCCACGCAGGACGCGAGACCCGGCGACGGACCCGGAGCGCCGGGCCCCGGCGACACCGGACGTGAACCGGTCCCGGACGCGGCCCCACGGGCGGACGGCGCCGCGCCCTCGGCCCCGCCCGACACCGGCGCCGGCGCCGACGGCGGACCCGCGGCGGCCGATGATGCCGAGGTGCCGGCCATTGCCGACGGCGCCCGGCCCGATGGCCCCGCCCCCGCGCCGCCGAACTGCGACCCCTTCGCCGCGCTGGGCTCCGTGCGCCTCTGCGAGGCCACGCCGCAGGGGTGCGCGATCGTCTTCGAAGGCCGACAGGGGTGTCGCGCGGCCTGCGCCCTCGGAGGGCTCGCCTGCCTCGAGGCGATGGAGAACCTGGACGGCGCGGTCTGTGGACCGGACCGCGCGCGGGCGGCGCTCTCCTGTGACGTGGAGTCCGGCCACGGCTCCGACTGGTGCCTCTGCGGCCCCGGCGAGGTCTCTCCACCGCCCGATCCGCCGCCCGACCCGCCCCCCGGCGACTGCGGGGACTACCCCTATTCTGCCGCGAGCCTGCTGGCCGAGCGCGTCGGCTTCGGACGCAATGCCACCGGCGGCGACCCCGCCCGCCTCTATCGTGTGTCCAGCCGCGACAACGCCGGCGCCGGCACTTTGCGTGATGCCCTCGAGAGCGCCGAGCCCTGGTGGATCGTCTTCGACGTGGAGGGCGAGTTCGTCTTCGACTTCGACGATCCCGTCCAGGTGCGCTCCGAAAAGACGGTGGACGGTCGCGGGCGGGACGTGCGCTTGCGCAACGCCCGGTTCGACCTGCGCGAGGGCGTCCACGACGTGATCTTCAGCGACTTCGAGTCCGCGTTCATCGACCCCCGGGACAACGTGGGCGACATGTTCTCTTTGCGTGGCCCGGGCGGGCCGGACCCGGGCGACTATTCCACCCGCGACATCTGGTTCCACCACCTGGACCTGCACCACGCCGGCGACGGACTCATCGACGTGCGCGGCGCCACGAACATCACACTCTCCTGGCTCCACCTGCACGATCACACCAAGGTGATGCTGCACACCTCGGACATGGACGAGAACCCTTCGCCGGGGATGCGCATCACCTACCACCACAACTTCTTCGACACCGTGACGCGGCGCGGGCCCCATTTCGCGTACGGGCTCGCCGACTTCTTCAACAACTACCAGTTCCACTGGTACGAATACGGCGTCGCGGCCATCGACGAGGCCCAGCTTTTGTCCGAAGCGAACATCTACGAGGCGCGGGAAGGCGAGTTCTGCCTCGTTCCGTGCCCCGATCCGAGCCCCCACGGCGGCGGCAACGACTTCTTCGTCTCCAAGGTGGCCGTCTCCAACGACTGGGCCCAGGACCAGACCTCCGGGTACGTGCAGAGCGTGGGCGACCGCCTGCTCAACGGCGCTCAGGTGGCGGTGCGCGAGCCCGAGCGTGTCTTCGACCGAGCGGTGTATTATCCCGCGGTGCCCGAGGCGGCGACGCCGGAGCTGGCCGAGCGCATCCGCGCCGGCGCGGGCCCACGGACCCAGGACTGTCACCGCTGAGCGAGGCGCGACCGAAGCGCCGGTCGCAGGTCGCCGCGCGGCGCGCTCACCAGCGCACGTTCTCGTGGCCCTCGCCGTGGCAGACGCCGCTGCACCGGCCGCCGGCGGAGTCGAGGCCCTGGCCGGACACGTCGAAGTCGATGCGGCCATCCACGTGTTTCGCGATGTCCGAGATGCGGTTGGGCGCGTCGACGGTCATGCCGAGGCAGGCGGTGCAGGGGATGCCCTCACCGACGTGGTCATTGTGCCGACCGCGCAGACCCCCGGTGGGGTGGCAGGTCTGACAGTTCGGGCGCGCGGCGTCGTGCCGGTAGTCGCCGGTGTCGCGGCCGTCCCCATGGCAATACAGGTTGGCGCAGCCGCCGTCGCCGTCATAGGTGCCGTCGGGGCTCAGGCCGAGCGTGAAGTCCACCTCGGCCTCGCCGTGGGTCGCATCGAACACATGGCCGGCGCTCAGCACGTCCTGGGGTTTGGTATGACACTGGTTGCAGTCCCAGGCGATGTGATTGCGCTCGGACTCGTGCTGCGTGTGCGGCCGGAAGGTGAGCCGGGCCACGGCCACCGTGCCGCGCAGGTCGCGGGGGGGCGCCCCGGTCCGCGTGTCCGTTCCGCCGTGGCAGTACGTGCAGTCCGTGCGCCAGCCGGCCTCGTGACACGTGTCGCAGGATGGCCCGCTGCCGCCCTCGAGCGTGGCGCCATGACACTCGCGGCAGTCCTGGACCTGCAGCTTGAGCTCCAGGCCATGCACCGCGGGGTCGTCGAAGGCCACCGGGTGGTAGCGGCCGACCGCGCCGGCGTCCGGGATGCCCATCGGATCGTCGCACGTCGTGGGCGCGCCGCCGGTGATCCAGGCGTCCAGCGCGTCGAGGCTGGCGGGGCTCAGATCGCGGCCGGGGGGCATGGCGCGGCCCTCGTCCGCGGCCTGCGTGCCGGCGGCCTTGCGGTACAGCAGGCTGGCGGCCGAGTCGCCGGCGACCACCAGGGCGCGGCCGGGGTGGGCGTCGCTCGCCAGGCCGGGCAGGGCGGAGACGGCGTCCGCGCTGGACAGATCGGGGAAGTCCCCGCCGGGCCGGTGGCAGCCGCTGCACTCGCGCACCAGCATGGGCACGGCGGCGCAGAACACACCCGTGCCGACGGGCAGCGCGGCGTCCGCGGGCGCGCCGGCGTCGATGGCGGCGGGCAGGGCATCCGGGATGCCGGCGGGGTCCTCGCACTTGGTCGGCGCGCCGGCGGACACCCACGCGGCCACCTTGGCCTGGTCCTCGGGGGGCATGTCCAGGCCGATGGGCATGCGCAGGCCCTCGTCCGCGGCCTGCGTGCCCAGCACCTTGCGGACCATCAGGCTGGCGGGCGGATCGCCGGGCACCACGAGCGCGCGGCCCGGGTGCGCCCGACTGTCCAGGCCGACGATGTTTTCGAGCGCCGCGGCGTTGGACAGATCGGGGAAGTCGCCGCCGGGGCGGTGGCAGGCGCCGCAGCGCGACACGAACACGGGGACGACGTCGCAGTAGGGGCCGAAACCAGTGGGGAGCGTGGCGTCCGCGGTCGGGGGCTGCCCGCCGCCCTGGCCGCTGGGGCCGGCGTCCGCGCTGGGGATCACGCCGCCCTCGCAGCGGGTGCTGGCGCCGCCGGCGATCCAGCCGCGCACGAGCGCCAGGGACACGTCGCCGAGCGACTGCCCGGGGGGCATCAGGCCGCCCTCGTCCTGGTTCTGGGTGCCGGCCAGCTTGCGGTAGAGCAGGCTCGCCGCCGGGTCCTCGGGCACGACGAGGATGCGCTCGGGGTGCGCGGCGCTCGGCTGTCCCACGATGTCGCCGACGGCGGCGGGGCTCAGGTCCGGCGCGGGGCCGTTGGGGCTGTGGCACCGAGCGCACTGGTTGATGAGCAGGTCGCGGACCTCGCAGAACGGGCCGACGCCGCCGCCGGCGGGGACGCCGTCCGTGCCGGGGGTGCCGCCGGTGCCCGGGGCGCCGCCGATGCCGGCGTCCGTGCCGCCCGCAGCGCCGGGATCGTTGGCGTCCGCGGCCTTGCGGAGCCGCGGGTTGTTGCCCTCACAGGCGACGAGCGCGAGCGTGCAGCCGAGCAGGAGCCGAACTTGGAAACGCATGAGTTCTCCGGTCGCCGCGCAACTCGACCGCGGCTGTGATTCCACGCAAGCACCTTGGGCTTCGGGCGGCGAGCGAATCAAGGCGCAGGCCGGCCGACTTGACCGGGCGCTTGTCCCGACCGGGCGCGACCGCCACACTGCCCGCCATGCAGACCCCCAAGACCCTCGACATCCTCATCACCGGCGCCGGCCGGGGCATCGGCCTCGAGCTCGCGCGCCAGCTCGCCGCCCGCGGTCACCGCGTGGTCGGCACCGCCCGCGACGCTCGCGGCCTCGACACCCTGCGCGCCGCGGGCCTGACCGCAGAGACGCTGGACGTGCAGTCCGACGCCAGCGTCGCCGCCCTGGCCGAGCGCCGCGCGGACGCGCCGCTCGACGTGCTGGTGAACAACGCCGGCGTCGGCGCCTGGACGAGCCTGGACGCCACGACCTCGGCCGAGCTGCTGCAGCTCTTCGACGTGAACGCCGTCGGGCCCCTGCGCGTGAGCCGGGCCATGCTCGGCCCCCTGCGCCGCAGCCGCGGGCGCATGTTCCACCTGACCTCGAAGATGGGCAGCATCGGCGACGGCCCCAGCGGCGGCTCCTACGCCTACCGCATGAGCAAGGCCGCGCTGAACATGGCCTCGGCCAACCTGGCCGCGGACCTGCGCGGTGCCGGCATCGCCTCCATCGTCCTGCATCCGGGCTGGGTGCAGACGGACATGGGCGGGCGCGGGGCGCCGCTCGGCGTGGAGGCCTGCGCCGCCGCCCTGGTCACGCTCGTCGAGACGCGCGGCCTGGAGTCGACGGGGCAGTTCCTGAACTACGACGGTCGCCCGATCCCCTGGTGATCAGGCCTTGCCGGCGGCGAAGTCCGTCAGCAGGCCCTGGAGCGCGACCACGCTCTCGCGGGGCACGGCGTTGTAGATCGACGCGCGGAGGCCGCCGACGGAGCGGTGCCCCTTGAGGCCGACGATGCCGCGCTTCTCGGCGGCGGCGAGCAGGGCCTTCTCGGCGTCCGCGCCCGTCCGGATGCGGAACGTGAGGTTCATGCGCGAGCGGCTGCCGGGCGCCGCGTGCGGGTCGAAGACCTCGGGGTGGCGGTCGAGGACGTCGTAGATCATCGACGCCTTCTCGTCCGCGGCGGCGTCCATGCCGGCGAGCCCGCCGTTGGCCTTGACCCACTTGGCCACGAGCCCGACCAGGTACACGCCGAAGGTGTTGGGCGTGTTGTACATGGAGTCGTTCTCGGCGTGGATCGAGTACCGCATGATCAGCGGGACGTTCGCCGCGCCCGTGAAGCTGCGGACGAGGTCCTTGCGGGCGATGATGATGGTCACGCCGCTGGGGCCGGCGTTCTTCTGCGCGCCGGCGTAGACCAGGGCGAACCGGCCGAGGTCCATCGGGCGGGACAGGAAGTCCGAGGACATGTCCGAGACGAGCGGCAGCGCGCTCTCGGGCACGTGGTGGAACTCGGTGCCGTAGATGGTGTTGTTGGTGGTGTAGTGCAGGTACTTCGCGCCCTCGGGGGCGTCGAACTTCGCGTCCGGGGCCGGCACGTTGCGGTAGTTCTCCGCGGCCGACGTCCAGAGCTTCCAGGCCGGGCCGACGCGCGCGGCCTCGTCGAACGCGCGCTTGGCCCACACGCCCGTGTCGATGTACGCGCCGGCGCCCAGGTTCAGGGGCACCATGGCGAACTGCAGGTGCGCCCCGCCCTGCAGGAACAGGACCTCGTGGGTGTCCGGCAGGCCGTAGAGCTCGGCCAGCGTGTCGCGGGCGGCGTAGAGCACGCTCTCGAACGGTTTGGTGCGATGGCTCATCTCGATGAGGCTGGCGCCGAGTCCCTCGTGGTTGAGGAAGTTGCGCTGCGCCTCTTCGAGGACGGCCAGGGGGAGGGCGCCGGGACCGGCGCTGAAATTGTGGTATCGGGTGGTCATGGCAGGCGAAATCTGCGCCCGGCGCGCGTTGACTGCAAGGCCTGGAATCCGGGAGGGTGGGGGGATGGCGAGACCGACGCTCGGTCTGGCTTTGGGGAGGTGTTTCGATGTGGCGCAATTTGTGCGTGTTTGCAGCGCTCGGACTCGTCGTGGCCGTGCCCGCAGGGCCCGCATGGGCTTGTGGCGGGCTCTTCTGCAGCTCGGGTGGCGGCGGGGGCGCCCTCCCCGTCGAGCCCGTCGCACCGGTCGACCAGAACGGCGAGCGGATCGTCTTCGTGGTGGACTCGGCGGCGGGCCTGGTGTGTTCCCACGTGCAGATCAGCTACCGCGGGGCCCCGGAGAGCTTCGGGTGGATCGTCCCAGTGCCGGCGGTCCCGACCATCGCGGAGTCCGACGACGCGCTGTTCGTGGCCCTCGACGCGGCGACGCAGCTCAGTGTCGTCCCGCCGCCGTTCGACTACTCCCAGTGCGACGGCTCGTCGAGTGAGGACGACGACTCGGGGTGCGGGTGCTACGGCGAGAGCACGAGGAACCTGTCCGCGCCGGCCGAGGGCGTCGAGTTCGTCGAGGAGGACCCGGCGGGCGAGCCCCCGGTCACGGTCTACGCGCGGACCACGACGGCGAACTACGAGGCCGTCGTCGTCGGGGGCGACCGCACGGACGACCTGATCGACTGGCTGCGGGAGAACGGCTTCAACTTCTCCGACAACATGCGACCGGCGGTCTCCGCGTACGTGGACGACCACATGAAGTTCGCGGCGTTCAAGCTCCTCGAGGGCAAGTCGGCGCAGGACATCGCGCCGGTCGTGCTGTGTTACGAGGCCGCGGCGCCGGCCATCCCGCTGCGCCTGACGGCGGTCGCCGCGCAGCCGCTGATGGGCATCGCGGTGACGATCATGGGCGACGTCACCTACGGTCTGCTCGGCGGTGAGGCCGTCGCGCCCGATCCGAGCGCGATCGTCTACGAAACGGACACCAACGCAACCAACTATTTCGAGTGGGTCGCCCGCCAGGCGGCCGAGTCCGATGGCGAGAACTGGGTCCTGGAGTACACAGGGGGCCACGCGCTACAAATGGCGCTGCCCGGCATGGAGCGCACGGCGCAGGACTTCCCGTGGCTCACCCGGTACTACACGCGGCTGAGCGCGGAGACCATGCGCGTCGATCCCGTGTTCACCCCTGGCGTCGGCCGGAACACGCAGGCCGCGGTGATCGACTTCTCGACACAGCCCACGATCAACGGCTGCGCGTTGCCGGGTCCCTCGCACGCGTGTTTCGACAACTACTGTGGACTCGGGGCCGCGTGCGTCGGTCGGGCGATCAACGCTCGGGCCGTGTGCGTCTGCCCGGAGGGCGCCGTCGCGCAGCCCGTCCGCGGTCCCGATGGCAGGACCCGGGTCACCTGTACGCCCGCGGCGAGCCCCCTGGGCATCACGGACGAAGCGGCCGGCGCCGGCAGCAGCTTCGATCCGTGCAATCAGTACGACTGCGGGATGGGTCACTGCGTGCTCAAGAATGGCTTCCCCGCCTGCCGATGCTCGGAGATGGCCGGGGCGGGCGTGGATGCCGCAGGCAGCGTGCGGTGTTACGGCGTCGGCACCGACCCGCCCGAGTACGGACCGGGGGCCGGGCGGGAGAGTGTGATCGAGGCGGGCGAGGCGGGCCTGAGCGCGCCCGGCGGCCGCGACGAGGGCGCCCGGCCGAGGTTGCCGATGGCCTTCGCCTGGGTCGCGCTGCTGTTCGGGGGCCGGATCTTCGTGCGGCGGCGCGCGCGGGCGGCCGTGGGCGGCGGGCGTTGATTGCGAAGACTGGATTCGGGGAGGGTCGGGACATGGCGCGATGGAACACGATGGCGGCGGTGGTGGTCGCAGTCGGCGCGCAGGGCGCGCAGGGGTGCGGTGAGGATGATCGGGTGTGCGAACTCTACTACGCCGTGAACCCGGTCCTCTTCGGACGGATCATCGATCTCGGCGGCGACGCGCCGCGCCCGGGTCGGTGGCGCCTGTGCCTGAACGACGCATGCTTCGCGCTCCACGCGAGCGGGCACGAGGCGGCCTACAGCATCGACGGCGGTCGTGTCGGCGACCTCGACAACCTGTGGATGGACGTCACGCAGGAGCCGGACGGGCGGTTCCGCGTCCACGCGCACCTCGAGTTCGGGGAGAACTACGATCCCGGCGAGGCGGTCCGAGTCGAGCTCCTCGGCGTTCTGAAGTCCGGGAAGCGACTGCGCATCCCCGGCCACACCGTGCACTTTCGGCGCTACGAGACATGTCACGTCCTGGTCGACCGGACCTGGATCTGACGCCGGAGACCCCGCCCGGCCTCAAACGCCCTCGCCCAGCCGCCGCGCCACGTCCCGAACCCGCGCGTCGATCTCCGCCTGCGGGGTCTCGAGCACCCAGCTCTCGAAGTCGGCGTGCTCCGCCCGCACTGCGCGGATGACCTCGCCGAGCGCCTTGCCTTCCAGGCCGGGCACGAGCGCCATCACACGTTTGCCGCCGAAGCGGGCGTCGACCTCGGCCTGCCGCGCCTCGGCGGCGCGCTCGCCCTCGACCTGCGCGTCGAGCCGGGCCTCGGGGAAGGCGGCCATGACCTGCGGCAGGTAGGTGCTGCGGTCGTCGAACGTCGGGCGGCGCTCGATGCCCTCGGCGCGCAGGTACTCGACGAAGCGGGCGACGGTGGTCCGCGTGCGGCCGCGGCGCTGCATCGCCGGCGTGCCGTCGTCGTCCGTGTCCAGGTAGGGGGCCGTGGAGAAGTACGGGCTCGCGACGACCCAGGCGAACATGTCCGGCAAGGTCTCGAAACCGCGCACCCAGGCGGCGTGGTCGAGGCCCAGGAACGCGCAGATGCGCTCGAAGTCGCGGCTCACGGAGAGCTCGGCGACGTGGTTGCCCGTCCCCCGACGATAGACGTAGGTCAAGCCGCGCTCGCCGTACTTCAGGTCGAACCGCCGGCAGATGCGTCCGACGAAGTTGCCCAGGTCGTTGAAGCACATGAAGGTCCAGGCGCTCTCGAGATCGGCCGCCGGGAGGCTGAAGAAGTCCGTCTGCAGGTCGCGGTGGACCGTCGAGAACACGTGGCCGACGACCTGATGGCGGGTGATCCCCAGCGCCGCTGCGATGCGGGCCCGAAGCTCGGCCCGAGCCGTGTCCGGGCGGCCCTCGGCGGGGTCGGCGACGAGCACGTCCAGGTCGCCGAAGTCCGGCTTGTCGCCATAGGCGCGGGGGATCCGGTACGCGCCGGGGAGCAGCGCGTCCAGGGCGGCGCGCACCTCGGCCTCGACCTCGAGGTAGGCGGCGCGCGGCATCCGGGGCAGGTTGTACAGGTGGCCACCCATGGGCGACTCCGCGGTGTGATGCGACCGGTTGTAGCGCACTCGCGGGGGCGGCGCGCCGTTTTGGGTTGCGCCCCCGAGAACGGCGGCTAACCTTCGCGCCGTGAAGAACGACTCCGCACCCCTGCCCACGCTCCTCCCCGCCGATGCCCCCGTGTTCCTCCGCGCCTGCTTCCGGCAGCCCGTGGAGCACACCCCGATCTGGCTCATGCGCCAGGCGGGTCGCTACCTGCCCGACTATCGGGCGGTGCGCGCCAAGGCGGACTTCCTGACGATGTGCCACACGCCCGAGCTCTCCGCCGAGGTCACGCTTCAGCCCGTGAACCTGCTCGGCGTGGACGCCGCCATCCTCTTCAGCGACCTGCTCATCCCCCTCGAGGCGATGGGCGCGACGGTGAAGTTCCCCGAGGGCGGCCCGGAGATCACGGACGCCGTCGAGCAGGCCTCGGACGTGCACAAGCTGCGCACGCCGCCGGCCATCGAGACCCTGGGCTACACGGCCGAGGCGGTGAAGCTCATCGTGGCCGGCCTGCCCGCCCACGTGCCGCTCATCGGCTTCGCCGGCGCGCCCTTCACGCTCGCCAGCTACCTGATCGAGGGCGGTGGCTCGAAGAACTACCAGAAGACGAAGGCGTTCCTGTACCAGCACCCGGCCGAGGCCGAGATCCTGTTCGACAAGCTCGTGACCATGGTCGCGGACTTCTTGAACATGCAGATCGACGCCGGCTGCAAGGCCGTGCAGATCTTCGACAGCTGGGCCGGCGCGCTGGATCCCGAGGATTACGAGCGCTGGGGCACGCGCTACACGCGCCGCCTGGTGCAGGCCGTGCGCCGCCCCGGCGTGCCGGTCATCGTGTTCGCCAAGGGCACGGGCACCTACTTCGACCGCGTGGCGGCCTCGGGGGCCGATGTCCTCGGCGTAGACTGGACGCTGCCGCTGAACGTGGCGCGCACCCACGTGGGGCCGGACTTCGCCCTGCAGGGCAACATGGACCCCATCCGCCTGCTCGGCCCCTTCGAGCAGGTCCGCGCCACGGCGGATCGCATCCTGGACGCCGCCGGCTCCGCGGGTCACATCTTCAACCTGGGTCACGGCCTGGTGCCGCAGACCCCCCCGGATCACGTGAAGCGCCTCGTCGATCACGTGCACGAGTCCTCGGCGGCGCGTCACCGGGCGGGCGGCTGAGCGCGAGCATCCCATGAAGGTCGTCGTCGTCGGCGGAGGCATCAGCGGGCTGTCCGCGGCGTTCCGGCTCAAGCAGGCCGGGGCGGATGTCACCGTCGTGGAGAGCGAGCCGCGCGCCGGCGGCAAGGTGCGCACCGAGCTCGTGGACGGCTTCCTGGTGGAGCACGGCCCCAACGGGTTCCTGGACAGCCGCAAGCCGGTGCTGGACCTGGTGCGCGACCTGCGGCTCGACAACCAGCTCGTGCAGGCCAACCAGGAGGCCAGCAAACGTTACATCTTCACCCGCGGGGCGCTGCGGGCGCTGCCGAGCGGGCCGCTCTCGCTGCTGGCCACCCGGGCGCTCACGGCGCGGGGCCTGTTGCGGCTCTTGTACGAGCCCTTCGTCAAGCCCCGGGCGAGCTACGAGGTCGAGGAGACCGTCTTCGACTTCGCCGCCCGGCGCATCGGCCACGAGGCGGCGCAGGTCATGGTGGACGCCATGGTCACGGGCGTCTACGCGGGCGATTCGCGCAAGCTGAGCCTGCGGGCGGCGTTCCCGCGCATGTACGACCTGGAGCGCACCTACGGCGGCCTGGTCAAGGCGCTGATCGCGCTGATGAAGGCGCGCAAGGCCAACTCCGGCTCCGCGGCGGGCCCGAGCGGCAAGCTCACGAGTTTCCCCGAGGGTCTGGAGACCTTGATCCACGCGCTGGTGCGCCGGCTCGAGGGCCAGGTGCTGACCGGCAAGCCCGTGCAGGGCCTGCTGCGCCAGAACGGCGGCTGGCGGGTGCTGCTGGCGGACGACGGCTCCATCGACTGCGACGCCGTGGTGCTCTCCACGCCGGCGGACGCGGCGGCGTGGCTGCTGGCACCCCACGCGCCCCGGGCGGCCGAGGTCCTGCGGCAGATCCCCTACAACCCGGCGGCGGTGGTGGCCTTCGGCTACCCGCCGGGCAGCCTGCCCCGCCCGCTGGACGGCTTCGGGTACCTGGTGCCCGGCCACGAGCAGCGCAAGGTCCTGGGCAGCGTGTGGTGCAGCTCGCTGTTCCCCAACCGCGCCACCAAGGGTCGGGCGCTCATGCGCAGCATCATCGGCGGCGCGCGGCACCCCGAGCTCGTGGGCCTCGGCGACGCCGAGCTGAGCGAAGTGGTGACCGCGGAGCTGTCGGTGCTCATGGGCGGGCCGATGCCGACGCCGGCGTTCCAGCGCATCGTGCGGTGGCCCGCGGCCATCCCCCAGTACACGCTGGGCCACCTGGACCGCGTGGCGGCCATCGAGGCGGCCGTGGCGCAGGTGCCGGGCATCCACCTGGCCACGAACGCGATGTACGGCGTGAGCCTGGCGGACTGCGTCGCCCGGGCCGAGAAACTCCCGGCGTTGATCCTGGGGTCGTCCGTACAGTCCTGAGTCGGCCCGCGGGCGCGGCCGGGGGGTGGGCGCGCGGGCGGGCCCCGGTGGTGGGCGCGCGGGCGCGCCCCGGGCGATTGAGTTGCGGTTTTGAGAGGAATCCGTACCCTGCGCACACTCACGCACAGGGGGGATTTCATTTTGAGAGACACACACACGAGGCGGGCTTCCGCTCGATGTCGCTGGTCCATGGTGGCCGCGGTCGGGCTCTCGGTGCTCGGCTGCGACGACACGCTCAGCAGCGTGCTCGGCGGTGACGACGCCGCGGTCGGCGGCAGCGGCGGCAGCGCCGGGGGCAGCGGCGGATCCACGCCGTTCCCGGGCGGCACGGGCGGCACGGGCGGCACGGGCGGCACGACCGGTGGCACCACGGGCGGCACGACCGGCGGTACCACGGGCGGCACGACCGGCGGCACGGCCGGTGGCGACATCGGCGGCGGCGGCAAGGGCGGCGACACGGGCGGCACCGGCGGTGACGTCGGCGGCACGGGCGGCGCGGGCGGCGCGGGCGGTTGCCAGCCGCAGCCCGAGGCCTGCAACGGCCAGGACGACGACTGCGACGGCCTGATCGACAACACGGACGCCGAGGGCGCCCCGCTCTCGGAGGGCTGCTACGACGCCCCCGCGGAGATGGCGGGCGTCGGCCAGTGTCGGTTCGGCGCGCGGATCTGCGAGGGCGGCATGTGGTCGCTCTGCCTGGGTCAGGTCGTGCCCATGCCCGAGATCTGTGATGGGACGGACAACGACTGCAACGGCCGCGTGGACGACGCGGCGGCCGGCTGCGGCGCCTGTGAGCCCGGGGTCACCCAGGCCTGTTACGGCGGCCCGGCGGGCACCGAGGGGGTCGGCCGCTGCGGCGGTGGCACGCAGACGTGCAGCGCCGACGGCGCGGGCTTCGGCCCCTGCCTGGGCGAGACGCTGCCCGGCGCCGAGACCTGCGACGGCACGGACGAGGACTGCGACGGCCAGACGGACGACGGCCTGCCCGGCTTGGGCGAGGCCTGCGTGGTGGGCGAGGGCGCCTGCGCCGCGCAAGGCGCGCTGGCCTGCGAGCCCGTGACCGGCCAGGTGCTCTGCATGGGCGAGCCCGGGCGGCCCGGCGTCGAGCGCTGCAACGGCGTCGACGACGACTGCAACGGCGTGGTGGACGACGGTTTCGGCCTGGGTCAGGCCTGCAGCGCCGGCGAGGGCGTCTGTGCTCAATCGGGCGTGGTGGTCTGCGACGACGCCGGCGGCGCGCGTTGCGACGCCCAGCCCGGCCAGCCCCGGGTCGAGGCCTGCAACGGCCGCGACGACGACTGCGACGGCACCACGGACGAGGACTTCGCCGGCCTGCTCGGCCAGGCGTGCACGGTCGGGACCGGCGCCTGCGCGGCGACCGGCACGACGGTGTGCAGCGCGGACTCGCCCGTCGTGGGTGGCGGCGGCGCGGGCTGGAGCTTCGCCGGCGTGCGCCAGGCCGTGCCCGAGGGCGACGTGCTCGGCGGCGGCTTCCGCGAGTGCTGGCGCGGCGCGTACGACCAGAACGCGCCGCTCGACGCGGTGCTGGCGAGCTGCGGCGGCAACGAGATGCTCCTGGGCTGCCGGCCCGCCGGGCAGGCCGAGCTGACGCTGGCCGCCATGGGGCAGCGCGACGAGATCCTGCTCGACACGGGCGTTCCGGCGATGCAGGGCGACCCGGCGAGCAGCAACCTGGGCCACGAGCACAACGGGGTGAAGTGGTACTTCAACCCGAGCTACTCCTGGGGGTTCGCCCCGGCCGGGGAGGCGACCAACCTCTTCAGCTGCGACTACAACGCCGGCGACCAGACGGTGCCCGAGCTCCGGATGTGCTGGCACACGAGCGCCGGAAACGTCGAGAGCGGCTACCGCTGCGGCAACAACGACCTGAACGGCGCCGCCGACTGGGAGCGCGTGATCTACGTGCGCGACGCGGGCCCCGTGACCTGTGACGCCACCCCGCTGCCCCCGGCGCAGGAGACCTGCAACGGCATCGACGACGACTGCGACGGCCTGGTCGACGACGACGCGGCCGACGCGACGACCTACTACGCCGACCGCGATCGCGACGGCTCCGGCGACGCGGACGCGTCCGTGCGCGCCTGCGCTCGCCCCGACGGGTACGTGGACAATCGAGACGACTGCGACGACGGTGATCCGGGGCGGCACCCCGGCGTGGCCGAGATCTGCAACGGCCTGGACGAAGACTGCGACGGCGAGGTCGACGAGGACTTCGCCGCCGAGCTGGGCGTGGCCTGCAGCCTGGGTGAGGGCATCTGCGCGGCGCGCGGCACGACCGTGTGCAACGCCGCCGGGGTCGACGCCGGTGTGGCGTTCAGCGGCGTGGCGCAGGGTCTGCCCGAGGCGCAGCTGCTCGCCCAGGGCTTCCGCCCGTGCTGGCGCGGCACGTACGACGGCACGGAGGCCCTCGCAGGGATCCTGGCCGCCTGCGACGGCGCCGAGCTGACGCTGGGCTGCCGGCCCGTGGGCGACCCGAACCTGACGCTGGCCGCGACGGGGGCGCGGGCGGAGATCCTGCTCGACACCGGCATCCCGGACGGCTCGCCCGGGAGCAACAACCGTGGCCACGACCACAACGGCGTGCGCTGGTACTTCAACACGAACTACTCGTGGGGCTTCGCGCCGGGCGGCGCCGCGACCAACCTGACCGAGTGTGACTACGACGCGGACGGCGCCCAGCCGGACCGCGAACGGCGGATGTGCTGGCACACCACGGGCGACCAGCTCAATCAAGGCTATCGCTGCGGCGCCAACGACCTGAACTCCGGCGTGGGTTGGGAGCGCGTGATCTACGTGCGGGACGCGGCGCCCCCGGTGATCTGCGACGCCCAGCCCGGCGCGCCGAGCCCCGAGCGCTGCAACGCCCTGGACGACGACTGCAACGGCGTCTCCGACGAGCCGTTCCCCCTGCTCGGCCAGGCCTGCCAGGTCGGCCTGGGTCTGTGCCAGAACCAGGGCGTGTACGTGTGCGCCGCCGACGGCTCGGACGAGGCCTGCTCGGCCGTGCCCGGTCGCCCGGTGGTCGAGGTCTGTGACGGCCTCGACAACAACTGCGACGGCGCCGTCGACGACGGCTTCAACGTCGGCGCGGCCTGCAACGTGGGCGTGGGCGCCTGCCGCGCGGCGGGTGTGTTCGTCTGCGCGCCGCAGGGCGGCACCGCCTGCAACGCGGTCGCCGGTCAGCCCGGCCAGGAGATCTGCAACGGCATCGACGACAACTGCGACGGCCGGATCGACGAGGGCAACCTCTGCGCCGTCGGCCTCATCGGCCTGGACGTGGCGGTCGGCACCCACTTGCGCAACAACGGGGTCGCCGCCGTGGATCTGGCCTACGACGCGGGACTGCCCGCCCGACTGACCAACGGCGAGTTCCGGACCATCGTCATCGGCCGCTACGCCTACCAGTGGAACGTGATGACGGCCGAGCTGCGCGCCGCCCTGGAGACCTACAGCCTCCGCGGGGGCAACGTGGTCACGGAGTGGGACGGCGCCTCGATCTTCGGCAGCGGCTACCACGCCACCTACCGGTACGCGGCGGGGGCGCCGGCGCCTCTCGGCTGGTTCCCGTTCCACACGGGCGGCGGCAACTCGCTGGCGTCGAACACGCCGATCGCCCAGACGGTGGTCAACGACCCGGTCTTCGCCGGCGTGCCGAACCCGTTCCGGGGCGGCGGCGGGACCGAGTACTTCTTCACGCTGTATCCGTCTCAGCCCGGCGGCAACACGCGCCTGCGCACGCTCGGCACCTTCCGGGGTACCGGGACCGCGGAGTTCCCGGCGCAGGACCTGCCGGTGATTTCGCGCGGCGTGCGCTGCGGCGGCAACGTGCTCTTCGCCAGCATGGACTGGCAGGACGATCCGACCAATGCCGGCGGCCTGAACGCGTTCGTGCTCAGCCTCGTCCGGGCCGCCAGCCAGGCGCCCCCGGCCGACCTCGCGGACGTGTGCCCGAACCAGCAGCCGCGGGTCAACGTGATGCTCTGCGGGACGTCCGACCGCAACGTCGCCGGCTTCATTCCGGCGGGGAGCGGCCTGCAGCTCGTGAACGGCTGCGCGCCCGACGACAACACCCGCGCGCTCGTCGTCGCCCGCGACGGCATCGGCAACCTGGCCGGCCCGGCGCTTCAGGGCTACCTCGACCGCGGCGGCATCGTGATCGGCGAGTACAACATCAACCACACGCTCTTCAACCTGGCGTTCGGGGCGAACGCCGTCCAGGGCGCGGGCAACGGCGACTGCGGCGACGCCGTGATGCCCGCCGTGCAGCAGAACCCGGCGGATCCGTTCTGGCAGACGATTCGATTCGCCGCGCCCGGTGCGGGCAGCACGGGCTGCGGCTTCGATCTGACCGCTCTCCCTGGCATCACGCGCCTGGGCGGTTGGACCGCCGGCACGACCTCGCTGGCCTACCGCGACCGCAACGCGGGTCGTGTGTGGCTGGTCGAGGCCGACTGGCAGGACGTGGATGTCCCCGCCGGCTCCGCGCTCATCGACCCCCTGATGGGCTACATGATCACGCACGGGGCGGGCGCGAACCTGCTGAACTTCGCCGGCGTGCGGCAGGCGCTGCCGGTGGCGGCGGTCGTGGCCGGCGGGTTCCGCGAGTGCTTCCGCGACACCTACGCCGACAGCGTGCCGACGCTGGCGCAGATCCAGGCCGGCTGCGGCGGTCAGACCCTGATGATGGCCTGCCGGCCGACCGGGTCGAACACGCTCACGCTGGCCGCGATGGCGCCCCGCGCGGACGTGCTCTTCGACACGGGCGCTCAGCGTGGACAGCCCCTGCACACGGCCAACGGCGTGGACTGGTACTACAACGCCAGCTACTCGTGGGGCTTCGCCCCGGGCGGCGCCGGCGCGGACCTGTTCTCCTGCGACGTCGCCAACACGGTGCCCGAGCAGCGGATGTGCTGGCACACCGGCGGCGGACAGATCGACTCGGGCTACCGCTGCGGCGCGACCTTCCCCTTCGACGGCACCTACGAGCGCATCATCTACGCGCGCTGACCTGCCGAATTCGCTGGCGCCCGGGGGTTCCCCCGTTTTCTTCTGTGCAAACCGATGCCGTTTGCCGGGTGCCCCGATGTCCTCCTCTCCCCGCCGTCTCGTCTTCTCACGCCTGATCCTGAGCCTGACCCTGACGCTCTCGCCGGCCCTCGTCGCCTGTGGTGACACCGCCGGCACGACCGCCCGGTCCGCGGGGGACGCGTCCTTTCGCGTGACCGGCGATGCGGCCTTGCTGACCGACGCCCGGGCCGTGCCCAGCGCCCCCGCGGCCGACGCGGCGGGTCCCGCGGGCGATGCGGCCGGCGCCGTCGACGACGCCACGCTCCTCACGCTCGACGCGGCGCAGGGCGGTGGCGGTGGGGGGGTCGGCCGCGCGGACGCTGCCGTGGGCCCGTCGGCGGACGCCCACTTCGTCTCCGCGGACGCGCGCCCCGGGCCCCGCGTGCACCCCGAGGGCTACGACAGCTCGCGTGTGCACGGGCCGGAGCTGAAGCGCGGGGTGGGGGACTGCCGCACCTGTCACGGCGCGCAGCTCGAGGGCGGGCGCGGGCCCTCGTGTGACGCCTGCCACCCGGCGGGCTGGCGCACGGACTGCGTGTTCTGCCACGGCGGCACGGACACGCAGACGGGCGCTCCGCCCCGCGACCTGGACGGCGTGGACGACCGCGCCGCGCAACGCTTCGCGCCCCACACCGAACACACGACCGTGCGCAATCACGCCGCGTGGGACTGCAATCAGTGCCACGCCAAGCCCGTGGACGTGATGACCGCCGGGCACGTGTTCGACGACACACCCGGCGCGGCCGAGGTCGACTTCAGCGGCGGGATCGGCGCCGGCGCCACCTGGGACGCCAACGGCCAGTGCGGCAACGTGTACTGCCACGGCAACGGGCGCATGCCCGGGGCCATCGCGCACACCGCGGCGCGGCCCACCTGCGACACGTGCCACGTGTGGTTCGGGCTCGGCGGGCGGCACCTGCAGCACTTCGTGCGGCTGGTCGCCTGCGTGTCGTGTCACAACGCCACGGCGGACGCGAACCAGATGATCACCGGCCCGGACCGCCACGTGAACGGGACGATCGACGTCGTCTTCGACACGCCGGACATGGCCTTCGCCAACGGCACCTGCAACGGCGACTGCCACGGCGAGGGGCACAACAACCGCGGCTGGTGAGCCGGCGCCGGGCGCTCAGCGCACGTTGAGCAGCTCGACCTCGAACACGAGCGTCGAATTGGCCGGGATGACCGGCGGGAACCCGCGCGCGCCGTACCCGAGCTCGGGGGGGATGGTCAGGCGGCGGACCTCGCCGATCTTCATGCCGGCGACCCCCTGGTCCCAGCCCTGGATGACCTGTCCGGCGCCGAGCCGGAAGGTGAAGCCCTGGCCGCGGTCGCGGGAGCTGTCGAACTTGCTGCCGGTGGTGAGCGTGCCGACGTAGTGCACGGTCACGTTCTTGCCGGCGACGGCCTCGGCGCCGGTGCCGGGGGTGAGGATCTCGATCTTCAGGGACATGGGCCTTCTCGGGTGGAGGTCGAACGACGCCGGATCTTCTCGCCGGGGTCGGGGTGATGCGAGAACTTTCCACGCAATCGGACGTCTCACGGTCTACGTCCCGGTGCATTGTGTCGTGGCTTCGTCGTCGGAGGTTCACCCCGTGCGTCTCGTCCTCGCCCCGCTCTCCCGCGTCTTCGGGCCCCTGGCCCTCGCCCTGGCCTCGCTGGCGCCCACGCCGGCCGCCGCCGCGCCCGAGAAACCCACGGACGCCGCGCTGGCGGCCCTGGCCGAGGGGCGCACCGCCGCCGGCCTGAGCGCCCTGGAGGACGCCGCCGAGGCGGACCCCGCGGTGCTCTGCCTCTTGGGGCTGGCCCTGCAACGCCACGGCGAGCACGACCGCGCGCTCTCGGCCCTGGGCAAGGTGCCCTTGACGGCGCCCTGCGGGCGGCAGGCGGCGTTCACCCGGGCGGACGCCCTGCTGGCGCTGGGCAAGGCGGACCCGGCGGCGGCGGTGTACGACGAGGTCGGCGCCCCGGCCATGGGCCCGGATCGCGACGCCGAGATGGCCGCGCTGCTGGTCTCCCTGGCCGACCGCGTGCTGGCCGATCTGGACGCGGATCCGAACAACGGTCAGGCCATCGCGCTGTTGCAACTGGCGCTGGGTCTGCGCATCTCGCCCGCGCGGCAGGCCGAGATCGCGCGGCGCCTGGTGCCCCTGCTCACCACGCCCCGGGGGGCCACGCTCGCCCCGCGGGCGCTGTCGCTCTCCACGGGCGTCGAGGCCCCGCCCTCGGACGAAGGCGCGGCGGCGGCGGCGGCCGGCGTGCTCGCCCGCGCGCTCTCCGCGCCCGGTGGCGACGTGCCGGGGGACCGCCTGCTCTACGCGCGCATCGCCGGACCCGAGGCGGGCCTGCGGGCGCTCGCGAGCATGTCCGACAAGGATCCCGAGGTGCTGCGCGTGCGGGCCGCGCTGGCCGGCCGCGCCGGGGACGAGAGCGCCGTGCTGTGGCGCGAGCGTCTGCTGGACGCCGCCCCGGACACGGACGCCGCGCGTCGCGCGCTGCCCTGGCAGGCGCAGCAGCTCCTGGCCGCGCGCCGCATCGCCGCCGCGCGCCCGCTGGTGGTCAAGCTGGCGGCCGCCGGGGGCGAGCTCGGCGCGGACGCCGAATGGCGGCTCGTCGTGGCCGTGCACGACGCCGGCGATCCGGCGGCCACCGTCGCGGCGCTGGAGCCCTACCTGAAGGCGCACCCGACGGGGGCCCACCGCAAC
>CAINDO010000325.1 GCA_903847385.1 uncultured Myxococcales bacterium
CTCGCGCTCCAGGGCCTCCAGCAGGGCGTTGCGGGCGTCGGCGTGGCGGTGTTCGCCCAGGGCCTTGGCGGCCTCGATGCGCACGGCCTCGGAGGGATCGTGGACCAGCGTGTCCACCAGCGCGGCGCGGTTGGCCGGCGTCGCCCGCTCGGCCAGCAGGCGGACGGTCCGGGTGCGCAGCGCCACCGAGGTCGGCGTGGGGGAGAGCCGCGCGCGCAGGGCGGCGTCCGACTCGGCCGTCTCGTCCACCTCGATGAGCACGCGGGCGTCCGGATCCAGCGCCACCCAGCGCGGTGCGGCGGCGAGGTCGATGACACACGTCCGCGCGCCGGGGCCCAGCGTCAGCCGGCGCCGCACGGGCGGGCCGCTCGCGACGCCGATCTCCAGCGTGACGTTCACGGTCGCGCGGGTGGAGTCGGTGCGCGCGAGCTCGACCTGCAGGCCCGTCTCGCGCTCGAACCGCCAGGTCGCGGTCACCCGCGGGTGCCCGGCGCCATACACCAGGTCCTCGAAGAAGTCCGTCAGGTCCGCGCCGCTCACCTCCTCGAAACACCGGCGCAGCTCGGGCGTCTCGGCGGCGTGCCCGGCGGAGCGCTGCACGTACCGCTGCACGCCGGCGAAGAACAGCGCGTCCCCCAGCTGGTCGCGCAGCGTGTGCAGCACCAGCGCGCCCTTCTCGTAGGCGTGTTTGTCGAAGAGCACGTAGGGGTGGGCGTAGCGGCGCGTGACGACGGCCCGGGCGTAGCGGGTGTGCGCCTCGCCCAGGTAGTTGTCGCGCAGCACCTGCATGCGGCGCTCGAAGGCGTCCGGACCGTCCAGGGCGCCCATGCACTGGACCTCCCAGTAGGTCGCGAAGCTCTCGTTCAGCCAGATCTCCGGCCAGCCGCGCGGGGCGATGAGATCACCGAACCACTGGTGGGCGAGCTCGTGGGCGAACAGACGCTCGACGTCCTCTTCGTCCCGGTGGCGCCCCTCGACGAGCACGAGGTCCGTGAGGCTGGTGAGCGTGGTGTTCTCCATGCCGCCCCACATGAACTCCTGCAGGAACACGTGGCCGTAGCGCCCGAAGGGGTAGGGGCGGCCCGTGGAGCGGCCGTAGAAGGCCAGCATCTCGGGCATGCGCGCGAACAGGTGCGCGGCGTCCGCCTCGCGGCCGGCGGGCACGTAGTGGTGCAGCGTGACCTCGCCGGCGCGGCCCTCGACCTCGACGAGCGCGTCGACCACGAGGGTCAGCAGATACAGCGCGTGCGGGGCGTCCAGGCGCCAGTGGAAACGCCGCCAGCCCGCGGGCGGCGGGGCCGCCTCGGGGTCCGCCACCGGGGCGCCGTTGGAGACGGCCACGTACCCCTCGGGCACGGTGGCGATCACCTCGGTGGTGACAATGTGTTCGGGCGCGTCGAAGCAGGGGAACCAGTGGTGGTGGTCCTCCATGGCGCCCTGCGTCCAGATCTGCGGGCGGCGGTCCGGCGCGTCCGCCGTCGGCCCCACGAAGAAAAGGCCGACCGTGGGGTGGGCCCGGTACTCCAGCGTGAGCGTCGTCTCCTGCCCGGTCGTCAGCGGGGCGTCCAGGTGCAGGTCCACGCCCTCGGCGTGCTGCGCGAAGGCGATGGGCCGGTCGTCCTGCCAGGCGGCCGAGACGACGAGATCGGCCGCGTCCAGCGTGAGGCGCTCCGTGTGCGGGTGCAGGCCGCGGACGACGTGGCGGACGCGGCCCTCGACGACGGGGCGGGTGGGGTCGAGGCGGACTTCGAGGCGCACGTGGCGGGGCGTCACGCCCAGGGGGCGGCGGCGGGCCAGGGTGGCCGCCGGCTCGTCGAACGACAAGGGCGGGACGGGGAGCGCGGGTTCGATCATGGCGGCACTCTTCCCGGGTGCCGATGCGGTGTCAATCGTCGCCGGACGTTACCCGGCGGTGCCCCCCGCGTGGCGGATCTTCCCGGTCATTCCCATTCCGCGGCGGCGCCGCGTGGCGGCATGCGGGTTCGCGCGCTGGCCCGTCCCTTGCTGGAGTCCGGACCACGGAGGATCATGCCGTGGAAGTTCACGAAGTCCGTTTGAGACTGAAGGCCGAGCTGGACACCCTCGAGGCGCGGGCGGGACGCCTGACCCGCCACCTGCGGCGCGAGGACGAGGCGCTGCCCGACGATTGGGAGGAGCGCGGCGCCTCGCTGAGCAACGACGAGGTGATCGAGGCGCTCGACCTGAAGACGCGGGAGCGGATCGACGCGATCAACGGCGCGATCAAGCGCATCGACGACGGGAGCTGGGGCGAGTGCATGCAGTGCGGCGCGGACATCCCGGCGGCGCGCATCCTGGCGGTGCCCACGGCCCGCCTGTGCATCAAGTGCGCGGGGAAACAGGCGCGTGGTTGATCTGTCGACGCATCGGGTGGACTTCTGCCAGTCTGTGCGGGTGCGCGTGCTCACCCTTCACCGTTCGCCCCTGACCGCCGGCGCGTGGCCCGAGGGCGTGAGCGTCGCCGCGGTCGAGCGCTGCCTCGCGGTGATCGAGGCGCGGGACCCGCTGACCCTGCCCGCGGACCGGGGGGCTCTGGCCGCGGCGCAGGTCGTGTCCGTGGCCTGCGACCTCGACGGCGACGTGGTCGGTGTCGCCTGGCGCCGGGCGACACCCGAGGGCGCCCAGGTGGACGTGCGGGTCAAGCCGGGCCTGCGCCGGCACGGCCTGGGCACCCAGCTTCTGGGCGAGGTCGCCGCAGGCGCCGCGCCCCTTTGGGCGGGGTGCGACGCGGCCCATCCTCGGGTGCGTCGGTTCCTGCTCCACCAGGGCTTCGCGCTCGCCGGCGTTGTGTTCCACCAGCGGTGGGACGGCGAGCCGCGCGACGTGCCGCCGGCGTTCGCCTCGGCGCACCTGGAGACGCCGTCGGATCTGGCCATGGCCGTGAGCCTGCTGCGCGACGCGTCGGCGGGCACGTGGCCCCGCCCGGCCATCGGCGCGGTCGAGGCGGCGAACGGGCGCGCCCGCATCGCGTGGCACGGAGACGCCCCCGCCGGCGTGCTCCTGGCGCACCGCGAGTCGGACGCCTGGGAGGTGGACGGCCTGGCTGTGCTCCCCGCGCACCGGGGCAGCGGCGTCGGGCGCCTCCTCGCCGCGGACCTGATGCGGTTCGCCGCCGAGTCCGGCGTCGGTGTCACCCTGCGGGTGGCGCAGGACGACGACGCCGGGCTGTCGTGGTCGCAGAAGCTCGGCTTCTGGACCTACCGCACCTGGGCCATGTACCGGCGCTGAGCGCGGCGGTCAGAACTCCTCGACGCGCACGCCCACGGCGCCGCGCGTCGACTGCTTCTTCTCGGCCACGGGGCGCTTCTGGTCCTCGGGCACGACGCGGTGCGGCGGCAGGCCCTCGTGCGGGCGGCTGTAGACGGACACGCGCATCTGCCACGCGTCCGCGACGCGCTGCCGGAACGCACCGAGGACGTCCGTGTGCAGCGCCCCGCGCAGCTCGAAGGCCACGGCCGACGGCGGGGCCTCGCCGAAGGGCGGCGCCTCGCGCTGGTTGCTGAACCGGAAGACGGCATCCAGGAACGGCGGCTCGGCGTCCGGCGCAATGCCCTCGCCGAAGATCAGGTGCGACGAGACGCCGGGCTGGAAGTAGATCTCCACCCAGTCCACCGCGACGGCCTCGTCGTTGGGTACGGCGAGCTGCATCAGCGCGAGCTGGCGCAGCAGCAGGCGCGCCGCGGCGTCGGGGAGGACGTGGCCGCCGTCCGTGGGGACGAGGAGCAGGTCGTATCGGACGGGCGTGGTCATGGGCTGGGTCTCTCCAGATCCGGTTCCGGGTTCAGGCCGGGGCGTCGCGGGTGACGCGGAAGCCCAGGGTGGGCAGCACGGCGGTGACCGCCTGGGTGAAGCGGCTGGCGGCGCGGCATTCGGTGGGGCTGCTCGCCCAGTGGCCGCCCTTGATGATGCGCTGGCGGGCGCCCTCGTCCAGCCAGGAGCTCGTCCACTCGGAGACGCTCCCGGCGAGGTCCTCGACGCCATAGGGGCTGCGGTCCGTGGTGAACTGACCGCTCGGTCCTCGGGCGGGCGCGCCGGGGCGGCTGATGCCCATGTGGCAGAACGTGGCCTCGAAGGCGTCGCCCCAGGGGAAAAGGCGCCCGTCGGCGCCGCGGGCGGCCTTCTCCCACTCGACCTCCGTCGGCAGGCGGTGGCGCTGGCCGGTGACCTGGTGGCGCCAGGCGCAGTAGGCCTCGGCGTCCTCGCAGCTCACGCACACGATGGGCCAGTCCGGGTGCCAGCCCTGGCCCGTGGCGTCGCGCTCGGGCATCTGGGGCAGGCCGTCCGGGCCCGTGGGCCACAGCAGCGCGCCGCCGTGGGCGGTGCGGGGGGCCCGCAAGAGCGCGGCGCGCACGCCCTCGAGCTGGGCGATGCCGCGCAGGAAGTCCTGGTACTCGGCGCAGGTCACGGGCCGCCGGGCGATGAAGAAGTCCGGCACCTCGAGCGTGCGCGGCGGGGTGGCGAGCTGCGCCTGGGGATCGCCGCCGACGCGGGCCGGGCCGCCGGCCACGTGGACGAACCCCTTGCCGACGGCGGCGTCCGGGAACACGCGCAGCCGCAGCCGCACGCTCTCCTGGCGGCTGATGTAGATGGGCACCACGGCCTCGGACAGGCCCGGCGCGTGCAGCTTGACCAGGTAGCTGCCGATGGGCAGCGGGTCCAGGCGCACGGGCATCTGGCCCAGCGACTGGGGCGACGCCGGCGTCAGCACGCGGTCGACGACGCGCATCTGATAGAGCGTGCCCTGGAGGCCGCGGGGCAGAGTTTCGATCTCCAGGCGGCCGTCGCCCTTGAGGCGCAGGCGGAACTGCCCCTCGTCGTCGAAGGCGCGCACCAGGTTCTCGTAGTGGGCCACCTGGACGGTGTCCCGGTCGCGGTCGGCGGCCTCGAAGGCGCTGTAGTACAGCTCGGCCAGGGCCTGCCGCGTCGTCGCGTTGTCCCCGGCCACGCCCAGCGCGCCGTGGTAGTGGGCCAGGGCCTCGGACAGGTGGCGGGCGGCCTCCAGGCGGGCCTTCTGCTCCTCGTCCTCCTGCTTCCACAGGGGGTCGCGCTCCTCCGTGCCGGCCCAGGGCTCGATGCGGGCGCGCATCTGCGACGTGCGCGCCTGGAGCTGCTTCAGCCGCGCGTAGCCCTCGTACCACTGCTCGGCGGCGACCTTGCCCAGCTCGTGGAGCTTGCGGCGCTCGCCCTCCTTGCGGGCGCGGTCCTGCTCGCCCTCGAGGTAGCGGTCGATCTGCTCGGCGATGGCCAGCGCGCTCTTGGGGCGGGCGCGGGGCTCCTTGGCCAGGCACTGCAGGCACAGCTGCTCGATGGCGTGGGGCACCGGGCGGTCCGGCGTGCGCTCGCTCGGCGGCACCACGCGGGCGTTCACCACCGCGTCGCGGATGGCCCGCGCGCTCGGCCCGTCGAAGGGCGGCTCGAGCGTGAGGATCTCGTAGAGCATCGCGCCGAGGCTGTAGTTGTCCGAGTGCGGCCCCAGGTCGTCCACCCGGCCCACGGCCTGCTCCGGCGGCATGTATTGCGGCGTGCCGGTGACCTCGCCGTTCTGCGTGGAGAAGCGGCCGCCGTCGTTCTGCCGGGCGGTCGAGATCTCCGGTCGGCCCTGGCCGGCCTTGCCCACGGGTTTGGCCAGGCCCCAGTCCATCACGGTGACCTCGCCGAACTCGCCGAGCATGATGTTGTCCGGCTTGAGGTCGCGGTGGATCACGCCGCGGCTGTGCGCGTAGGCGATGGTACGGCAGACCTGGCTCATCACGGTGAGCAGGCGAACGCGGCCGAATTGCTTCTCCACCTCGGCGTCGCCGTACTTCAGGTCCTCGAGGACATCCCGAAGGGTCCGGCCCTCGATGCGGCGCATGGCGAAGAACAG
The DNA here is from genome assembly GCA_903847385.1 of uncultured Myxococcales bacterium. Lineage (GTDB taxonomy): Bacteria > Myxococcota_A > Bradymonadia > UBA7976 > UBA1532 > CAINDO01. The sequence continues at coordinate 5,885 of CAINDO010000325.1, forward strand.
GCGACCGTCGCCGAGTTTGCCCAGCTCGTAGACCGGGGGCACGCCCGGGTGCTGGAGCTGGCCTGTCACGCGGGCCTCGTCCATGAACCGCACCCGCAGCGACACGTCGTCCTGGTCGATGAGCAGCTTCAGCGCGACGGAGCGCTCCAGCGCCAGGTCGCGGGCCTCGAGCACCTGTCCCATGCCACCGCGGCCGAGCTCGCGGCCGAGCGCGTAGCGGCGGCCGCCGGCGGGCACGTCCGCGGCGACGGCGTCGATGGCCAGCGTGGCCGGCCCGGACTGCGGGGGCGAGGTGTCGCCGCGCCAGGGCGTATCGCGGTCCCGAACGCCGATCTGCGTGCGCAGGTGCGCGGCGGGGTCCCCCTGGGTCGTCTCGGAGTCCAGGGCGTCCCCGGCGGGCTCGATGCCGCGCGCGGCCTGCTCGGCCTCGTGCTCGGCCAGCAGGGCCAGGGCCTCGGCGTCGATCAGCGGCTCGCCCTCGTCGTCGTGGGGGGCGTGCTCCACGGAGAGGTCCGCCGCGTCGTCCGCGGCGGGCTTCGGGGTCTTCTGCTCGAGCGGGCCCCGCAGGCCGGCGAGCTC
>CAINDO010000326.1 GCA_903847385.1 uncultured Myxococcales bacterium
CCGGCGGGGCGGCCGGCGGCCAGGGCGGCAGCGGCGTCTCCGGCGGTACGGGCGGCGCCGGAGCTGGCGGTCTCGGCACCGGCGGCGACGCCGCGGGCGGCGCGGACGCAGGCAGCGGGGGCGCGGGCACGGACGCGGCGGTCTCCGAGGCCTGCCTCCCGGTCTGCGAGCGGGTGGCCGACTGCGCCGCCGAGGTCTGTGGTGAGGCCGCGGCGGGCGCCCGCGCGGCGATCCTGCAGGACTGCGGGGCCACGTGCGGCGGCAATCCCTCGTTCGAGATCGTCGCCGGCGGCATCGAGACGTGTGGGGATCTCGTCGACTTCGGTCGGCAGTCCCTCGGTGCGACCTTCAACACGGTCTGCGACGCCGCGGCCGTGCCGGACGAGGTCTACCCGGTCTGCGAGATCTTCGGCGAGCGCCTGTCCACCTGCCTGGTCGAGGCCTGTCCGGCCATGCGGGCCGTCGCCGGCGCGGCGGCCGGCGCGTACCGCTACTACTGCAACGGCGCCGCCAACAACGGCGAGCTCGACCCGATTCAGCTCGCCATGTACCTCAGCCCGGAGACGCCCTGCGACACGCAGTTCATCGCCGACATCGTCGCCGAGCAGACGGGCGAGGGCGGCGACCTCGCACCGTTCTGTGCCCACGGACCGTACAACTCTCCGCAGACCTGCGCCGCCGCCTGCGCGGACATCGGGCCGTGCATTCAGCCCGGGGCGGACGGTCAGGAGCTGCGCGACCCGGACTTCTGCGCGTACGTCTGCGCGGTCGGGGCGTCGCCGTCGTCCGAGGTCTGGGCGTGCCTCGAGGCCACGGGACCCGAGCAGTGCGAGGCGGCCTTCGCGTGTTTCGCGCTCAACACCCCGCCGGAGGTCCCCGAGTGCGCGCCCTACGCCGCCCGCGTGGCCGCGTGCACCCACGAGACGTGCCCGACGGTCGCGCCCTACGACGCCGGCCTGACGTACGTTCTGGGTCTGTACTGCAACCAGGCCGTGCAGTCCGATCCGAACGCGCGCGCCGTGGTGTCCGCGGTCACGGCCGAGACCCCCTGTGACGACATGGCCATCGCCCCGCTCGTCGTCGGCCTCACCACGGACGACCCCGCCCGCGAGGACGACGGCACCCTGGCGCTCTACTGCGCCGGCACCTCGGCCATGCGCGACGCAGCGACCTGCGCCGCCGCCTGCGAGCGCCTGAGCCCCTGCCTGCCGGACACCGCGGACGCCCGGGCGTTGCGCAACACGGACTACTGCACGTTCTTCTGCGGCACGGACCAGGGCGGCGTCACGCCCGAACAGTGGGCCTGCGTCGGCGCGGCGAGCGTCGGCGACTGCGACACGACCCTGGGCTGCTTCCAGGCGCCCTGAGCGTCAGGGCCGCAGCGCGCGCAGTCGGAGCGCGTGGTCGGCCAGCACCATCAGCACGGCGGCCTCGACGATGGGCACGGCCCGCGGCACCACGCAGGGGTCGTGCCGGCCCTTGTTCCGCAGCGTCGTCTCGCGTCCATCGCGCGTGACGGTCGTCTGCTCCTGGAAGTGGGTTGCCACGGGTTTCCAGGCCGTCCGCAGGGTGATGTCCTCGCCCGTGCTGATTCCGCCGAGCAGGCCGCCGGCGTCGTTCTTGCGGGTGCGCACGCGCCCGGTGCCGGCCTCGACGTGGAACGGATCGTTGTGGACCGTGCCGCGCATGCGCGCCGCCTCGAAGCCCCGCCCGATCTCGAAGCCCTTGCAGGCAGGGATCGACAGGCAGGCGTGGCCCAGGTCCGCGCTCAACTTGTCGAAGACCGGCGCGCCGAGCCCGGCGGGCACGCCCCGCGCCACGCAGCCGATCACGCCGCCGATGGTGTCCCCGGCCTTGCGGACCTCGGCGATGTGTTCGGCCATGCGCTCGGCGGCCTCGGCGTCCGGGCAGCGCACCGCGTTCGCCTCGACCTCGGCGCGCTGCACGCGGCCGGTGTCGATCTGCGCGGTGACCTCGCCCACGGCCTCGACCCAGGCCAGGACCTCGACGCCGTAGGTGACCGCCAGAAACTGCCGCGCGATGGCCCCGGCGGCCACCCGGGCGGCCGTCTCCCGCGCGCTCGCCCGGCCGCCGCCGCGGTGGTCGCGCAGGCCGTAGCGGGCGTCGTAGGTGAAGTCGGCGTGACCCGGTCGGTAGACGTCCCGGATCGCGTCGTAGGCCGACGGGTCGGCGTCCTCGTTGCGGATGAGCAGGGCGATGGGCGTGCCCGTGGTGCGGCCCTCGAAGACACCGCTCAGGATCTCGGCGCGGTCGGGCTCTTTGCGGCGGGTCGTCAGGCGGCTCTGGCCCGGCCGGCGGCGGTCCAGGTCGGTCTGGATGACCGCCGGATCGAGCGCGAGCCCGGGCGGGCAGCCATCGACCACGCAGCCGATGCCCGCGCCGTGCGACTCGCCGAAGGTCGTGACGCGGAACAGGAGGCCGGTGCTGCTCGACACCTCAGGCCCAGACGCCGTCCGCGACGGTGGCCGGATCGGGCTCGCGCGTGCCCTTGCCGGACACGGCCTCGCGGGCCGCGGCCTCGATGGCGGCGTCCACCTGCGCCTCGATGACCGCGAGGCGCTCCGGGGCGATGCCGCGCGCCTGGACCAGCCAGGTCTCGTAGCAGCCGACGGGGTCGCGTTTGCCCCAGTGCTGATAGACCTCGGCGGGGAAGAGGTCGCGGGCCTCGCGCTCGTCGTGCGTGGCGTGGCCGCCCATGCGGAAGGTCTGCGCGACGATCATCACGGGACCCTCGCCGCGGCGGCACAGGTCGGCGGCGATCGCCGTGGCGGCGTAGACGTCCAGCACGTGGTTGCCGTCGACGACCAGGCCCTTCATGCCGTAGGCCGCGGCGAGATCGGCGAAGTCCCCGGTGAAGTGCACGGGGCCCCGGGTGCCCAGCGCGACCTGGTTGTTCTGCACGAAGCAGATGAAGGGCGTTCGCGCGGAGGCGGCCATGCGCAGGCCCTCGTGGACCGCGCCCGTGGCCGTGGAGCCATCGCCCGTCCAGGTCACGGCCACACGCGGCTCGTTGCGCAGCTTGAAGGCCAGCGCGCACCCGGCCATGACCGGCACCAGGTCGCCGATGTGGCTGATCGGGGGCACGACGCCGTGTTTCAGGTCGCCGATGTGCAGGTCGCGGCCCTGGGTGATGCAGTCCGTGGTGCCCAGGTAGGCGGCGAAACACTCGACCATCGACATGCCGCGCTGAAAACAGGCCGCGGCGTTGCGGATCATGGGGCCGACGACGTCGTCCGGCCGCAGGGCGGCGCACGCGCCGATGGTGACGGCCTCCTCGCCGGAGCCGAGCCAGGCCTTGACGATCACGCCCTGCTTCACCCATCGCTTCAGGTGGATGTCGTGCAGGCGGGCGCGGACCAGGCCCTCGTAGAGCGCCAGCAACTGCGCCTCGTCCAGCGCGGCGATGCGGGCGGCTCGCTCGGGGTCGGCGGTGAGTCGGGCGGCGAACTCGGCCTGAACGGCCGGATCGGGCTGCCAGTCGACGTACTCGGGGAATTCGTAGGCGGCGTAGCGTTTCACGAGGGCTGCCTCTACCGCGAAAGCGACATGTCGTAAAGGCCCAAGACCCTTGTCCGCGCGCCGCGGGTGGTTAACGGTGTGGGCATGAGCACCACGCACTCCGGCAACACCGATCTGTATCGCATCCTCGGCGTCGCCCGCACCGCGGACGCCGACGAGATCAAGAAGGCCTACCGCGCGCTGGCGAAGCAGTACCATCCGGACCTGAACCCCGGGGACAAACGCTCCGAGGAGAAGTTCAAAGAGGTCTCCGCCGCCTTCGCGGTCCTCGGCGACGAGAAGAAGCGCGCCACGTACGACGAATTCGGCGCCGACGGTCTGCGCGAGGGCTTCGACGCCGACGCCGCGCGCAACTACAAACGTTGGGCGCAGCAGTCCGCCGGCGGGCGCGGCGCCCCGGGCGGCGACTTCGGCGGCATGGGCGGCGCGGGGCCCTTCGGCGGCTTCGGCGACCTGAACGACATCCTCGGCAGCCTCTTCGGGGGCGGCCTGGGGGGCGGTCGCCAGCGCACGCACCGGCGCGGCGCCGACACGGAGACCGAGGTCGTCCTGAGCGTCCGCGAGGCGATCGAGGGCGTCGAGGTCATGCCCGGCGACCTGCCCGGCCGCGTGCGCATCCCCCCCGGCGTGGCCACCGGCCAGCGCATTCGCGTCCCGGGGAAAGGCGCGGTCGGCCCCGCGGGCCCCGGCGACCTCTTCATCAAGGTCCAGGTCTCGCCGCCCATCGGGTTCCGCCTGGACCCGCAGGCCCCGGACGACCTGGAGGTCGATCTGCCCGTGACCATCGCGCAGGCGATGCTCGGCGCCTCGGTCACCGTGCCGACCCCCGAGGCCGGGACGGTTCAGCTTCGCGTCCCGGCGGGCGCGCAGAGCGGTCAGCGGCTGCGTCTGCGCGGCAAGGGCCTGCCCAAGAAGGGCGGCGACCGCGGTGACCTGCTGGCGCGCCTGCTGGTCCGCGTGCCGCGCACGGACGACCCGCGCGCCCAGGAGCTGGCCCGGGAGCTGGAGCAGTTCTACGCGTGAGCCCTTCGCCCGAGATCGACTTCTTCGCCCACGAGACCTACGCCGCCGCCCCCCGGGAGTGTGATCTCGTCCTCGAGGGCGGCATCGCCGGGGGGGTCGTGTACCCGCGCGCCGTCCTCGAGATCGCCCGCTCGCACCGCCTCCGCAATGTCGGCGGGGCCTCCGCCGGGGCCATCGCCGTCGCGCTGGCGGCCGCCGCCGAATTCGCCCGCGCGAAGGGGCTCACCGGGCCGGGCCAGGGCTATCCCGGGCTCGCCGCCGTCGACGCCGACCTGGCCCGCCCGGGCGTGCTGCGCGGACTCTTCGAGCCGCGCCCGAATGCCCGCCCGCTGGTCGACTTCGTCGTGAAGCTCTTCGCCGAGAAGGCCGCGCGGGACGACGACGCCCCGGACGGCGTGGGCACGCACCGCCTCTCGGCGGACGACGACCTCGGGACACGCTGGGGCAAGAAGCTGCGGCGCGCCCGACCGTGGCTGCGCGCCCTGAGACACTTCGAGCGTGGCCACGCCGTGGGCGGCCTGACGGGCGGGGGCATCGGCCTTTTGCTCGCCGCGCCCGCGGTCGCCTGGACCGCCGGGCAGGGGACGCCCCTGGGGTACGCCGCGAGCGCCTTGTGCGGGCTGAGCTTCTTCACCGCGGGGTCGTTCCTGGGCAGCCTGCTGGGCGCCGTGGACGAGGCGCTCACGCTGGTGGACGTCAACCTGCAGCCCGGGCAGCACTTCGGCCTTTGCCCGGGTGTGGGACCCGGCGGCGCCGCGCGGCCCACGGCCCTTTTCGACTGGCTGCACCACCACGTGCAGCGCATCGCCGGCCGCGGCCCGGGCGACGCGCCGCTCACGTTCGACGACCTGGCGAACCTGCCCGAACGGCGGGCGATCCAGGCGCGCATGGTCACCACCAACCTGAACGCGCAGCGGGCGCACCGCGTGCCCTTCGAGGACGGCGAGGTCTTCCTCTACCGGCGCGCCGAGCTGAAGGGGATCCTGCCCGAAGCGGTCTTCCGGGCGCTCGAGGCGGCCTCGCACGAGCCGCCGCCCGGCGTCGCGCGGCGCCTGCCCGCCTCCGGCGAGTACGGTTTCTTCCCCGGCGACGGCCGCATGCCGGTCATCGTGGGCGTGCGCCTGAGCATGAGCTTCCCGCTCGTGTTCGCCGCCGTGCGGCTCTACATGGTGCGCTCCGACGCCACCGCCGGCGGCGCGAAGGACACGCGGCCGCTCTCGCCCGAGGCCGACCTCGTCGAGTGCTGGTTCAGCGACGGTGGCATCTGCAACAACTTCCCCCTGCAGTTCTTCGACACCTGGTTTCCCGAGCGCCCGACCTTCGGCATCAACCTGTCGGACACGCCGATCGCCGGCTCGGCGCTGCGCGACCAGAGCCGCGGCGGGCCGCCGGACGACTTCGTCGACCACCGTGAGCTCGGCGACGAGCGCCGGGACGACTGGGCCCCCCATGAGCTGCGCGGCGCCGGCGACTTCCTCTCGGCGCTGGTCGAGACGCTCCTGGCCCACCGCGACAACGCGCTGACCCGCCTGGCCAGCTACCGCGAGCGGGTGGCCACGGTCCGACTCGACGCGGGTGAAGGCGCGCTGAACATCGACATGCCCCCGGCGACCATCGACGCGCTCGCCGAGCGGGGGCGCGTCGCGGCGGCCCGGCTCAAGGGGCTGGCCTTCGAGCGGCACCAGTGGGTGCGCCTGCGCACGCTGCTCGGCGCCCTGGAGAACGAGGTCCTGCGCATGCAGCAGTATTGGCTCAACCGGGACGCCGTGGTCGCCGCACCCGTCGCCGGGTTCGACGGGCTGCGCGGCGACTGGCAGCGGCTCCTGAACCTGGCCCGCGCCGCCGAGGGGACGCCGGAGGCGATGTATCCCGCCGTGGCGCCGGGCGAACACAGGACGGACGCGGAGATCGACGCCTGGTACCTCGAGTTCGAGGCCCGGATGAACGCGTTGCTCGCGCTCATGGAGGCCTGGACGCCCGGCCCCGGCGACGCGCAGCCCTTCCTCGACGCCGGTCGCGAGCGGTCCGTGTCGCCCCAGCCACGCGGGGAGCACCGGGTGACCTCGAAGGTCTGACGAGGGCCGCCCGCACGAACCCCGGCATTCCGGTATGCTGGTGGGCGTGCGCACGACGCGCGGCCCGGCCGCCGAACGCAGGCGCACGGATCAAGGTGCTCCATGACCAGTCCCGCCCGCCCCGACCGCCTGCGCAACCGCGCGGATGAGCTGGTGCGCCGGCGCGAGGCGTCTCTGCCGCCGGACGTCCGCTCACTCTCCGCCGACGACGCACAACGGGTGATCCACGAGCTTCGGGTGCACGAGACCGAGCTCGGCCTGCAGAACGAGGAGCTCTTGCGCCTGCAGGGCGAGCTCGAGGCCCTGCGCGCCCGCTACTTCGACTTCTTTCAGCTCGCGCCCGTCGGCTATCTCATCCTCGCGACGGACGGCTCGATCCTCGAGGTCAACCAGGCCGCCTCGGACCTGCTCGGGATCCCGCGGGCCGGGCTGATCGGCCAGCGAATCACCCGGTATGTCGTCCAGGACGATCAGGACGCGTATTACCTGCACCGCCGGCGACTCCACGGAGCCGACGTACCCCACGCCTGCGAACTCCGGATGGTGCGGGCGGACGGGTCGATCTTCCCGGTGCTGCTCACCGCCTCGGCCGCCGGCGACGCGGGCACGATTCGCGTCGTGCTGACCGACATCGGCGACCGCCGCCGCCTCGAAGCCGAGCGGGCGACGCTCCTGGTGGAGCTCGAGGCCGCGCGGCGGGCCGGCGAGTTCGCCTCCGCGACGCCGCGCTGACGCGCGACGCGCAGGTCCGACGCCCCGGGCCCGCGGCGCCTCACTCCGTCAGGTGCACCCGGTCCATCGGCGGCGGCTCGACCGGTCCGTTCGCGCCGAGGTAGGCCGTGAGCGCATCGATGTCCAGCAACCGGGGGGTCACGTCGACACCCTCGGTGAAGACGGCGTAGTCGTTGCCGCCGTTGGCCAGGAAGCTGTTCGTCGTGATCCGGTAGGTCGCGCCGGAGTCGATGGGCACGCCGGCGACCTTGATCGAGTCGAAGGGGATCACCGGACCGGCGATCCCGCCCAGGGAGATTGAGTATTCGAACCCTGCGGAGACCAGGAGCGGCCGCGAGGTGCCGCCGAACTGCAGTCCGAGCAGGCGATGGATCTGCTCGCCGGTCAGCGTCATCGTCACGACGAGGTTGTTGAAGGGCTGCACGGCGAAGGCTTCGCCGAACCTCACCTGCCCATCTTCGGTCTCGTCGTCCTCGGCGGCGAAGGTGAGGTCCGTCCGAAGACCACCGGGGTTCATGAACGCGACGACGGACTCGTCGGCGGTCGCGGCGAGCTGTGCGTCCGCGACCACGGCGCCCAGGGTCGACTGGCCCGCGGCGTCCTCCGTCCGGGTGAGGTCGGCCGCGATGCGCCCGACGACGGCGTTCGCGACGGGCGCCGTGGAGACCTGGACGTCGGCCACCAGGGCCTCGATGTCCGGGTCCGGTGTCACCGCGTGGTCGACGAATCGGTTCCCCGCCGAGCGCGCGACGACGTCCCGCGTCACCGGGTCGAGCGCGAGGTCGATGACGGTGAAATAGGTGCCCCGTGCGCCGGCGCTGGAGACCAGCTTGCCGCTCAGCTCACAGATGTAGGTATTGTGCGTGTGTCCGCTGACGATCACGTCCACCGCCGGGTCGAACGCCGCGGCGAGCGCCGCCATGGGGCCGACGAGCGCGTTGCACGCGTTCGGGTCACCCAACTGCGTGCCGCCCTGATGCAGCAGGACGATGATGGCCTCGACGCCCTGACCCCGCAGGACCGGGACGAGGTCGTTGACCGTCTGTGCCTCGTCGACGAAGTCGACCCGTGCGTCGATCGGGGTCGTGGTGCTCCGCGTGTCGCGGAGCGTGAGCCCGATGAAGGCCACCGGCACGCCCCCGAATTCGCGCACGACGTACGGCGTGAACAAGGGCGCGCCGCCGGCACGGTCGACCACGTTGGCGCCGAGGAACTCGAAGGCCGCGCCTGTGAACGGGGTGTCGCCGAAGCAGCCGAAGTCGGGGTGGCACCCGCCCGATTCCAGGCGCAGGAGCTCGTCGATGTCCTCGTCGAACTCGTGGTTGCCCAGCCGTTGAGGTCCAACCCCATCGCGTTCATGGCCACGATCGTGGGCTCGTCGTGGAACGCCGCCGAGAGCAGGGGACTCCCGCCGACCAGGTCGCCGGCGGAGACCGTGACCGAGTGGCTCGCGCCCGCGCGCTCCCGCTCGAGGTGAGCCGCGAGGTAGGCGGCGCCCCCCGCCTCCACCACCCCATCGGCGGTGGTGATGGTCGTGGGGTCCAGTTGACCGTGGAAGTCATTGAACGCCAGCACCCGGACCTGAACGGGCTCGGGACCCGCGGCGGCGTCGGGGGCCGCGGCCGCGTCGGTGTCCACCGAAGAGTCGGGCGGCAAGCCTCCATCCGAGGGCTCGGTCTGGGGGCCATCCCCGGCCGCGTCGGTGATCGTCGCGTCGCGGTCGGGCGCTTCGTGCGTCGCGCCGCCCGAACACCCCGCGGCGCCGATCAGGACGACAGCCGTGAAAGAAATGGACCTCATGAACCCTCCGCCTGGCCAGTCGTTCGTCAGATGGCGTCGAGCAGTCGCTTCTCGACCACCCGCGCCGGATCGAGCGAGAAGGCCTCGACGATGCGGTTGAAGCGCGCCTCGGACAGGTAGGCCGTGCCATAGAAGCCCAGGCGATGCCGGTCGATGTCGGCGTCGTAGGTGACCTTGCCGCGCAGGATCGCGTCGTAGGCCGGGCCGTGGCTCGGCAGCCCGATGCTCTCGAACCACTCGACGTGGTCGAACTGCGGCGTGTCCTGGAAGTGGACGAAGAGCTCACCGCTGCGGAACGCGAAGAGGCCTTGGCGAGGGGCGTCGCTCATGAATTCTCCGATGAGGGGAAAGTCGGAGCGTCGACGCGGCGGTCGCCGGGGTCCATGATAATCGACCACATGTTGCCAATCGACCACACCCTGAGCACCGATCCCGACACCCGGGCCCGCATCGTCCGGGCCGCCGTGGAGGATCGGGCCGTGCACGCGGCGCTGTTGCCCGTGGTCGAGGCGGGTCTGCGCGACGCCGACGCCGGGCGACGCGCCGTGGCGCTGCACCTGGCGCGTGCGCTGATGGCCCGGTCGCTGCTGACGCCCGTGCTGGACGCCTTCGACGCGGCCCCGGAGGCGTTCCTGGGCGTGCCGGACCCCGAGGCGCGCACGGGCGCCGGAACGCTCGCCCAGGCCGTGTTCGCCTTCGTCCGCGAGGCCCGTCCCCGCGGCCACGCGCGGGCCGAGGCGTTCCTGCGGCAGGCGTTGTCCTGGCCGGAGCTGCGGGTGGAGGCCTTCTACGCCATCGGCATGGACGACGGTGCGGTGCTGCGCCCCCATCTCGTGGCGCTGCTCGGGGAACGGCCGGATCTGGCCGCGGCCCTGGGCACGCAGTACGCGCTGCTCCACAAGGACGAGGCGCTGGCCGCGTGCGAGGTCCTGTCGGCCGCCCCCGAGGCGCCCCGCCGGGCGTTCTGGGCGGCGCTCTCGCGGCACCTGGACCGCGTGCACGCCATCAAGCTGAAGGTCGCCTGCCGGCGCGCGCTGTTCGGCGGTCCCTGACACATCGAGGCCCGCCCTGACAACGATGTCAGGGTGGCACGACCCATGCAGAGGTCCCGGTCAGGCGCAACACAGCGCAAGGCCACGAAACTCGAAGACTTTCGCCCAGAGAGGCGATGGGAGGATCTCATGCAGGTTCACGCCACACGTGTATTCGGCTGCAGCAGCCTGGCTGCCTTTCTGCTCATGCTCGCTGGCCGCGCCGGCGCGGCCCAGACGCAGGTCTGTGTCGACGTGCAGCTCAAGTCGTGGAAGTCGCTCGGGCAGGAGCCGCCGGCGACGGTCTCGGCGCCGGCTCCGGCCCCGGTTCCGGCCCCGGTCTCGGCCCCCGCGTCCACGCCGGCGGTGTCCGCGGACCCGGCCGTCGCGCAGGCCCCGCCGCCCGCGCCCGTGCTGCCACCAGAGCCGGCGACGCTGCCCCCGGCCGCGAAGGCCGACAAGACCGACAAGGCCGAGCGCGCCGCGAAGGCGGACCCCTTCGCGGTCCAGCCCGAGCGCTACCTGAAACGCATGGTCGAGTACGAGGTCACGCACCTGGAGGGCTTCGAGGCCGTGTCGCGCGGCTGCAGCCAGACGGTGACCGTGGAGATGTATCCCTTGCCCGATGGCTGGACGGTCTTTGCGCGTTACACGGGCACCGCCCGCGAGGAGAAGGTCGACCGCGTGCAGGCCGACGAGCTCGGGGCGCTCGCCCAGCGCCTCACGGACGCGCTGGTCAACGACAAGTCGATCTCCGAGACCATCAATCGCCAGAACGTGCTGCGCGCCGACAGTGAGGCGCGCATGCGCATGGTGGATGGCCGCGGCTACTTCACCTTCGGCATGGGGACCATGTTGCGCGTCGCCTCGCTCCCCACGGCCGGCGCCTCGAACGAGCCCGTCAGCGAGGAGTGGCGCCTGCTGACGCCCCTGGAACTGCAGCTCGGCTTCCGCGGCAAGTACCAGGCCTGGGGCCTGGAGGTCTTCATGCGCGGCATGCTCGGCCTGAACGAGCGGGCCACGCGCCGCAACGATCTGGGCGGCCACGCCGATTACTCCAAGGGCATGCAGCTCGGCCTGCACTTCCTGCGCTACCTGACGCCCGATGGCATGAACAGCACCTACGTGGGCGGCGGCGCGAACTTCGAGCTCTCGAGCTACAAGCTCATCAAACCCGCAGCGAACCGCTACGGCGAGGACCGTGAGAGTCTGTTGACCGGCGGTCTGAACGCCGATCTGTTGTTCGGTTACGAGTTCATGCGGGCCAGCGCCGTGCACTTCTACAGCCAGATCGACGTGCAGCTGCCCACCTATGCCATCGACACCGAGAACGACGCGGGCGGCATCGAGACCTACGCCCCCGGCGCGGTGCTTCAGATCGGCATCGTGTTCTGATGGACACCGCGTCGCGATGGGTCGGACTCGCCGGGGCCGCGCTGCTGCCGCTCCTGCTCCTGTGCGGGGCGGGCGTGGCGCGGGCGCAGGCGCCGTCGCCGACCTGCGTCGAGGTCGTCACCGCGCGCGGCGACGCAGCCGGTCTCCTGCGGCTCGTGCGCGACGAGGTCGACCGCCACCCCAGTCATCACGCCGTGGACCCGCTGCCGGGCGCGGCCCCGGGCAGCGAAGACGAAGGCTGCCCGACACACCTGCGCGTGGAGATCATCGAGGTGACCGAGGGCCGTTTTCTCACGGCCCGGGTGAACGAGGCGGTCCCGCACCGCGAGCGCATCGAGGGCAAGGACGCCGCGGCCCTGACCTCGGCCCTGAGCCGTGCGCTGACCATCGTGCTCCACAACGATCCGGTCACGCTCCGCGGGCCGATGACCGAGAACTGGCTGGCGCAGAATGGCGGCGCCCTGCGGCGTCGTGGCCAGAATCTGTTCGGCGCGGAGCTGACCCAGACCAGCGCCTGGGTCGATGGCGGCGTGGACACGCTGCCCGGCCTCGCGATCGTCGCCCGTCGCGAGATCGAGGACTGGCACCTGGCGGTCCACCTGAGCGGCGCGTGGGCGCCGGCCTCGACCTCGGACGCGAGCGCCCATCTGTCGATGGTCGCGGGCGGCGGCGTGGACGTGGCGCACTTCTTCGACGCGCTGTCCGATACGTCGTTCTTCGTGGGCGGCGGCCTGGGGCTGATCGTGCAGCGGTTCGAGGGCCCGGCGACCTACCTGGAGTCCGGCGCGCGGGGCACGGCCAACAAGCTGCTGCTCGAGGTCAGCGGCCGGGCCGGCGTGGAGATGTTCCGCACGGCGGACACGCGGGTGAGTTTCTTCGCCCACCTGAGCCTGCCGACGTTCCCCAGCCGCGACCGCGACCAGGGGGTCATCGACGCCTGGGTGCCCGCGGGCGGTCTGGGGGTCGGGGCGGCGTTCTAGCGCTTCAGCCAGCCCGGCGGGAACATGGGGAAGAACTGCCCGATGAACGCCCCGCTGGCGATGAGCCCGATGGCCTCCCACTTGGAGAGCTCGGGACCGAACACCCAGTAGTATGCGCTGAACACGCCCCAGAGGAGCGCGACGTTGATCAGCAGGGCGACGGCGGGGGCGCGCATCGACTCAGGTGCCCGCCGTGGCCTTGATGACCGCGGCGAGGCGGTCGAGGCCGGCGACCACGGCGGACTCCTCGGGGCCGAAGCTGAAGCGCACGTGGGTGCCGAAACGGCTGATGCCGCGCTGGGCGCGCCGACGGCCGGGGTTCACGTCGAAGAACTCGCCGGGCACGCAGATGACCTTCTCCTCGAGCATCCGCCGGAACAGACCCATGCCGGTGTTCAGCGGCGGGGGCAGGTCGCGGACGTCGCCCCAGACGTAGAACGTGCCCTCGGGCTCGCGGTCCACGTGCACCCCCATGGCGTTCAGGCGGCGCAGGGCGATGTCGCGCTTGCGGCGGAACACCTGGCGCAGCGCCCGCGTCTCGGCGAGCACACCCTCGTCGTCGAGCAGGCCGATGGCCGCGCGCTGCAGGGGCCGGCTGCCGCCGCCGTCCAGGAAGCTGCCCGCGCTGGCGATCGTGTTGATGGCGCTCTTGGGGCCGAGCGTCCAGGCCGTGCGCCAGCCCGGGTAGCGCCAGTTCTTGGTCAGGCCGTCGAACAGAATCACCGGGTCGCTGTCGACGTCCTCGACGTACCGCGCCGCGCTGACCATCGGCGGGCCGTCGAAGGCCGCGTCGTTCCAGACGTAGTGGCTGTAGAACTCGTCGATGAGCAGCGTGCAGTCCAGCCGCCGCGCCACGGAGGTCCAGCCGTTGAGCTCGTCCCCGAAGATGACCTTGCCCGTGGGGTTGCACGGGTTGGACAGCAGGATCGCCGACAGACCGCGGCCGGCGATCTCGCGCTCGAGCTCGCGCAGCGAGAAGTCGTAGCCGCGGTAGGGGTCGAGCAGGATGGGGATCGGCGAGAAGAGCCGGAACACACTGAGCAGCTCTTCGTAGGCCGTGTAGTCCGGCAGGAAGTGGCCCAGGTTGATCTCACCGAGGGCCGCTGCGGTGCGGGCGAGCGCGACGCGACCGCCCCCGGAGATGCACACGTTCTCGGCGCTGTACTGCGAGGGCATGCCGCGGCGGTACAGGCGGTTGTAGTGGCCCGCGACGGCCTCGCGCAGCTCCCAGATCCCGGGCACCGGCGCGTACTCCAGGTCTGCCGGGTCGATGGCCACGGAGTCGAGTCGGGCGGGGGCGCCGGGCAGGGCGCCGGCCTCGGGCTGGCCCTGGCCGAGGTTGGCCCAGTCGGTGTTGCCGGGGGTGTAGCCGTGTCGCGCGGCCTCGGTCATCACGAAGATGACGCCGGTGCGCGGAACGTTGCGAAAGGCCGAGGAGGTCGCGGGTGTTTCGGGGGGGGTCTGCATGGCGGCGGAGGCTATCAGGGCGACCCGAGCGGGTCCACGCCGAATCGCCCCAGCAGCTCGACGACGGCCACCAGCGGCAGCCCGACGATGGCCGAGTCGTCCTGCCCGCGCACGTCCGCGAACAGACTCACACCCAGACCCTCGTAGGTGTAACCGCCGGCGGAGCCGATGGGTCGGTCGGCCTCGACGTAGCGCCGGATCTGGGCGGCGGAGAGCAGCCGCATGGTCAGCCGAACCGACACGCAGGTCACCTCGGCGCGTCCGGTGACCGAGTCGACGACGGCAACCGCCGAGTGGAGGGTGTGTTCGCGCCCGGAGAGCTGCGCGAGCTGGCGTTCGCACTCTTCGGGGGACTCGGCCTTGCGCAGGATCTCGCCGTCGATCTCGGGCACCTGGTCGGCGCCGATGAGCAGCGCGCCCGCCTCGGCGTACCGCTCGGTCAGGCTGCGCGCCTTGCCGAGCGCGTAGGCCGCGGCGAGGTCCGCCGGGGGCAGGTGCTCGAGGCCGTGTTCGTCGAAATCGGGCCGGGTCGCCTCGAAAGGGAGACGGAGGCGCCGCAGGAGGGCCGCGCGATGGGCGGCCGTGGAGCAGAGGACGATGGGGGTCATGGGGCGAGTATCGTCCAGGCCCGCCGTGGCGGGTAGCCCCGCGACGCGCGGGCCGGTTACACTGGCGCTTCACGTTTGCGGAGTCGCCATGCGCCGTTCCCTGTCGGTGGGCCTGCTTTGGGTGCTGTGCGCATGTGACTCCGGCGGGGGCGGCGGGATCTCCAAGGTCGACACGGACGCCGCCGGCGGGGGCGACCCCGACGCCCGAGTCACCGACGCCGCGCAGGGCGACGGGCGGGTGTCCACGCCCGACGCGGCCGCCGCAGATGCGCAGGCCCCGCTGCCGGACGCGCGCCCCCTGGACGGCGCCGTGACCGACGTCTCGCCACCCGACCCCGACGCCGGCTGCGTGCCCGGGGACGAACTCTGCAACGGAATGGACGACGACTGCGACGGTGAGATCGACGACGGCCTCGGCCTGGGCGACCCCTGCGGAGACGGCGTCGGCGCGTGCGCGGCGAGCGGCGTGCAAACCTGCGACGCCGCCGGAAAAGTCGTCTGCAGCGCCCGACCGAACGAGCCCACGGACGAGGTCTGCGACGGTGTGGACAACGACTGTGACGGCGAGATCGACGACGGACCCGTCGTCGGCGACGGCGCGCCTTGTGACACCGGCCTGCCCGGGGCTTGCGCCCGCGGCGTGATGGCCTGCGCGGAGGGCGCGACGGTCTGCGCCTCGGTCGTCGACCCCGCGGACGAGGTCTGCGACGGCGTGGACAACGACTGCAACGAGGTCGTCGACGACGGCCCGGACGGTCTTTTGCTCGCGGAGCCCTGCTACGACGGCGCCCCCGGCACCGAGGGCGTTGGGCCGTGTCGGGGCGGACTGCGCGTGTGCTCGGACGGTGTGTTCGGCGCATGTGAGGGCCAGAGCGTGCCCCAGGTCGAGCTGTGCGACCGGCTCGACCAGGACTGCGACGGGGCCGTGGACGAGGACGTGCCCGGGGGCTGCCAGTGCGAGCCCGGCTCCGTGGCGCCCTGTTACACCGGCCCCGCCGGCACCGAGGGGCAGGGGGGGTGTCACGCCGGCACCTGGACCTGCGCGCCCGAGGGCGATCACTACACGGTGTGTGCCGGCGAGACGCTGCCCGGGTTCGAGGTCTGCAACGGCCAGGACGACGACTGCAACGGGCAGGTCGACGACGAGGTGCCGGGCGAGGGCGCGGCCTGTGCGGACGGCGTGGGCGCCTGCGCGGCCGACGGGACGCGGCGCTGCGACCCGGCGACGGGCGCGCTGGTCTGCGACGCCGTGAGCGGCGCGCCGCGCGTGGAGCGCTGCAACGGGCTGGACGACGACTGCGACGGCCAGACGGACGAGGCGCTGGGCATCGGCGACCCGTGTTTCGCCGGCGAGGGCCTGTGCCGGCGCGCCGGGCGGCTCGGCTGCGACGGCGCGGACGGGCTCGCCTGCGACGCGGTGGCCGCGGCGCCGGGCGTCGAGACGTGCAACGCCATGGACGACGACTGCGACGGCGTCGCGGACGAGGGCTTCGGCGTGGGCGCGGCCTGCAGCGCGGGCATCGGCGCGTGCGAGCGCAGCGGCGTGATCGTCTGCACGCTGGCCGGTGCGGCGGCCTGCGACGCCGCGGCCGGCGCGCCCGCGGCCGAGAGCTGCAACGGACAGGACGACGACTGCGACGGGGTCGCGGACGACGGCCTGGCCATGGGCGGCGCCTGTGACACCGGCCAAGTGGGGGCCTGCGCCGCCGGCACGACGACCTGCACGAACGGCGCGTCGGCCTGCACGCCGACCGTCGCCCCGGTCGTCGAGGTCTGCGACGGGCTGGACAACGACTGCGATGGCGCGGTGGACGACGCTCCGGGCGGCGGTGCCTTGACCCGCGACTGTTACGACGGCCCGGCCGGGTCACAGAACGTCGGCCTTTGCGTGGGCGGGCGCCAGACGTGCGTCGGTGGCCGGTACGGCGCCTGCGACGGGCAGGTGCTGCCGGCCCCCGCCGATCCGTGCGACGGGGCCGACAACAACTGCAACGGGCAGACGGACGAGCAGCCCGGCGGCGGCGGATGCGCCTGCGCCCCCGGCGCGCGGCGGGACTGTTACTCCGGCCCCGCGGGGACGGCGAACGTGGGCGTGTGCCGGTCGGGTCAACAGACCTGCAACGCCCAGGGCACGGCCTGGGGGGCCTGCGGCGCCGAGGTGCTGCCCGGCGTGGAGCTCTGCGACGGCCTGGACAACGATTGCGACGGCAACCTGGACGACGTGGCCGGCGCGGGGGTGGCCTGTGCGGCCGGCGTGGGCGCCTGCCGCGCGGCGGGGGTCGACCGCTGCAACGTGCAGACCGGTCGGCTGGAGTGCAGCGCCACGCCCGGCGGCCCCGCCGAGGAGACCTGCGATGGTGCGGACAACGACTGCAACGGCGCCGTGGACGACGTGCCCGGGCGCGGCGGAGCCTGCTCCGTCGGCGTGGGCGCGTGCTCCCGCGACGGTGTGTTCGCCTGTGACGCCGCGCGTCGCGTGCTGGCCTGCAGCGCGATGGCCGGGGTGCCTTCCCCCGAGGTCTGCGACCAGATCGACAACGACTGCAACGGCCTCGCCGACGACGGCAACATCGCCGGAACGGGCGGTGCCTGCGCCACGGGCCTCCCGGGGGCCTGCGCCGCGGGCACCCAGACCTGCCGGGCGGGGGCCGTGCAGTGCGTCGCCGCCGCCCAGCCCGGCCAGAACCCCGAGCGCTGCAACGGGCTCGACGACGACTGCGACGGCGTGGTGGACGACACACCCGTGGACGCCGGCGTGCCGTGCACGGTGCAGCAGGGGAACTGCGCCTCCGTGGGCGTGACGGTGTGCTCCGGGCCGAACATGCTGACCTGCAACGCCCAGGCGGGCGTGCCGTCGCGGGAGATCTGCGACGGCCTGGACAACAACTGCGACGGCCGGGCGGACGAGTTCCTCGACTGCACCGTGTATCAGAGCTGCCTGGACGCCTACGTCCGCGGGGCTCGCCTCAACGGGGTCTATCGCATCCGGCCCGGCGGCGGGGACGCCCCGGTGTATTCCGTGTATTGCGAGCAGGCGACCGACAACGGCGGCTGGACGCTCGTCGGCAGCGCCCTGAACACCGCGCTGACGGACGTGCGCGGCGACTGGCACCCCGACCTGATGACGCCGGGGCCGAGCCTCGCCCGGGACACCGTCTGGGACGGCCTGCGACCGCTCGGGCCGTACTTCGACGTGCGCTTCGCCTGTCGGGACGCGCCGTCCGCCGAGGACGCGCCGCTGTCCGTCGACCTCTCGTTCTACCGGACGAACTGGTACACGCAGATCACGGCGGGCACGGACGCGGACGCGTGTTTCCTCGACGGCGAGACGGCCATGCCCCGGGCGCCGGCGCGCCGGAACAACCTGAACGGCGCCTTCCTGCCCCGGGGGAACCAGTACGACTACGGCTACGTCGAGGGCGAGGACTCCTGCGACGCGCCCGACGACTTCGCCATCGACTTCGACGACCGGGGCAAGGACAGCGTGCAGGCGGACGGCACGGACTGGGGCAAGGACGACAACGCGCGCAAATGCGGCCGCAGCGGGCTCGCCGGCGGTCAGTGGATGCTCCTGGTGCGCGAGCGCCGCCGCGTCGGCGTCGTGGGGCCCGCCATCACGGCCGGGCTGCAGGCCGGGGGCATCCCCGCCGAGACGCTGGCCTGGGACGCCAGCCTGGCGGCGAAGCTCACCGCCGAGACCTACGAGACGCTGTTCGTGTCGCGCTTCGCGACGCAGTGGGCGGTCGTGACCGATGCGGTCAAGGCGGCCCTGAGCCGCTTCAGCGTGAACGGCGGCAACCTGGTGACCGAATGGGACGGCGCCGCGCTCTTCGGTCAGGCCTACGACGCCACGTTCCGCTACGCCGGAGGCGCGCCCGCGCCGCTCGGGTTCTTCCGGTACAACACGGGCGCCGGGGACGTGCGCGGCGCCAACACCGCCGTGCTGCCAGCGGTCGTCGGGGACCCCATCCTGAGCGGCGTGCCGGTGCCGCTGCAGGCCGGCGCGGGGACGGAGTCGTTCTTCACGGTCGTCCCGACGGCGCAGGGGGCGACGTGGCTGACGACCGTGGCGACCTTCTCGGGCAACGGCACCGCGGCGTTCCCCAATGGGAGCCTGCCCACGATGCTCCGCGGGCGGCGGTGCGGCGGGAACTTCCTGGCGACGACCTTCGACTGGCAGGACACGCCGCAGGACGCCGGCGTGCTCCAGCTCGCCCGCAACCTGGCCAACGAGGCCGCCCGGCCGCCCCTGGCCGCGCTCGAGGACACGTGCCGCGAGCCGCTCCGCCCCAACGTGCTCGTGTGCGGGGCCATCACCCGGGACGCGACGACCTTCGTGCGCGGCGGGAGCCCCCTGGTCGTGCGCGCGGGCTGCGCCCCGGACGCGGACACGCAGGCTCTGCTGGTCACGCGGGCCGGTCTGGCGCAGCTCAACGCCGGCGTCGTGCAGACCTACCTCGCGGGTGGCGGCATCGTCATCACCGAGCAGGGCAACTCCGACGAGATCTACAACTGGGCCTTCAACGCGTTCGCCAACCAGGCCTTCGCCCGCACGGGCGCCTGCCGGGACAACATCATGCCGGCGGTGCAGTCGAGCGCGCTCGACCCGTACTGGGAGGAGAACCGCTTCGAGGCCGTGCCGGGCAACGAGACCGGCTGCGGCTACGACGTGAGCGGCTTCGCCGGGCTCGTGCCCCTGGGCGGACCGGCCCCGGGCGTCACGACGCTGGGCTACCGCGACCTGCCGGGGCGCGGGCGCGTGTGGGTCGTCGAGAGCGACTGGTCCGAGGGCGACCCCGCCTTCACGGCCGCCTCCGCCGGCCTGATGCACTACATGATCACCCACGGGCCACGCCCGCTGGCGTTCGCCGGCGTGCAGACGAACCTGGACCCGGACCGGCTGGCGCGGGGCGGCTTCGAGCCGTGTTACCAGGCCGAATACAGCAACGGGCGCCTGCTCTTCGACCTGCAGCAGGCCTGCGATCAGGGCGTGCTGCTCATGGCCTGCCGACAGACCGGCACGACGACCTGGCAGCTCGGCGCGATGGCCCCGCGCGCGGACGTCTTCTTCGACGTCGGCGCCGGCGCCAACGCGGTGCACACCGCCAACGGCCTGGACTGGTACTTCAGCACGGCCCTCTCCTGGGGCTTCGCGCCGGGCGGGGCGGGGGTCGACCGCGTGCCCTGCGACGCCGCCGCGGGCAATGGCGCCGCCCGCCTTTGCTGGCAGACGAACAACAACAACCTGAGCGCAGGCGGCCGCTGCGGCGCGTCGACGGGCCTGGGCGCGGGCTGGGAGCGCGTGGTGTTCGAGCGGCCCGGGCCGTTCTGACCCCCGTCGCAGGGCGCCACGGCCCATGCGGATCCTGTGGTGCTCGTCGGCGTTCTCTGCCACGATGGCGTGGGAAAACGCCGTCGGTGGGGACCGCCGGCACCATCGCGGAGGGTTCGAATGGACACGCGCGCCGTGCTGGGCTGGGTCTGGTCGCTCCTGTGCGTGCTGTGGTTCGCCGCCGCGCTGCCCGGAGCGGCCCGGGCGGCGGATCCGCAGCGTGCGCTGGCGGTCGCACGGCTCGTCGAGTCGCCTGTACCGAACCCGCGGGACGCCGCCGAGGCCGTACGGTCGCTGCGCCGGGCCGGCGTGGGCGCGCGGCCGGCCGTAGGCGACTTCGCCCCCGTGGACGTGCGCCACCAGGCGTGGCGCCTGACGCTCGCCCCGGACGCGGTGGCGGCGGCGGTCCTGTTCGCCTCGGCGGGGGACGACGGCGGCTTCGGGGCGGGCCCCGGTCACGCTGCAGCGGCGCTCGACACGGCCGAGGCGCTGCTGGCGGCCGCGGACTCGCCGGACGCGCCGGCCCTCGGTGTCGCCCGCGCCCTGAACGCGCTGCTACGACTTCAGCGCCCGGACGGGGGCTTCGCCGCCAACGGCGTGGACGCCGATCTGCCGACCACAGGCCTCGCGCTACGGGCGATGGCGGCGTTCCGCGCGCTTCTGCCCGGTGACCTGCCCCTGAACGCGGCGGGGGCGTGGCTCCGTCGCGCGGACACGTCGGCCCGGCCGGCGCTGTACGAGGCGCTTCGGGCGGACGCCCTGGGCGCGGCCGACCTGCTCGGCGCCGAGGATGTCTCCCGCGTGCGCGCGGCCGGCGACGCCCGCGGCGTGTGGGACGACGCCCAGGGCACGGCCGCGGCGGTGCGGGTGCTCCTGGCCGCCGCGCCGGACCTGGTGTTCGCCGACGCGCGGCTGTCGTCGTCGGACGTGAGCGCGGGCACTCGCGTCGAGGCGACGTGGCAGGTGCGTAACGACGGCCTGGAGCCCGCCGGCGCGACGACGCTGGCCGTGCGGGTGGGGGACGAGCCGGCGCGCCGGCTCGACGTGCCCGCGCTGGCGCCGGGCGAGACGACGCCGCTGTCGCTCGACGTGGACACGACGGACCACACGGGCGGGCTGAGCATCGCCGCCACGCTCGACGCCGAGCCCGACGCGCGCGTCGACGAGTCGGACGAGGGGAACAACGCGGTCCGACTGCGGCTGCACGTGCGGGCCCCGCAACCCGCGGACCTCGAGGTCCGACCCGATCTCGTCGCGCTGTCGCCGATGCAACCCGCCGTCGGCGAGGCCTTCGAGGTCGCCGTCGTCGTGCGCAACCGCGGGGACGCCGCCGCGGGCGCGACCACGATGCACCTGTATCGCGGCGCGCCCGAAGCGGGGGGCGCGCGGCTGGCCCAGGTCGCAGTCCCGGGCATCGAGGCGCACGCGGACACGACCGTGCGCGTGCCGCTGGCCGGGCTCCCGGCGCAGGCCACGCGCCTCGTGGTCCTCGTCGACCCCGACGCCCGGATCGCCGAGGCACACCGGGGCAACAATCGGGCGGTGCGTGCGCTGCGCATCGCCGGTGGGGCGGACCTGGCGGTCCTGCCCGGCGCGGTGGTGATCGAACCCGGGAGCGTCGTCGGGCTGGGGACCCCCGTCCGGCTTCGGGTGCGGGTGCAGAACCACGGGACGAGCGCCGCGCCCGGGAGCCTGTTGACCGCCGAGGAGGCGGGCGGGGCCACGCTCGGAGAGGCGGTGGTGCCGGCCCTCGGCGTCGGCGAGGTCGTCGAGGTCGCGCTGTCGTTCGCGCCCGATCGCGTCGGCGCCTGGCCGCTCCTGATCAGCGCGGACGCGGACGATGTGCTCGTCGAGGCGGACGAGGTCGACAACCTGACGGCGCTGGTCGTCGACGTCACCGACGCACAACTCTCGGTGCCGCCCGGTGATCCCGGGGGGCGCGCCGGCACGCTGTTGGCCACGGGGCGGCTGGACCTGGGGATCTTCGCCTCGAACCACGCGCCTCTGGCCGTCGCCCCGGTGCGCACGGCCCTGCGGGTCGGCTCACCGGATGGACCCGCGCAGGCCTGGGGCGACTGCGGCCCCTTCGCCGCGGCGCCGCGGGGCGGGACGACCACGGCGACCTGCCAGATCCAGGTGTGGGCGGAGGGGCTGCCCGTCGGGCGTCAGTCCCTCTACTTCTGCGTCGACGCGACGAACCTGCTGGCCGAGCGCGACGAGACGGACAACTGCCAGGTGTTTCCGGTGGATGTCCAGGCCCGGCGGGACGTGGGCGTGAGTCTGACCTTCGACCCCCCGGAGCCCGAGCCCGGTGAGTGGGTCGAGGTCACCTGGCGCACTTCGGCCGCGGCGGAGTCCGGGCTGACGCAGGTCCGGATCCGGGCGGACGCCGAGCCCCTGATGGCGCGCAGCGTGCCGTTGAACGCCTCCGGTGTGTTGCGCTGGCGCGCGCCGGACGTGCGAACGGACGTGCGCTTCGAGGCGATGGCGGACGCGGGGCTGAGCGTGGCCGAGGTCAATCCGGCGGACAATGTGTTCGCGGCAACCGTGCACGTCGGGGGACCGCCCGGTGTCGTCGAGGTCCGCGCGCTGGCGGCCGACCGGCTCGACCCCGCGGTCGCCGGCCGCGCCGGGTGGCTCTCCGTCGGGGTGGACGCGCCGACCGAGGTGACCTTCGGCGCCCTGCACGCCGCCGCCACGCCCGAGGCGCCGGCCGTTTTTCCCTACACGCCGGATACGGCCGGCGAGGCGGTCGTGCACGTCGCCACGCGCGAGCGCCCCGCGGGTCTGGACTGGCCGGTGGAGATTCGCGCGCCGGGCGCGCCGGAGGCCCTGGCCGCGGCCTTCGCGCCCGAGGGGGTGCAGCTCACGTGGCAAGCGCGCGCGGCCGCGACCGGCTACGTGCTGCTCCGGAGCGGCCTGCCCGTGGGGACGCCCGACCAGGTGCTCGCGCCTTCGTTGCCGCTGCCGCCCGTGCTCGAGCGGGGGGAGAGCTATCCGATCGACCTGCCGACGCACACGTTCATCGGCGCGGTGGGCCTGGACCTCTCGCAGGCGCACAGCTCGGTCATCGCCCACTGGCGGCTCGAGGCGCTCACGGAGCGAGGGCGCTGGACGCCGCTCCACGAGGAGGGCGGCGGCGGGGGCGTCGCGACGCCGCTGCGTGAGATCACACCCGTTCGGGCGCGGCATCTGCGCCTGCACGTGCTCTCCACCAGCAGCAGCAGCTTCCCGGCGCGGTTGGCGCTCCGCGGGTATGCGGGGGCCGTCGACCCGGCCTGGCTCGACGACCGGATCGGCGCCGAGGCCGGGGCGTGGCGCGTGGCCGCGCAGCTCGGCCCCGTCCTGACCGAGGCCGGCCCGTCGGTGGCCTTCGACCGAGGGCTCGAAGCACCGGCGGTGAGCGTGACCGTCGACGGAGCGGTGATCCGGTTGCAGGTCGAGCCCTTGCCCGGACGACGCGTCGCCGGCTTCCTGGTCGAGGTCGACGGGGCGGACCTGCCCGCCGCGGGCATCCTCCCGACGGCGGTGTATCCGCAGGCCCTCACGACGGCGGCCCTGCCGCTCGTGTTCCGGCAGGTCCTGCTCGACGGGCAGGCCGTGCGGCGCGCCGCCGTCGCCGAGTTTGCCGCTCCCCGCAGGGTGACCGCCTTGCCGAGCGTGGAGGCCGATCCGCGCTGGCGGGTCACGGACGCCTCGAACGCGCCCTTCGCGCCGGGTCCACACCGCCGCCTGACGTTCCAGCGACCAGCGGCGGACGACGACGCCGACCTGGTCTTCACGCCGACGTTCCTCGGTCCGCCGATGCTCCCGGGCGACGGCGGCGCGCTGACCGTGACCTTGCCCGCGGGGCTGCGGAGCGTGGCGATCCATCCGATGGACGCCGAGGGTCGCCTCGGCGTGCCGGCCATGCTGCCCGTGGCGGTCGGTGGGCCGCGTGGTCTCTCGAACGTCACCGCGCGGGCCGAGGGCGGCGAGGTGCGCCTGTCCTGGACGGCCCCGCAGGAGTTGACCGAGGTGGTCGTCAGCGCGCCCTGGGGGCAGACACTGCGCGCACCGGCGGCGCCCGGGACGCTCCGTTTCGCCCCGACTTTCGCCGGCGGCGCGTTGCGAGGCCACCTGACCTTCCGCCTGTCGCCCATCGACACGGCGGGCAACCCGGCGCCGGTGACGGACATCGGCCTCGACCTGCTCCTCGATCTCCCGCAGCCGGAGGCGCTGTCGGCCGACGTCGTCGGCTACGACCTCACGGCTCGCTGGACGATGCCGCGCCCGGGAGACACCGCGCTCTACGCCCTGGCGGTCGACGGCGCGGCGTTCGGCCACGCGCTGGACACGCCCGCGCGCCTGCGCTACCTGGCCGCCGGACATCACACGCTCGCCGTCTCCGCGATGTCCGGCGCCGGTTTCACGGGCCCGCCGGCGTTCGTCGGCTTCGACGTCGCCGACGACGGTCCGCCGGGGCCGATCCGCTTCGAGCCCACGGCCGAGTGGACCTCGAACACGGCGGGGTACCTGGTCTCATGGCTGCGCCCGATCGAGGCCGACGCCGTCGCGGTCGAGTTCGCCGTCAACGGCGAGGCCCCACTGCGGCAAGCCCGGTTTCCGGGGACCTACCAGATCACCTGGCGACCGGGCGTGACGCCGCACCGCGTTCGCGGGCGCGTGGTGGACGGGAGCGGCCACGCCTCGCCATGGACCGAGGTCGACTACACGCCCCCCGCGTCGTTCAGCGCCGCCGGCTTCTCCGCAGGCCCCCTGCGCGCGGACGGGGCCGTTCCGTTCACCGCGCCGGGCGCCGCCGAGAACGGATACTTCGTCTACCGGGACGGCGAGCGGCTCTGCGACTGGTCGTCGACGGGGCTCGTGCCCTCGCGCCTCTCCTCGGGCCAGTGGGTCTCGTTCCATTCGCCGTTCGGGACGCGGGGTGATCCCGGCATCGTGCCCTGGGTCGCCGCCGCCGAGGACCCGCACCCGACGGTCACGCTGGACCACGGCTTCGCGGCCGTCGGGACCCCCGTGGACCGACTGCGCGTCGCCTTCGCGACCGACGCGGGCATCCCGGACGCGTTCCACTTCGACGCCCGCCCGTTGGGCCTGGACTGGGTCGAGATCGCCCGCGTGGCGGGCAACGACGCCCCGGTGGTGGTGCTCGAGCTCCCCGACACGCCTCGACGCGGCGCGGTCGAGCTCCGCTTCGTCGTCGACCACCACGCGCCCGGCGCCGCCGTCCAGGTGGCCAGCATGCAGGCGTTCACGTGTCGGGCCCCGGCGTTCGACCGGCCCGCCCACGGCGGGCGCACCACATACACTGCGCGCACGTGGGGACCGAACTTCGACCCCGGTCCGGCGTCGCCCGGGCAGAGCGTGGACGTGCCGCTCACGGATCTCGCGCTGGCGGCGGGCAGCCTGCGCCTCTCGGACGACGAGTTCCTGCCGGGCGACACGGTCGCCCTCGTGGCCCCCGTGGAGAATCTGGGCTCGAACGACGCCCCGAACGTGGACGTCGTGCTCCGCGTCGCGCCCATCGACTGCGGCGTGGGCGCGGTCGAGGTCGCCCGGGCCACCGTGTCCGTGCGGGCGGGGCAGACGGCCGCGGCGATCCTGCCCTGGGCGGTGGGCAACGACACGGGCGTGCTGTGCGCGGCGGTCGACCCGGAGGGCCGAATTCCCGAGCAGCGCGAGGACAACAACACGACACAACGCAGCGTGGTCGCGGACCAGGCCTTCCGAACGGAGGTCTGGGCCAACGGCGAGGTCACCCTGCTCTCGTGCGCGGACGAGGTCCGCTGGGCCATGCGACCGGCCGTGGGCGCCCCGCTCTTCGGCACGCTCGCCCCCGGCGCGGCCACGACGGCCTCGCTCACCGGCGCCGTCGCAGTCTCCGCGGACGCACCCTTCGCGCTGCACGTCGGCGCGCTGCGACACGCGACGGCCACGCTCCTGCGCGACTGTGCAGGCGAGGTCCGCACGCTCGACGTCACCGGCGACGTCCCGCAGAACCGCCCGGTGGACATGCGCATGGCCGCGCGCTCGCCGGGCACGGTGGTGTTCGCGCCCGACCGTGACCTCCGTGTCGTGGGCAGCGAGCCGTTCCGGTGGCAGGGCTCGTCTTCCGTTCCGTCGGGGCTGCAGTTGTTCGAGGGCGACGTGCCCGAAGGCGCGCTCCGCTTCTTCAACCCCCACCAGCGGGCAGACGGCCGTTCCACGGACAGCCTGCGCCTGACCTCGGACGCGCCGATGATCGCGTGGAGTTACGCGGACCTCGGGTTCCCGTTCGTCGGCGCCGATGGTCGGATGACCGGGACCGATCTGGTCGGTTTCGTCGGCCGGAGTTCGCTCCAGTTTCAGCAGAGCCCCTTGCCGGGCGAGGAGATCGTCCTCGTCAGCTACGACCCCGACAACCGCGTCTCCATCGAGCGCATGGATACCGGGCAGGTGGTTGCCACGCATCTGCTGCCGGCGAACGGGGTCGCGTCCCAGTTCTTCGCGGCTCAGGCGATCGATGGTTTCCTGCCCTTGCGCGTCCGGGCGACGGGGCGCGTCGCGGCGCTCAACATGTCCCTCTACGGCAGCCCCGCCTACGGCTACGCCCACGCGCTGTTCATCCCCGGCGAGTCCGGGCGACTGTTCGACCGGCGCTTCGTGGTGCCCCTGACACGCAACGGTCGGGGCGAGGACTTCGCGCCGGTGACCGCGCTCTACGACGCCACCACCGTGCGCGTGACCTCACCGGACACGGGCGAGGACGTCTGGCGTGGCACGCTCTCCCGCGGCGAGTCGGTGAACCTGCTCTCGGACGCCACGGTGGTGGACGACCCGGCGCGCCGGCGGCTCGTCGTCGAGAGTGACCGGCCGGTGAGCGTGTACGCCGGCACGGGGCTCGCGGGGGCGGAGATGGCGCCCGTATTGTTCGCGCCGGAGAACCGGGCGGACCTCACGATTCGCGGGGTCGCGACCGAGCCGGCGCTGCCCCTGCCGGGGGACGTGCTCGCCGTGCACGGGGAGGTGGTGAACGCGGGCGTCGCGCGGGCGCGGCGGGTCGAGGTCCGCGTCTACGACGGCCCCCCCGACGAGGGCCGCCTGGTCCACCAACAGTCGCTGCCGCGGCTCGACGCGGGGCAGCCAGTGTCGCTCGACTTCGCCCTCGGGCTGGGCGAGGGGGTGCGCACGCTCTTCTGGGTGGTCGACCCCGAGGACGTCGTCGCGGAGAGCCGCGAGGACAACAACGTCACGGAGTTCACGCTGGCCAACCCGCCGGACCTCGTGCCCGACGGGGTCAGCGGGGAGCCCGTCGCCGGCCTGCCGGGCCGACTCCGCGTCAGGCTCCGCAACGACGGCGGCCAGCCCGTCGAGGGGGCGCGCGCGCGGCTCTGGGCGGACGAGGCGCCGCTCGGCTCGGTCACACTCGACGTGCCCGGCGCCGGGTCGGCCACCGTCGAGGTGCCCTGGGTGCCCGACTCGCTGGGCCCGGTCGTCGTGCGCGTCGTCGTCGAGGCCCCCGAGGGCGTGCTCGAGGCGCGCCTCGACAACAACGTGTCGACCACGCCCCTGACGGTCGCCGCGCCCGAACGGGATCTGGTCGGCACGTGGACGTTCGCGCCGGCGGCGCCGGGTCCCTGCGACGACGTCGAGCTCTCCGTGGCGCTCGGAGAGCCCCTGGTGGTCGGCGTCGAGGCCTTCGTGGGGCCGGAGCGCGTCGCGGCGGGCCGGACCGGCCCCGACGGGCGCGGGACGCTGCGCTGGGTGGGGGACAAACCCGTCGGGGTGCACGCCGTGCGCCTCGTCGTGGACACGGCGGACGCCGTCGTGGAGTCGGACGAGGAGAACAACACGACGATGCTGGACGTCCCGGTGGCCGACTACGCCACCGCGCTGGTGGTTCGCGGCCCGGCCGTGCCCGTCGAAGCGGGCGGGGCCGTCGAGCTCGAGGTCACGCCGACGCGCGCGCTGCCCGACGGCGCCCGACTCGAAGCGGCGGGGTTCGCCGACACGAGCGCTGCGGGGGATGCGCCGGTGTCGTTGAGCGCCCTCGCGCCCGAGGTGGCCGGGCCGGTCTTCGTGCGGGTCAAGGCGCGCGGCGTCGACGGCGCGGTCCTCGCGGTGGGGCAGGGGCGCTACGACGTCGCCCCGCCGAGCGTCGGCCTGCGGCTGGGCGTCTGGCCCGTCCTCGCCGGCGCCGGCGTGCCGGTCACCCTCGAGGCCACGGTGCGAGGGGCGGGGGAGGTCGTCTTTCTCGTCGACGACGCCGAGATCGCCCGGACGCGGGCCGACGCGCCCCGGAGCATCGCCCGGGCCCTCGCACCGGATGACGCCGCGGGGGTCCACCGCGTGCGGGTCGAGCTGCGGGACGCCGGGGGAGAGGCGCTGGGCACCGCCGATGCCACGTACGAGCGCGCGGGCTTGCCGCCGGCCGCGCGCGTCCAGGTCGAGCTCGACCCGCAGACGGCCACGGTCGGCGCGAGCCTCACGGTCCCGGTGCGTTTGCGCAACCCCGAGCCCGGCGTGCCCGTCTCGCTGGACGATGTCGTCGTCGCGATCACGGACGAGCCCCCGCGCCGGATGATCCGCGAGGACCGGCTGGGGGTCGCCCACGTCGTCGGCGCCGACGGCACGACCGTGATGGTCGAGGTCGGTCCGCTGCCCTGGACTGCGGGGACCTGGCGCCTCGTCGCACGAGGCGAACGGGGCGGGGCCGTGCTCGGTGTGGGCAGCGCGCCGCTCCTGCTGCTGGATTCGGACGCGACGCCGCCCCCGGACGCCGCGCCGCCACGGCCCGATGCCGCCGCCCCGCCGCCCCCGGACCAGGGCGGCGATCCGCGAACGGATCTCGGCGCGCCGCCGCCCCTCGTGGCCGACCTGGGCGCCGATCCGCGGGCCGATTCGACTGTCTCGCCGCCCGTGAGCGACCTGCGCGTGCCCGTCGGGGACGCGAGCCGGGACGCGAGCGACGGTCCGTCCCCGACGGACGCCCACCCGGTGGTCGCGCTCGACGCCGCGTCGGACGCCGCCGCCGGCCCGATGGACGCCCGCTCCGACGCCCGCGTCGCGGACGCACGACCGCCGCTCAGGGACGCCCGCCAAGACCAGGTCGGCGAGGCGGGCGCGCCGCCCGAGGGCCCCGCCGACCCGGATGTCGGCGGTGGTGGTGGCACCCACGCCGGCGGCTGCGATTGTCGCTCGACCCGCGGCTCGGCCGCCTCCGGTGCGCTCTGGGCGCTGGCGCTCATCGGCGCGTTCCGGCGTCGTCGGCGACGATCGCGCTGAGGTTCGACCCGCAGGTCGTGATATGCCCGACCCGAGGTGTGTTCCATGTCGCCGACGCGATTCCATGTGGCCGGGCCCCTGGGGCCGATGGCGGTCGAGCTCGACGCTCTGGGCGCGCTCTTGCGCCTGTCCTGGCGCGCCCAGGAGACCGGCCCCCCCGAGACCGAGCCGGCCCCACCGGGACACCCCGTCGCGGCCGCGCTCGCCGCGTACTTCGCCGGGGACCTCGAGGCGCTGACCGCGCTCCCGGCCGCGCCCGAGGGCACGCCGTTCCAGCGGCGGGTCTGGGCGGCCCTGCGCGAGATCCCGCCCGGCCGCACCTGGAGCTACCAGCAGCTCGCCGAGCGCGTCGGCAGCGTGGCGCGGGCCGTGGGCTCGGCCAACGGCGCCAACCCCGTGGGCATCGTGGTCCCATGCCACCGCGTCATCGGGGCCGACGGCGGGCTGGTGGGCTACGCGGGCGGCCTGGACGCGAAACGCTGGCTCCTGCGACACGAGGGCGCGCTCCTGCTCTGAGCCCGGGCTGCTCGTTGCCGCCCGGGCCGCGCCTGTGGTACCGCACGGCAAGGCCAGCGGACGCGAGGATGGCGAACATGGCGACTTCGAACGACTCCCCGGGCGGCGACCTTCTGGCGACGATCCGCCACGCGATCATCGGCGACGACCGCGTGATCGACGGCCCCTTCGGCGCGCGGCGCGTGACCTACGCGGACTACACGGCGAGCGGCCGCTCCCTGGCGTTCATCGAGGACTTCATCCGCCAGGAGGTCATGCCGCTGTATGCCAATACGCATACGGAGACCTCGGGCACGGGTCGGCAGACCACCCGCTTTCGCGAGGATGCGCGGCGGCTGATTCTGCGGGCGGTCGGGGGCGATCCCGAGCAGGACTGTGTGATCTTCACGGGCTCGGGCGCGACCTCGGCCGTGAACAAGCTGGTCGAAGTCCTGAACCTGCGCCTGCCCGCGGACCTGGACGCCGCGCACGGCCTCTCGGCCCACATCGCCGCCGACGCGCGGCCCGTGGTGTTCATCGGGCCTTACGAGCACCACAGCAACGAGCTGCCGTGGCGCGAGTCCATCGCGGACGTCGTGACGATCGATGAGGACCACGACGGCCGCATCGATCTGGCCCACCTGGAGGCCGAGCTCGTCCGGTACGCCGACCGCCCGCTCAAGATCGGCAGCTTCAGCGCGGCCTCCAACGTCACGGGCATCGTCAGCGACACCCAAGCCGTCGCGCGGCTGCTGCGCGCCCACGGGGCCCTGTCGTTCTGGGACTTCGCCGCGGCCGGGCCCTATGTGCGCATCGAGATGAACCCCGAGGGCGCACCGAAGGACGCGATCTTCCTCTCGCCTCACAAATTCATCGGCGGGCCGGGGACGCCGGGCCTGCTGATCGCCAAGCGCGCGCTGTTCCGCAATCGGGTGCCCACGCAGCCGGGCGGCGGGACCGTGGCCTACGTGAACCCGGTCGAGCACCTGTACCTGAGCGACCCGACGCACCGCGAAGAGGGCGGCACGCCGGCCATCATCGAGAGCATCCGGGCGGGCCTGGTGTTCCAGCTCAAGGAGGCCGTCGGCGCCGAGCGCATCGAGGCCTGCGAGGCCGACTTCCTGGAGCGCGCCATCGCCGGGTGGCATGCCCACCCGAGCATCCGCGTGCTCGGCAACCCGGACGCGCGCCGGCTGAGCATCGTGTCGTTCCTGCTGCGCTACACCGACCCGCAGGACCCGACGCGCGAGATGTATCTGCACCACAACTTCGTGGTCGCGCTGCTCAACGACCTCTTCGGCCTCCAGTCGCGGGGCGGCTGCTCCTGCGCGGGCCCCTACGGCCATCGGCTCCTCGGCATCGACCTGGCGCGCTCGCACGCCTTCGAGTGCGCCATCGTGGCCGGGCACGAGGGCCTGAAGCCCGGCTGGGTGCGGGTCAACTTCAACTACTTCATCAGCGAGACCACCTTCGCCCACGTGGTCGAGTCGGTCTCGTGGGTCGCCGAGCACGGCTGGAAGCTCCTGCCGGCGTATCGTTTCGACGTGCAGTCCGGCCAGTGGCGCCACCGGGCGGGGCAGGTCTCGGCCCCCCTCGGCCTGGACGACCTGACCTATCGCCACGGCCGACTGGCCTGGGCCTCGAGGCAGGCCCGCGAGACCGAGGACGCCCTGGCCGGTTACCGCGCCGCCGCCGACGCCGCCGCCCGCGCGGTCATGGCCGCCGCCGTCGAGGCCGGCCCGGACGACGCCGCCGGTGACGCCGAGGCCGACGCCGAGGGTCTCCGCTGGTTCCCGCTGCCCGCGGAGATCGCCCGCCGCCTCGCCGCCCTCTGCTCGACCTCGGGCGCAGGGCTCTGACGCAGGCCCGCGGGCGCCGCGTCAGGCGCTGGCGTGGGGCGCGATGGAGAGCCGCTTCACGGCTTCTTCGAGCCCTTCGAGCGTGAGCTCGAACATCGGGAAGATCTGGCTGACCAGGTTGATCGTCGGGTGGCCCCAGGTGCGCTTGGAGAGCGGGTTGAGCCACACCGAGTGCGTGAAGTGTTTCTTCAGGCGCTCCAGCCAGACGAAACCGGGCTCGTCGTTGTTCTGGAAGTAGTCGATGGCGCCGTTCCGCGCCGTGAGCTCGTACGGCGCCATGTGGGCGTCCCCGACGATGACCAGGCGCGTGTCCGGGGCCAGCCAGCGCGTCAGCTCCACGGTGCCCATGCCGTCCATGAGACGCGCCGACTTGTAGAGCTGCTCATAGACGCAATTATGGAAGTACATGGCGTGAAATTCGCGGAAGTGGCTCGCCGCGTGGGCCGCGCTGAACAGCCGCGAGACCAGCAGCGCGAACGGATCCATCGACCCGCCGACGTCCATCAGGAGCAGCAGCTTGAGCTCGTTGTCCCGGGGCGGGCGCATGACGATCTCGAGATCGCCGCAGTTCTTGGCCGTGGCGTCGATCGTGTCGTCCAGGTCGAGCTCCGTGCGCAGCTCGTTGCGCCCGAGCTTGCGCAGCTTGCGGAGCGCCACGCCGATCTGGCGCGTGTCCAGCACGAGGTCCGCCCGGTAGTCCCGGAAGCGCCGCTGTGCCGCGACCTGCACGGCCGAGCGGCTGCGGCCCTCGCCGCCCACGCGCATGCCCGAGGGGTTCACGCCCGAGTGCCCGAAGGGGCTGCGACCGCCGGTGCCGACCCACTTGCTGCCGCCGTCGTGCCGCTCGTCCTGCTCGCGCAGCGTCTCCTCGAAGCGCCGCTTGAGCTCGTCGAGGTCGAGCTTCTCCATCGCCGCCAGCTCCTCGGGCGTGAGCTCGGGCATGGGCAGGGGGTTCTCGAGCCACTCGTCCACGGCCTTGACCAGGGCGTGCGGCGGGTCCGCCCCCAGGAAGAAGTGCGTGAAGCACTGGTCGAAGAGGTCGTAGTAGCGCTCGTTCTTCACCATCGTGGCGCGGCCGATGGCGTAGAAGCGGTCCAGGCTGGCGGCCACGAGACCTTTGTCCAGGGCCTCGACGAAGGTCAACCACTCCCGCGTCGTCACGGGGATGCCCGACCGCCGCAGCAGGTAGAAGAACTCCAGGAAGAGCGGCTCGCCGAGCGGCTCCGCGGTCTCGGGCGCGTCCACGGGCGGGCTCAGTGTTTCGTCCAGCCGCGGCCCCGGCGGGCGACGGACTCGACGTCCTGCTCCTTCTTCAACAGCGTGCCCAGGTAGGGGATGCGCTGCGCCAGGGCCTCCTCGGTGAGGCCGCCGCGCAGCATGGCGCCGAGCCAGTCGATGAGCTCGCTCGTCGAGGGCTTCTTGCGCAGCTCGGGCAGGGAGCGCAGCCAGTAGAAGCGGGCGAGCGCCTCGTCCAGGAGCGTCTGCCGCACGTGGGGGTGGTGGACCCGCACGATACGCGCCATGAGCGCCGGCTCGGGGAACGCGATGAAGTGGAAGATGCAGCGGCGCAGGAACGCGTCCGGCAGCTCCTTCTCGTTGTTGCTGGTGATGACGACGAGCGGCCGCACCTTGGCCGTGTGCACATCGCCCGTCTCGACGACGGTGAAGCTCATGGCGTCGAGCTCGTGCAGCAGGTCGTTGGGGAACTCCAGGTCGGCCTTGTCGATCTCGTCGAGCAGCGTGACCACGGGCGACTCGGAGAGGAACGCCCGCCCCAGCGCGCCGAAGCGGATGTACTGGCGGATGTCGTGGATGTCCTTGTCGCCGAAGCGGCTGTCCTGCAGGCGCTGCACGGCGTCGTACACGTACAGGCCGTCCACGGCGCGGCTCGTGCTCTTCACGTGCCAGGTGTAGAGCGGGCGCTTCAACTGCTCGGCCACGGCGCGGGCCAGCAGGGTCTTGCCCGTGCCCGGCTCGCCCTTGATGAGCAGCGGGCGCTCGAGCGCCAGGGCCACGTTCACGGCCTCGGACAGCTCCTGGGAGGCGATGTAGCTTTCGGTACCGGAGAAGGACTCGATCACGGGCGGCTCGCGAAGACGTTGGAGCGCGAGCATGCCAGCGCGCCGCCGCGCGTTGCAACGGGCCCGGCCGGGGAATAGAGTCCCGCGCGTGTACGGCCTGGAGTGAACCGTGTCCGAGCGAGAGAAGCCGAGCTGGCGCGAGCGTGACCGCAAGAAGGACGGGAGCGCCCACCGCCGCGACGAGTCCGCGCCCCGCGGTGCCCCGGCGCGTGTGGCCACGGCGACTGCGCAGTACAAGCGGCAGCTCGACGCCCTCTTCGACCGCGGCGAGGTCCCCGAGCACCTGAAGGACAAGCTGCCGGCCCCCGATGCGTCCGGCGGCGATCCCGAGGCCAAGGAGCGCGTGCGCCTGACCCGCGCGGTGCGCCAGGCCCCGAGCGGTCCCGAGCTCGTTAAGGCCCTCGACGCCCTACGGGAGAAGCTCGGCGCCGTCCCCGAGGAGCTCGAGCTGGTGCTGCGGTTCCTGGAGCACCCCAAGGATGCGGTGCTGGCCGAGGCCCTGACCCACATCGAGCACGCCGTGGAGATGGGCAACCCGCTGCCCAAGACGGCCAGAAAGACGTTCGTCACGCGTCTGGACGGCATCACCGTGACCTCGTTCGACCCCCGCGTGCAGGCCCGTGCGGCCGCGCTCGTGGCCAAGCTGCGATAGCGGCCGGAGAGAAGCCCCCATGTCCCTGCTCATCTACGGCGCCTATGGCTACAGCGGCGATCTCATCGCCCGGCGGGCCGCCCAGCTCGGCCTGCCCATCACGTTGGCCGGGCGCGATCCGGCGCGGACCGCGGCGCTGGCCACGGAGCTCGGCGTGTCGCATCGGGCCTTCGCGCTCGACACGCCCGCCGAGGTGGACGCGGGCCTCGCCGGCATGTCCTGCGTGCTCCACTGCGCCGGCCCGTTCTCGTCGACCTCGGCGCAGATGGTCTCGGCCTGCCTGCGGACCGGCGTGCACTACCTGGACATCACGGGCGAGTGGAAGGTCTTCGAGGCCGCCGCCGCCCGCACGGACGAGGCGCGCGAGCGTGGCGTGATGCTCATGCCCGGCGTCGGGCTCGACGTCGTGCCGACGGATTGTCTGGCCGCCCACCTGAAGGCGCGGCTGCCGGACGCGCAGCGCCTCACGCTCGCGCTGTTCACCAACGGCGGCCTGAGCCACGGCACGGCCACCACGATGCGCGAGAACCTGGGCCAGCCCGGGGTCATCCGGCGCGCCGGGCGGCTCATGCCCGTGCCCGTCGCCGACCGCCAGCGCGACTTCGACCTCGGCTTCGACGCCGGCAAACGCACGGGCATCCGCATGCCCTGGGGGGACGTCGCCACGGCCTGGTACACCACGGGCATCCCGGACATCGAGGTCTACGCCTGCCTGCCGCTCTCCGTGCGGCTCGGCGCGCGTTTCATGGGGCTCGCCGGGGGTCTGCTCCGAACGAAGCCCGTGCAGGACTATCTCCAGCGGCGCATCGAGGCCGCCGGCGCCGGGCCGGACGCGGCCCACCGCGAGCGGACGTCGTTCTGGGTCTACGGCGAGGCGGTCAACGCCGAGGGGCGCGTGGTCGCGTCGCGGATGCGCATGCCCGACGGCTACATCTTCACGGCGCGCTCGGCCGTGGCCATCGCCGACCGCGTACTCCGCGGGCAGTGGAACCGCGGCTTCCAGACGCCGGGCGGCGTGTACGGCCCGGACTTCGCGCTCGATCTCGACGACGTGAAGCGCGAGGAGCTGCCCTGACCGGGCCCTCGCCTCAGGCCGGCGTGAGCGCGGCGGCGAGGCGGGGGAGCGACGCGCGGTAGCGGTAGTTGATGCCGCGGTGCCCGTCGTCGAAGGTCTCGTACACGTGGGGCACGCCGGCGGCCTGCAGTCGCGCGTGCAGGATCCGGTTGCCGTGGTGCATGTGGTACTCGTCGCGGTTGCCGCAATCGAAATACAGGAGCGAGAGCGACCGCAGGGCGTTCGTGTTTTGCGCGACGAGCTCGACGGGATCGCGCCGCTTCCACCGGGCGAAGACGTCCGGCCGCAGTTCGCCCGTCTCGAGGTCGAAGGGCAGGTCGAAGCCGCCCGGCGCCTGCGGATTCGGGCTGTAGAAGGCGCTCATCGCCACGATGTTCACGGCGGGGAACATCGACGAGGGGAGCCGCGCGTGGTCGCGCCAGCCGG
>CAINDO010000327.1 GCA_903847385.1 uncultured Myxococcales bacterium
CGCCGCCCGCGGCCTCACCGCCGGTCCCCGAGCCCCCGCCGACCACGTCGGCGTCCGCGCCGGGGGGGCTCACCCCCGCCGCCGCGTTCTCGCCCGTGGTGGTGCAGGCCCACAACACGCACGAGGCCGCCCAGAGGCCCAGACCGACACCACTCCCGACACCACGCCGCCGCTGCTTGTGTAGACGCATGCGGCGCATCTTGCCGATTCGGGCGGTCCCGAACCAGGGGCTACGGCAAGGCCCACGTCGCGTCGAAGAACCCGGCCGCCAGCCCGGTGTTGCCGCTGAACAGCAGGTAGTCCGGCAGGCCGCCCCGCGAGCTGAAGGGCTCGATGGCGTACAACGTGCGCTCGCCCCGCAGCGGCGCGCTCAGCACGGCGTGCAGGTGCTCGCCGTCCGGCGCCGCGTACACGAACGCGATCGTCGCCCGCGGGAACTCCCGCCCGCCGATGGACGCCCCGCCGTTGTCCCAGGACAGCCCCGCCGGCACGCCCTCCAGCTCCGCCGGCGTCGGCCCCAGGTGGATCAGGTTGTAGCCCGCCGAGATGCGTTCCGTGAGCCGGCTGCGCGGCAGCGCGCACGCCTGTCCGTTGCCGATGATGGCCCAGTAGCTCGTCTGGTACGCGGCGTAGGCGGCGTAGCCCGGCGCGTCGTCCGGGTACACCCAGCAGAAGGGCCGCCGGTAGACCTCGTTCATCGGCCCGTTCAGCCCTGGGCGCTTGCCGTCCTGCGGCCCCACGGGCAGCGCGCCCGGGCCCACGGGCACGGCCTCGCCGTCCACGGTCACCGTCGTCACGCCCAGGCCGCCCAAGGCGTCGCCATCCAGGGTCAGGCTGCGCACGTTCGTCGTCGTCAGCGCCACGGTGTCGCCGTCGCGCGTGGACTCGACCACGCAGTCGGCGTCGCCGCTCCCGGCCGAGCGGATCGTCACGAAGCTGTGCGTCGGCGTGACCCAGGGCCCCGGCGTGCGGAACTCGAAGTCGGTCTCCAGCGGGTCGAGCGTGTGCGCCTGCATGAACTCGAACAGCGGCGGCCAGTCCACGCAGTCCGCCCCCGCGGCGGCCTCGCCGTCCCACCAGTGACCGGCGCCGGGCTGCTCGTGGTAGCCCACGTCGTCCGTCACGCCCATCAGGTTCGTGCGCATGTCCCGGGCCTCGCGGACCGGCACGTTGTCGTCCGCGTCGCCATGGATGATGTAAACGCCGCGCTGCTTGAGATTGCGCAGGTAGTCGTTGGTCGAACTGCTCGCCCGCGCCCGGCCGAAGGGCCCCGTCGGCACGGGGTCGCCCGTGTACGTGTAGAAGCTGCTCCAGCCGGCGCTCGGGCCGAGCGTGGCGAAGCGTCCCGGGTTGTGCACGCCGACGTTCCACGTGCCGTGGCCGCCCATGGAGTGGCCCGTCACGTACACCCGCGTGGCGTCCGTCACGAACGTCCGCTGCACGTGGTCGAGCACCTCGAGCGCGTCCGCGCGGCCCCACTCCTCCCAGTCGAAGCCGAACGGCCGCCGGTTGGTCGCCGCGGCGATGTACGTCCAGTCCTTGGCCGAGTAGGCCTGCGCCTGCCCGATGCCCTCGACGCCGGCGCCGTGCAGCGTGAGCACCACGCCATAAGCTCGCTCCGCCTGGAAACCGCTCGGCGGCACCAGCCCGAAGTACTGCGCCGACCCGTCCACGTCGCTGCGGAAGCTCTCGCGGTGCGTCCCGGCCGGGTCCACCACCGGCAGGTCCAGCGTCGTGTCGTAGCGCGCCGCCAGGTCCGCGCTGCCCACCCGCAGGTGCACCGTGCGCGTCTCACCGACGGCCCCGGGCGACGCCTTCAGCCGCAGCGCGAAGGTCAGCTTGGTCATGCCGCCCGGCGGCAGCGCCGGAACGCTCAGCGAGGTCGCCTCGAACACGTCGTCCTCGACGACCTCGGCCCGCAGGTCCGTCGCCACGGCGCCGGACAGGTTCAGCACCGGCACGCCCACGAACTGCGGCCGCGTGTCGCCGGCCAGCAAGTCCGACGACGTCACGTCGGCGAAGTTCAGCGCCAGCGCGTCCGGCGTCTCCCAGAGCTGCACGGCCGGCGTGCCGCGCCCGCCGATCATGCGGAGCACGACCACGTTCTCGCCGGCCTTCAGCGCCAGGGGCACCCGCATCCGGCCCGAGCCGTAGATGTCCGCCGGCTGCGGCACCCCGCCCACGTAGGCGGCCACGCCGTTGTCCGCGCGCAGGATCAGCGTCCGGTCCGTGTCCACGGTCACGACGGCCGTCGCGTACAGGATGGCCGGCGGGAAGCCGCCCAGGCCGCCGTTCTCGTCGGGCGTCACGTCCGACCAGTCCACGCCGCGGAAGTCGCGGCCCACGTTCGGGAACCGGAACGAGCCCTCTTCGACGAACGCCAGCACCTCGTCCTCGCCGCCCACCGTGGCCACGCGCCACGTCGGCACGGCGACGGGGGTCCACTCGGCGGCGGCCTGCGGCGGGGCGAGCGCGGCGTCCGGCTCGGGCGCGGCGTCGTGCACGCCCACCTCGCCGATGTGGCTGGAGAAGTCGGGCTCGGCGCCGGCCGCGTCGACGGCCCCGCCGCTCCCGGCGTCCGTCACGACACCGCCGCCACCGCCCGGGCCGGCGTCGGGCGCCGCGATCGAGCCCCCGGCGCCGCCCGCCGCGCCACCGGCGCCCCCGCCGCCTCCGGCCTCTCCGCACGCGTTGAGCAGCAGCAGCAGCGAGAGTCCCCCGAACGACCTGCGCATCCGATTCTCCCGGACAGTTGTGTGGCGAGCGCGCATCCTAGCTCGATCGCCGCCCGCCGGGCCATCGCGCGCGAAAAGTCGCCTTTCCGTGCGACACGGCCCGCCCGTGGCCGATGAAGTAGAGTGAGCGCCCGATGGTCCCACCCCCGGTGGGCGCATCGCTCGCACTGTTCGCTCATCGAAAGGCCCCGCCATGAGCCACTCCGACCCCGCCGACGACGACCTGCCCGAGGCCCCCGTTCGCATCGACCACCGCGCCCTGCGCCCGGACACGCTGCGGCGCCTCGTCGAGGAGTTCGTCACCCGCGACGGCACCGACTACGGCGAGGTCGAGGCCCCCCTCGAGGCCCGCGTCACCGCTGCCCTCGCCGGCCTCGACCGCGGCGAGGTGGTGATCGCCTACGACCCGGCGACCTCGTCGGCGACCATCGTCTTCGCCCGGGACGCCCCGCCCGAGCTGACCTGACCGGGGACGCTCACCGGCCGCCGACCCGGATCCGCCCCGAGCGCCAGTCGGCGCCACCGCGCTCGTCGCGCATCACCACCCAGAGCGTGTAGACCCCCGGCGTCGTCGGCGCCGTGAACACGTTCTCGCTCTGCGTCACCGGCGTCGCACCACGGGGCCCGTCGTCGACCTCGGCGGGGGTGCCCGTGCGCGGCGCCTCGAACGCGCCCGCCGTGGACCAGAAGCTCAGCCGCAGGCCCTCGCGCCGCTCGCGCACGTCGCCGCTCACGGGGTCGAGCAGCACGTACCGCTCGGCGCCGCCGCAGGGGTGGGGCATCGCGCAGTCCGCCGCGCACCCCGTGGCGTCCTCGCGGGGGCCGCAGATCCCGTCGCCGCACGTCAGCCGCAGCCCGAACCCCACCGGCTCGGCCTCGGGCGCGGTGATCAGCACGATGGGCTGCTGGTAGCCCCCCGTGAAATCGGGGAAGGCGGGGCGGCCCGGACGCCTCCGCCGCCTCGATCATCGAGAGGCCCACGCGATCTTTGATCGAGCCGCCCGGGTTCTGGTTCTCCAGCTTCAGGAACAGCTCGCAGGGCCCCACCTCGAAGCGGGTGAGCTGGAGCATCGGCGTGTGGCCGATGAGGCTGAGAGACGAAGTCGGCAGAGCGGCGGGCATACGCCGCGCCATATCAATATGCGTGCCAGCCGCGCCGTTCGTTCGACGAAACAAACGTTCGCCATGCGAGACAACGGGGTCTGCGGTGCGCGGGTCGGGTGTCCACGCCGCGGGGCCCGTGAATGATCACGGGCGGCCGTTTTTGGGCACGGGGGTGTTCACGGGGCGCGCCGCCCCCCCACCACCCCCGCGCTCTCCCCCAACCGCCGCGCCGCTTCGCGCAGCGCCGCCGGTTCCAGGCCGCCGAAGCCCAGCCGCAGCGCCTGCAGCGGCGCGTCGTCGAAGGCGAAGCGCCGGCCGATGTACACGCCCACGCCGCGCTTCAGCGCTTCGGCGGCCAGGGCCTCGGCGGGGAGCGCGTCGTCCAGGCGGGCCCAGAGCGACATGCCGCCGCTCGGCAGCTCGAACGACACGGCGTCGCCCAGGTGGGTGCGCAGTGCCTCGCCGAGCACGTCGCGCCGCTCGGCGTACACGCGGCGCATGCGGCGGGCGTGGCGCTGGACTTCGCCGTCCTCCAGCAGCTCGGCCACGGCCCGCTCGGTGATGTGGTCACCCTGGCGGTCGACGCGGGTGCGCAGCTCGGCCAGGCGCTCCAGCAGCGCGGCGGGCGCGACCACGAAGCCCACGCGCAGGCCCGGCGCGAGCACCTTGGAGAGCGTGCCCAGGTAGACGACCACGCCGTGGGGGTCGGCGCTGGCCAGGGGCAGCACGGGCCGGCCCTCGTAGTGGAACTCGTGGTCGTAGTCGTCCTCGATCACGGCGAAGCGATGCGTGGCCGCCAGATTCAGCAACTGCAGGCGCCGCGCGGCCGAGAGCGTCACGGTGGTCGGGTACTGGTGGTGCGGCGTCACGTACACGGCGCGCACGCGGTGCCGCGCGAGCAGGTCGGGCAAAAGGTCGACGCGCAGCCCGGCCGCGTCCACCGGGAGCGGCAGCAGCGTGGCCCCCGCCGCTCGGAACGCCGCCCAGGCCGGCTGGTAGCCGAGCGCCTCCACGACCACGGCGTCGCCGGACGAGAGGAGCGTTCGGCCGACGAGATCCAGCGCCATCTGCGAGCCGCGGGTCACGAGCACGTCGTCCGCCGTGGTGGCGAGGCCGCGCAGCGTGGCCAGCATCTCGGCCAGGGCGGCGCGCAGCCGGTCGTCCCCGCGCGGGTCGCCGTAGGCCAGCAGCGCGGCCGGGTTGCGCGTGATGGCCCGCCGCCAGGCCCGCGCGAGGGCCTGCGTGGGCACCTGTCGCAGGTCGGGGAACCCACCCGCCAGCAGGTACTGCGCGCGCGGCGGCTCGGGCCACGAGGTCGCCGGCGCGGGCCCGGGCAGGTCGAAGCCGGCCTCCAGGGGCACACCCAGGCGCGTGGGCGCGAAGGCCTGCGGCGTGGGCGGCAGCGTTCCGGCGAGCACGGCGGCCACCCGCGTGGCCGACCCGGTGGTGGCCTCGATCCAGCCCTCGGCCCGCAGCTCGGCGTAGGCGGCGATGACCGTGTTCCGGTGCACGCCCAGCTCCGTCGCCAGGCGCCGCGACCCGGGCAACGGCGCGCCCGGCGCGAGCCGTCCGCGGCGGATCTCGTCGGCGATGGCCCAGGCGATCCGTTGGAACAGCGGGGCGTCGGCGCCGTCCTCGGGGCCGGGGATCGTCAACGACAGGTGCCATCGGGCCATGGCGAAGCATGCTGACCGGTCCATCGTTCTTTCGCAAACCGGATCTTTTTCACGGACCGGTTCGCCGCGAGGCTGTGGCCATGCGAAAGCCCATGTACGCCATGCCCCCCGACGCCGCGCGCCGCCTGCTGGCCGACGCACCCGCGGTGCACCTGTGCACCACCACCCCGGACGGCGCGCCCGTGTTCCGCACGCTCAACGGCGCGGTCTGCGACGACACCATCGCCTTCCACGGCGCCCCCGTGGGCGAGAAGTCGCTCACGCTCGGCCGACCCTGCGTGGTCGCGTGGGACGAGACCATCGCGCAGATCCCCAGCTACTTCGTGGACCCGGAGCGCGCCTGCCCGGCCACGACCTTCTACCGCAGCGTGCAGGTGCACGGCGTGCTGACCGAGGTCACCGACCCGGCCCGCAAGGCCCGCCTGATGGCCGCGCTCATGGCCGCGCGCCAGCCCGAGGGCGGCCACGTCCCCATCACGGCGGACCACCCGCTCTATCGCAAGGCGCTCGAGGGCATCCTCGTCTTCGAGGTGCCGCTGGCGGACATCACGGGCAAGGCCAAACTCGGCCAGAACCGCACGCCTGCGCAGCTCGTGCGCTTGATGGAGCACCTGTGGCGGCGCGGTGATCCGGGCGATCTGCGGGCGATCGAGCTGGTCCGCGCCCACAACCCGGAGGTGCCGACCCCGCCGTTCCTGGCGGCGCCGGCCGGCGTCACGCTGCGCTGTCTGCCGGCGC
The DNA here is from genome assembly GCA_903847385.1 of uncultured Myxococcales bacterium. GTDB lineage: Bacteria > Myxococcota_A > Bradymonadia > UBA7976 > UBA1532 > CAINDO01. Next base: position 6,254 of record CAINDO010000327.1, read on the forward strand.
CCGAGTTGGCCGTCCAGGCCGGCGCGCTGCTCGCGACCGAGTACTGGAACACGGAGATGTCGCCGGCCGCCATCGCCGCCGCCCACCTGGGTTCGCCGGCCTGGGTCGCCGCCGTGGACGCGCACGGGGCGCTCGTCGGCACGGCCCGCGCGATCACCGACCGCTCGAAACGCGCTTGGGTCTACGATGTGTGCGTCGCCCCGGCGCTGCGCGGCGGCGGCCTGGGCAAACGACTCGTCACCCTGCTGCTCGACCACCCCGCAGTGCGCGCCGTCCGCACGGTCTGGCTGGCGACGCGCGACGCCCAGGGGCTCTACGCCCGTTACGGGTTCGTCGACTGCGCGACCGTGCCGCCCCCGCCCTACACGCGGACCGAGATGGTCTTGCGCCGCTGAGGCGAAGGGGCGGACGATGGGGCATGCGCGCAGCCCTCGCTCTTGCACTCTGTTTCTTGCCCGCCTGTGGGGCCGGTGAGCTCGACGCCGAGGGCGGCGCGACGGACGATCTCGGCGTCGGCACGCTCGACGCGGCGCCCGACCCCGCCGCCCCCTGGGTGGACGCCCTGCGCCCGCCCGCGCCCGGCGGCGGCGACCGCGACACGTCGACGGACCCGGTGGGACCGGACACGGACGCGCTCGCCGGCCCGACGACCGACGCAACCGCACCGAACCCGCAAACGCCCGACGCCACGCCCCCGCCCCCACCGCCGCCTCCCGGCCCGCCCGAGGACTGCGTCCGCGTGCGCGTGCTGAGCACGGGCGGCATCGGCCTGAACGTCCGGCCCGACCCCTCCACCGCCAACCCGCCCGTGGGCAACCTGCCGGACGGCAGCGTGGTCGACGTGCTCGAGCGCGTCGAGGGCGAGGCCGTGGACGGCAACACCACCTGGTACCACGTGCAGCGCGGCGATCTGTCCGGCTACGTGACCGGTCTGTTCGTCGAGTGCATGGGCCCGCCGGGGCCCACGGACGGCCTGTTCCTGCTCCCGTTCGGCTGCGGCGAGACCTTCCAGGTCACGCAGGGCAACAACTCCGAGTTCAGTCACAACGGTCAGTCGGCGTACGGCTTCGACTTCAGCATGCCGCTGAACACACCGATGCGCGCCATGATGGGCGGGGACGTGGCGTTCGCGGACGGCGACACGGTGCCCGGTTCGCCGTGTTTCCAGGGCGGCGGCCCCGAGTGCATCAACGACGCCAACTACGTCGTGGTCTCGCACCCGGACGGCACGCTCACGCTGTACGCGCACCTCAACGAGGTCCACGTGAGCCCCGGGCAGCACGTCGACCAGGGGCAGGCGGTGGGCCTCTCGGGCAGCACGGGCTGGTCCACGGGGCCCCACGCCCACGTGCAGCGCATGGAGAACTGCGGTCGGGCGTTCTGCCAGAGCATCGCCATGCAGTTCGCCGACGTGCCGGACGACGGCGTGCCCGAGACGGGGGACACCGTCACCTCGCAGAACGGCTGCTGGCGCTGACGCGTCAGTCCCGGTAGCGCGCCCACTCCACGCCGAGTTTGCGCATGCGCGCGCGGAGCGTGTGCGGGTTGATGCCCAGCACCGCCGCGGCGCCGCGGTCGCCCTCGATGCGGCCGTGCGTGCGGCGCAGGGCGGCCTCGATCGCCTCGCGGTTGGCCGCCTCGAGCGTCACCGTGTCCATGGGGCGGTCCGACCGCGGCGCCGGGGGCCCGCTCACGCCGAGCGCCGAGGCGATCTCCAGGCGGCGGCCGTAGCCCAGGATCGCCGCGCGGTCGATGACGGCCGCGAGCTCGCGCACGTTGCCCGGCCAGGGGTAGGCGCGCAGCAGGGCCACGTCCTCGGTCGTGGGCGACAGCGGCTTTGTGTAGAGCCGCTGACCGGCGCTCTCGGCGAAGTGGCGCGCCAGGGGTTCGATGTCGTCCAGCCGCTCGCGCAGGGGCGGCAGGCGGATCGGGAACACCGACAGCCGGTACCACAGGTCCTCGCGGAAGCTGCCGCCGTGGAGCATCTCGCGCATGTCGCGGTGCGTGGCGGCCACGATGCGGATCGACGTGCGCAGCGCGCGCTGACCGCCGACGCGCTCGAACTCGCCGTCCTGCAGCACGCGCAGCAGGCGCACCTGCGCCGCGGCGGGCAGCTCGCCGAGCTCGTCGAGGAACAGCGTGCCGCCGTCCGCGCGCTCGAACCAGCCGCGGCGCATGGCCACGGCCCCCGTGAAGCTGCCCTTCTCGTGGCCGAACAGCTCCGAGTCCACCAGCTCCGAGGGGATGGCGCCGCAGTTGACCTTCAGGAACGGCCCGCTCGCCCGGCTGGACCGGTTGTGCACGGCGCGCGCGACGACCTCTTTGCCGGAGCCCGTCTCGCCCAGAATCAGCACGGGCACGTCCGTGGGCGCGACCTGGTCGACGAGTGTCATCACGGTGCGCAGGCCGCCGCGCTCGCCGACGATGAACTCGTTGAGCTCCTCGGGGGGCACGCGGGCCCGCAGCGCGCGCGCGTCGGCCTCGGCGGCCTCGCGGCGGCGCGCCAGCTCGCCGATCACGCGGTCGTGGCCCAGCGCCACGCGCAGGGGCTCGGCGATGCCGGACAGGGCGTCCACGGCGGCGCCCAGGCCCGGCCCGTGGGCGAGCGCCAACGCCAGGCCGCCGCGCTCGTCCGGGCCCAGCTCGATCAGCACGCCCTCGAGCGCGCCGGGGGCCGGGCCACCGGACGCGCCGGACACGACGGGTCGCAGCACGCGCACGCGGCCCACGAGCCCCGTCGGCGGGGCGTCGCTGCGGCCGAGCGCAGGGAGCGCCGCGCCCCCGAGCGCCGCACCGGCCAGCACGCGAGGCGCCGCGCCGCCGGCGTCGACCACGGCCACCTGCAGGCTCGTGACGGACCAGCGGCGCGCGAGCGCCTCCAGCACGCCGGGCAGGATGGCGTCCAGCTCCAGTTGGGCGGCGACGGTGCGCCAGATCTCCACCAGCAGTTCAGCGGGCAGCATCACGGGAGAGTCCATGGCGCCTGTGAAGGGCGTCTTCCAGGGTGCGGAACACGAGCACGTCCACCAGGATACCGATCCCGAGGACGACGACGAGCCAGGCGAGCAGGCCCTCGGCGTCGGAGAGCTCGCGGGCGAAGTGCAGGTGCGCCCCGAGCGAGGGTTTGTCGCCGATGAGCACCAGCAGCTCGCCGGCCATCAAGCTGCGCCACGCGAAGGCCCAGCCCTGCTTCACGCCGGACACGAAACCGGGCATCGCCGCGGGCAGGAGCACGTGGCGGAACAGCCCGAAACCCTCGAGGCCCAGCGAGCGCCCGGCCTTGACCAGCACCGGCGGCACGCGATCGAAGCTGTCCAGCAGCGCCACGGCGATGCAGGGCGCGGCGCCGAGGACCACGACCGTCTGGATGGCCTGCTCGGAGAGCTGGAAGAGCAGGATGGCCAGGGGGAACCAGGTCACGGAAGGCACGGTCTGCAGGCCGGCGAGGAGCGGGGCCACGGCCGCGCGGGCCCATCGGAAGCGGCCGAGGAACAGCCCCGCGCCGCCACCGATGACCACGGACATGCCCAGGCCGAGGAGCGCGCGCCCCAGGGTGATGCGGCACGCCTCGGCCGTCTTGCCGGCCAGCGTCTCCTCCCCGAGGCGCCGGAAGACGGGCCCGGGGCCCGGCAGGAGCCAGTCCGGCCACATCCCCGAGCGCGACACGGCCTCCCAGGCCACGAGGGCCAGGGCCACGGAGACGAGCGGGGCGAAGCGGGCCAGGCGGAACGGCGCGCGGGCGCCCGCGGGTTGGGCGTCAGTCGACGGCATGGGCGGCTTTCAGGAGATCCAGCAGTTCCGCGGCGCGGGTGGCCACCTCGGGCGACTCGATGCGGCGGGGGCGGGGCAGGTCGATGTGATGCTCCGACAAGATGCGGCCCGGCCGCGGCGCGAGCATCACCACGCGGTCCGCCAGGCGAACGGCCTCGCGGGCGTTGTGGGTCACGAAGAGAATGGTCAGGCCCTCGTCGCGCCAGATGCGCTCGAGCTCCTCGTGCAGGCGGTCGCGGCTCATGGCGTCCAGCGCCGCGAAGGGTTCGTCGAGCAGCAGGAGCTTGGCCCCCTGCGCGAGCGCGCGCACCAGGGCCACGCGCTGCCGCATGCCGCCGGAGAGCTGGTGGGGCTGCGCATCCGCGAAGGCCTCGAGCTTCACCAGCGCGAGCAGCTCGGCGATCCGCGCCTTGCGGGCGCCGGACTCCAGCCCGGCCAGTCGCAGCGGCAGGTCCAGGTTCTTGGTCACCGAGAGCCAGGGGAAGAGCGCGGACTCCTGGAACATGAGCGCCGGGCGGCCGATGGGCAGCGTGAGCGTGCCCTCGGTCACGGACTCCAGGCCGGCCAGCATGTGCAACAGCGTGCTCTTGCCGCAGCCGGACGCGCCGACCAGGCACACGAACTCACCCCGCGCGACCGTGAGGTTCAGGTTCTCGATGGCCGTGACGGGGGACTTGGTGCCGCCGTAGACCTTGCGGAGCCCGCGGATGTCGAGGGCGGGCTCGGTCATTGCTCCGCCCCCCCGCCCGCTGCGCGGGTCTGCCCCCCCGAGGGGGCCCGTTCCCTCGATGCTCTCGGTCACGGCAGCCCCGCCACGGCGGGCAGCGCCCGGGCCTTCAGCACGGCGTTCAGGCTGTCGAGCGCGTACAGGCCCGAGAGCGGCTGCTCGATCGGCTTGAGCAGGTCCACGGCCTGCGCGTTCTGCGCGGACACGGCCAGCGTCGAGGCGAGCGGGTCCGCGGTGAACTCCAGGCCCTGCCAGGCCGAGGCGAGCAGCTCGGCGCCGATGGCCTTGCCGGTGATCTTCTCGATGCGGGCGTTGGCGGCGGCCTGCGCCTCGGCGGGCGCCTTGGCGATCAGGTCCAGGGCGTCCAGGTGGGCGCCCAGCAGCTTCTCGGCGAGGCCGGCGTTGGCGGCGTCCTTCAGCCAGGCCGTCCGGGCGATGATGTGGGTCGTGAGGAAGCGTCCGTTCGGCCAGAGGGTCTTCTCGTCCACGAGAACCTTGCCGCCGCCCTCTCTCACGAGCCGGCTGGCCCACGGCTCGGGGACCCAGGCGCCGGCCAGCGTGCCCGCGCGGAACGCCTCGAGCGTCTGCGCGTTCTCTTGCGGCAGCACGGACACGTCTCCGCCCTGCAGCGCCACGGCGTAGCCCTGCGCCTTCAGCCAGGTGCGCAGCGCCACGTCCTGCGTGCCGCCGAGTTGCGGGCTGGCCACGGACTTGCCTTTCAGGTCGGCGGCGCCGTTGATCTCCGGCCGCACGATGAGGGCCGCGCCCCCGCTGCAGGCGCCGGCGAGCACGCGCACGGCCTCGCCCCGGGACCGGGCGTAGGCGTTGATGGCCGGGTTCGGGCCGATGTAGGTCACGTCCAGAGCGCCGGAGAGGAGCGCCTCGACGGCGGCGGGGCCGGCGTTGAAGGTCTTGAACTCGACCTTCACGTTCGGGCCGACGGCCTTCTCGAAGAGGCCCTTCTCCACCGCCACGAGCGCGGGCGCGTGGGTGATGTTGGGGAAAAAGCCGATGCGCAGGGTCTGCGTGGCGGCGGGCGGCGGCGCCGAGCCGGGGCCACCGGCCGAGGGCTTGGGCGCCTCGGAGCAGCCGACGAGGCTCGCCGCGAGGACGACGAGCGCGCAGAGCGCCTGACGGAATGCGAAACGTTTGTCTTGAATCGTGAACTTCATATCGCGGCGCCCGAGCAAGTTCCGGGCCAAGGGACTCTGTCGGAGTTCGACGGCCCGGCGCCGTGAAGAACGACGGGCGACACGGGCAAACCGTCACGGGCGGCCGTGAAAAACGATGGCCGCCCGTGAAATGTCACGGGCGCGGGCCCAATCTCAGCGGCTGTAGACCAGCACGTTGTGGGCGTGGGTCTCGCCGGGGCCGGCGTTCTCGTAGGCGTGGGGCACGTCCGCCGAGAACACGATGGCGTCCCCCGGCTCCAGCTCGTAGGTGGCCGGGCCGACGACCAGGCTCAGGCGCCCCGAGAGCACGACGACGAGCTCGCGGGTGCCCGGCGCGTGGGCGTCCGCGGCGTGGCGCGCGCCTTTGGCGAGGCGCAGCTCGTAGGCCTCCACGGGCGCGAGCGCGCCGGCCCGCAGCAGCGCGCGGCTCTCGAAGGTCGAGTCCGTGGAGCGCAGCACGGGCATCTCCGCGCGCCGCAGCAGTTGCACGCCGCCGCCCGTCTCGCCCAGGAGCTCGCCGAAGGGCACGCCCAGGCCCGTGGCGATCTTCCAGACCGCGCCGATGCTGGGGTTGCTCTTGCCCGTCTCGATCTGCGACAGCGCCGCGCGGCTCACGCCGGACGCCTGCGACAGCGCCTCGAGCGAGAGCCCGCGGGCCTTGCGCAGCGCGCGGATGTTCGTCGACACGCGCTCGGCCACGTCCGTGACGTCCGCCGGGGGCGGGCTCTGGACATGGGGCGCCGGCGCGGGCTGAATCTCGGGCGGCGGGCCCTGGATCGACGGCGGCGGCACGAAGGCGTTCGACTTCTTCTTGGGTTTGTCGGCCTTGGACTTGTCGGCCTTGGCCTTGTCTTTGGACTTGCTCATCGGGGGCTCCGCGGGGTCGAGTCAGACCGGATCAGTTCAGATCAAATCATGAGGCCGTCGGCGTTGAAGACGCCGTCGAAAAGCACCGAGCTCAGGTAACGCTCGCCGGAGTCGGGGAGCACCACCACGATGGTCTGGCCTTCGCTCTCGGGCCGCGCGGCCACGCGCAGGGCGGCCGTCACCGCTGCGCCGCACGAGATGCCGCCCAGGATGCCCTCCTCGCGGGCGAGCCGTCGGGCGTTCTCGATGGCCTCCTCGTTGGTGACCTGAGCGATCTCGTCCACGAGAGAAAGATCCAGCACGTCCGGCACGAAGCCCGCGCCGATGCCCTGGATCTTGTGCGCGCCCGGCGCCAGGGGCAGTCCGGCCCGCGTCTGCGTCAGCACGGGGCTGCCCGCCGGCTCCACCGCCACGCTGCGTACGTTCAGGCCGCGGTGTTTCTTCAGGTAGCGCGACACGCCCGTGATCGTGCCGCCCGTGCCCACGCCGGCGACGAACGTGTGCACGATGCCCGCCGTGTCGTGCCAGATCTCCGGCCCCGTCGTCGTCTCGTGGATCGCCGGGTTGGCCGGGTTCTTGAACTGCTGCAGGAGCAGGTAGTGGTCCGGATCCGAGGCGGCGATCTCCTCGGCGCGGGCGATGGCGCCCTTCATGCCGCGGGTGCCGTCCGTGAGGATCAGGCGGGCGCCGAAGGCCGTCAGCAGCTTGCGCCGCTCGATGCTCATCGTCTCGGGCATGGTCAGCGTGATGGGCACGCCGCGCACCGCCGCGGCCATCGCCAGCGCGATGCCGGTGTTGCCGCTGGTGGGCTCGATGAGCTCGCGGCCGGGGCCGAGCAGGCCGCGCTTCTCGGCGTCCCACACCATCGCGGCGCCGATGCGGCACTTGACGGAGTAGGCCGGGTTGCGGCCCTCGATCTTGGCCAGGACGGTGGCCTTCAGGCCAGCGGTGATGCGGTGGAGCCGGACGAGGGGCGTGCGGCCGATCGAGACGGCGTTGTCGGCATGCCAGCGGATGGCGTCGGACATGGTGGACCTCCGCGGGGCAGCGTATGTGCGGCCGGCGGGGTCGGTCAAAGGAATCTTCACCATTCGAGAGGCGATTCCAGGATACGGAACGCATCGGCCGGCCTTTACGGGTCTGCCCGGATCCATCAGGCTGGGGGACGTTGCGCGATGAAGGGGGAGTTTGGAATGGCCGGTGGAACGCTCACGCTGTGGCTCGGGCTCGCCGGGAGCCTCGCGCTCGGCTGCGTCGCCGACCCGGTGGCGCGCCGCGACGAGGACCCGCTCGACGCCGGCGTGGCAGACGCCGTCATGGTCGCGCCCGTGCCCGACGCGGACCCGGTCGACGCGGCGCCGCGCACGCCGGAGTGCGTACTGGAGGCTGACGACCCGCGGACCGGTGAGACGATTCACCGATGCGAGCTGTTCGAGCGGGATCGCCTCTCGGTCTGTGAACAGTTCGCGCAGTGCCTCTGCATCGCCGGGTTCGAGTACGCCGGGGAGCCCTGGCAGGCGGCTGACCTTCTCATGTGCATCGGTGAACTCGTCGAGGTGCGCGGCGCCATCACGCTGGCCGACGACTGCCTCGGCGCAAGTGTCAGCGAGGTGGCCGCGAAATGGGGCGTCGCCGACGTCGACCCCGGGATGCTCGCCCCGCTCCGCCCGGTCGCGCCGGGCTGCGGCACCCTCGCGACGACCTTCGACCGGGCGCTCCCGTGGCCCGAGCCCGAGGACAATCACTGCGCCCTCGACCTCCGCGACGTGCAGACGGGCGACACGCGGACCTGCGCCATCTCGGCGGCGGCCGCCGACGGGACGTGTGAACAGGCCGCGTACTGCCTCTGCGCACCGGCGCTCCAAGTCCAGTTCTACCCGAGCAACGAGTACTACCGGTGCCTGACGTGGGCCTTCTTGGGCGATCTCGGACTGCAGGACCGCTGCAAGGCCCCGGGGGCGCGCGTCGCCGACGTGTCGGGCCGGTTCGACACCACGGGGCAAAGTGCGCCCGGATGGCAAGCGGACGTGACCCCCTCCCCCGGCTGCGCGGACGTCCCACTCGACCCCCGCTCGGGCGCGGCCCCGCGCTGAGCCCGCGCCCGAGATCCAAGATTCGAGAAAAAAGTTCCGCCGTCGCCCGACCGACGAGTTGAATTGCCGAGACGGGCATTTTACAGATGTAGTCCCGGCATGCATTCAGCCGGACGACGGCGGAAATCGAGGTCTTTACAGAGCCGTGGCCGAAATGGCGTCCACCCAGGTCCGCGGGCCGGGCCCGGAGCGCAGGAACGCCGCGATCACGTCGAACACCGCGTCGGAGAAGCCCCCGACGTTGAGGATGTCGCCGCGCTCGTGCGCCTGCGTGGTCAGGTTGGGCTGCAGATCGATACACACCAGCTTCGCGTGGGGGTTGCGGCGCTTGAACAGGTCCCACTGCGCGAGCATCTCGGTCCCGCGGCCATAGCCCGAGCGCGCATCGCACCAGGACTCGTTGTCGGACACGTAGAGCACCAGGCCGCCGTTCGCGCGCCGCTCGTTCAACCGGGCGAGGGGCGCCGAGCACGACGTCCCGCCACCACCGATGGCCGCCAGGCGCCGCGCGTTCACCTCCAGCGGCGCGTCCGGGTCCAGCTTCAGGTCGACCACCTGGTGCTCGAAGGGCAAGAGCTCGGCGTCGAAGCTGCGGCGCAGCACGGACGCGCCGATCAGGGCCGCCACGTCGATGCAGCGCGTCACCGTCGTCGCGCCGCAGCGGGCCCCCGTCACGGGAGACGCCATCGAGCCGGACACGTCCACACACACGTACGTCGTCCCCAGGGCGTCCAGCGCCGGCACGTTGCGCGTCGCGATCTCGAGCGCCGTGGTGAGCGCCTCGCGGATCGCGGCGGGCAGCGCCGTCGTGGCCTTCAACGTCGTCAGCAACTGATAGGGCAGCGTCTTCGAGCGCACGATCTCCTTCTTGTCCGACAGGCGCCGGGCGATGGAGGCCACCATGCGGCGATCCTCGAACACCCCGTGCCGGGCGAACGCGTTCAGGTTCATGCGGAGCTGCGTGAACGTCGCCCGCTCGGCGATCGCGCGCCAGTGGGCCGGCTTCAGGGGCAGCGCCGTGAGCAGCAGGAACGGCACGTCGGGCAGCACGGTCGTCGCGTTCTTGCGGAAGTCGTCGTAGCGCCGCACGGACTCGGGCAGCGCCGCGCGGTCGCAGGGCTTGTCCAGCAGCCACGCGTAGAGCGCCTCACGGGAGGGCGTCGTCGGCTTGGGGTGCGCCAGCTTCACGATGTCCGCCAGCGAGGGCGACGCCCCCACGACGGCCCGGAAGACCTCGTCGTCCGTGCGGTTCGCGAACCAGCGGCGCACGAGGCGGCGCGGCATCGACCCCAGCGACTTGCGGCCCACCACACCGGAGCGGAGCACCTGCACGAAGTTGCGCAGCATCTTCCCGTCGTCGATCACGCGGTCGAAGATCGCGTCGCACAGGCCGGGATCCGCCACCGAGAGCCACGACACCAGCAGCGCCGGCAGGTCCTTCATCAAGCCGCGCTCGCGCGCCCAGAGCGCCGTGCGGGCCACGAAGTCCGGCGTCGTCGCATCACACAGGCGCAGCACCGCGTCGAGCTGCAGGGCCGCCGAGGCGTAGAAGGTCGTGTTCAGGCAGCCCGTCGCGGCGTACTGCGCCAGGGCGTGCTCCCCGGAGTAGGCGAACGCCGGCGCGCCCTCGCCGTTGGCGACGAGCGCATGCGGGGCGGTCGACTTGGGCGTCTGGGTGGCGAAGAGGGCGGCGTTCATGTCTGTCTCCGTTTCCGACGAATCCGCTCGTCGACGAAAACCAGACATTGCAGCGGGCGTGCCAAGGCCCGGATCGTCGGAGAACCGCATGAAACCGTGGGTGGCTGCCGCAACCGACGATATGGCTATATCGTAATCGATTCGATGCGTGTCGCACGTCACGGGCCGCGCCGGGATCCGTGAAGATTTCCGCGTTCTGTGGCACGTCATGGCCCCATGAACACCGAGACCAACGCCCCGGCCGACGACGGCCCCCACCCCCTGCCCCTGGCCGCGCCCGGCACGCCGCAGCTCACGATCCGCGCGATCGTCACCGGCATGCTCCTCGGCGGCATCATGTCACTGTCGAACCTCTACATCGCCCTGCGCACGGGCTGGAGCTTCGGCGTGACCATCACGGCGGGCATCCTGGCCTTCGCGTTCTTCACGGCGCTGACCTCCGTGGGGCTGGTGAAGCGCCACTTCGGGGTGCTGGAGAACAACGCCATGCAGTCCGTCGCCTCGGCGGCGGGGTACATGACCGGCGGCGGCACGGTGGCGGCCATCCCGGCCCTGATGATGATCACCGGCGAGCCGATGCCCTGGTACATCATGCTGCCCTGGGTCATGGCCATCGCGCTGCTGGGCGTGGTGGTGGCCATCCCCATGAAGCGGCAGATGATCAACCACGAGAAGCTGCGGTTCCCCTCGGGCATCGCCGCCGCCGAGACGCTCAAGAGCCTGCACGCCTCGGCGAGCGAGGGCCTGGACAAGGCCAAGGCGCTGTTCGCCGGCGCGACCATCGGCGGGCTCATCGCCTTCATGCGCGACGCCACCTTCAAGTGGCTTCCGTTCAAGTGGCCCGACCACGTGCCCCTGCCCGGCCTGACCATCGGCGGCCTGCCCGCGGAGAAGTTCACCATGGGCGTGGACTGCGGCGCGCTCATGATCGGCGCCGGCGCGATCATGGGCTTCCGGGTGGCCTGGAGTCAGCTCCTGGGCGCCATCCTGTGTTGGGGGTTCGCGGCGCCGTGGGCCTTCTCGCAGGGCATCATCACGGACACGAAGTACAAGGCGATGGTCGGCTGGACGGTGTGGGGCGGCTCGTCGCTCCTGCTGACCTCGGGCCTGCTGGCGTTCTTCCTGCAGTGGCGCACCGTGGCGCGGGCGTTCCAGTCGCTCAGCGCCGGCTTCGGCAACGACCAGCGCACGGCCGCCGAGGCCGCCGAGGACGCCGTCGAGGTGCCGATGAAGTGGTTCCTGTACGGCGTGGCCATCCTGGGGCCGGTGGTGATCGGGCTGCAGTGGCTGTTCTTCGGCATCGCGCCCTGGCTGGGCACCATCGCCGTGCTGATGAGCTTCTTCATCGCCGTGGTGGCCTCGCGGGCCACCGGCGAGACGGACACGACCCCCACGGGCGCCCTGGGCAAGCTCACGCAGTTGACGTTCGGCCTGCTCGACCGCGGCAACGTGACGACCAACCTGATGACGGCCAACGCCGGCGCGGGCGTGTCGATCCACGCCGCCGACCTGCTCACGGACCTGAAGAGCGGCTGGCTGCTCGGCGCCAACCCCCGGCAGCAGTTCTTCGCGCAGTTCTTCGGCGTGACGGCCGGCGCGCTGTTCGTGGTGCCCGCCTATCGAATCCTGGTGCCGGACGCGAGCGCCATCGGCACGGACCGGTTCCCGGCGCCGGGCGCGCAGACGTGGAAGAACGTGGCCGAGATGCTCACGGGCGGTCTGGACTCGCTGCACCCCACCGCCCGCTGGGCCATGCTCATCGGCGGTCTGGTCGGCATCACGCTGGTGCTGCTCGAGCGCGCGCTGCCCCGGTTCAAGAAGTTCATCCCCTCGGCCATGGGCCTGGGCCTGGCGTTCACGTTCCACGGCTGGATGGCCATCTCCATGTTCATCGGGGCGACCGCCGCGTTGATTCTCGAGAAGACCTCGCCGAAGACCGCCGAGCGCTACATCGTGCCCGTGAGCTCCGGCCTGATCGCCGGCGAGAGCCTGATCGGCATCCTGCTGGCGGTGATGATCATTCTGGGATTGATGCCGCAGGCGTAGAGTGGGACGCCATGAGCGTCCCCCCCGAAATCGAAGGCCTGCAGCTCGGCGCCCTGCTCGGTTCGGGGTCCTGGGCCGATGTGTACGAGGCCGTGCGGCTCGCGTCGGGCGAGCGCGTGGCGGTCAAGGTGCTCCGCCCGCGCATGGAGCCGGACGAGAGCTCGGCCTCGCGCATGCTGCAGGAGGCGCAGCTCTGCTGGCGCCTGGACCACCCCAACGTGGTGCGGGTGCACGACTGGGGTGTCCACCCCGGCCAACAGATCTACCTCGTCATGGAGCGGCTCCACGGCGAGACGGTCGAGCAGCGCATCGCCCGCGGCGGGCCGCTGACGCCCGCCACGGTGCTGGCGGTGGCGCGCGGCGCGGCGCTGGGGCTCAAGGCCATCCACCAGCGGGCCGTGCACCGGGACATCAAACCCTCGAACCTTTTCCTGTGCAGCGAGTTCGCCGACCACCGCGCGCTCAAGGTGCTCGACCTGGGCATCGCCTTTCTGCCCAAGGACGACCCGGACCGCATCGTGCACACGGAGCAGGGCGAGGTGGTCGGCACTCCGGCGTACGCGCCCCCGGAGCGCTTCCGCGGTGCGGCGGCGGACGAACGCTGCGACCTGTATTCGCTCGGCGCCGTGCTCTTCGAGTGCCTGACGGGGCGGCCGGCGTTCACCGGCAGCCCGATGCAGATCGCCGTACAGGCCTGCCGCGCCACGCAGCCGCCGCCGCTCGCGCGCGCAGACGTGCCCGAGGCGTTGGTCGCCCTCGTGTCTCGAATGCTGAACCCGGATCCCGTGGAGCGACCGGCCTCGGCCGAAGAGGTCATCACCGCGCTGGACGCCCTCGAGGAGCGGGTGGACATCGAGCGCTGGGCGCACGTGCACCGCACGGGCAACGCACACGCGGCCCCGCCCGAGGGCGAGACGGAGAGTTTCCTGGCCGCGGTGTTGAGCACGGTGCTGCAGCACTTCCACCCGGACCACGTGCCCGAGGAGATCCGCGCCGCGCTGGAGACGATCCGCGCGCTGAGCGACGCCCTGGAGAAGGCGCAGGCCGAGCGGGACGCCGCACAGGCCGAGGCGACGCGCCTGGGCCGCGACCTGAACGCACGGTCCGAGGAGCTCGCCGCCCGCCTGCGCTCGGCCAACACCGCCGTCACGGCGCAGCGCACGCTGCTGGAGCGACCCACGGCGGCGCTGCGGCAGGCCCGCGCCGAGATCGACGCCATCGACGCCCTGTACACGGAGCGCTGCGCCGCGTTCGATGCCCTGGCGCAGGCGGAGCTGGCGCGGGCGACGTCGCTGGCCGAGCCCGTGGAGACGGGCGGGCGGCTGGGCCGCATCATCGAAGAGCGCCTGGCCGAGCTGGACGGCCTGGCCGCCCGGCGCGCGCACTTGTGCCGCACGGAGCAGAAGACGCGGGAGACGCTCGAGCGGCTGCGGGGCGACCTGGGCGGCCGTCTGGCCGAGGTCGGGCAGCTCGGCCGCGCGCTGTCCGCCGTGGAGTTCGAGATGGCGTCCACCCTTTTCCTGCGCGACGCCGAGGCGCGGGACCTGGCCGAGCGGGCCGAGCGCCTGCACCTGGACCGGCAGCACGCGCGCCTGTCCATCAGCCTGCACCTGCAGCGCGAGCTCTTCGTTTAGTCGGCCGCCCGCGACGCCCGCGCTCGGCCAGGCATCTGGTCGGGATGCCGACCCACCCCGCCGACCTCACGGAGCTCTCCTTCGACGACTCGTTCGTCCGCACGCTGCCGGGCGAGGCGCCCACGAACGAAGCCGTCGCCCGGCGCTCCCGCGAGGTGCGCGGCGCCTGCTGGGCCGCCGTGACACCCACGCCCGTGTCCGCCCCGCGCATCGCCGCCTGGTCGGAGGGCGCCGGGGCGCTGCTCGGCCTCCGGCGCCCGACGGCCGCCGGCGCCGTCGCGGACGTGCTGGGCGGCAACCGGCTCGTGACGGGCATGCGCCCCTACGCCGCGTGTTACGGCGGCCACCAGTTCGGCCACTGGGCGGGACAGCTCGGGGATGGGCGGGCCATCACCCTGGGCGAGACCCTGGGCCCGGACGCGCAGCGCTGGGAGGTACAGCTCAAGGGCGCCGGCCCCACCGCCTTCTCGCGTCGCAGCGACGGCCGCGCGGTGCTGCGCTCGTCGCTGCGCGAGTTCCTGTGCAGCGAGGCCATGTTTCATCTGGGTGTGCCCACCACGCGGGCCCTGGCGCTCACCACCACCGGCGACGCGGTGGTGCGCGACATGTTCTACGACGGCCACCCGCGGGCCGAACCCGGCGCCATCGTGACCCGCCTGGCGCCGTGTTTCGTGCGGCTGGGGCACTTCGAGATCTTCGCCTCGCGCGGCGAGACGCAGCCCGCGCAGGCGCTGCTCGCGTGGCTGCTCGCGCACCACTTCCCCGAGCTCGGGCCGCCCTCCGACGACGCCCTGGTCGCCCTGTTCGCCACCGTGGCCGAGCGCACGGCGCGGATGATCGCCGACTGGATGCACGTGGGGTTCGTGCACGGCGTGATGAACACGGACAACCTGTCCGTGCTCGGGCTGACCATCGACTACGGCCCCTACGGTTTCCTGGACACCTACGACCCGGACTTCACGCCGAACACGACGGACTTTCAGGGCCGGCGCTATCGGTACGCGAACCAGCCGGGCATCGGGCAGTGGAACCTGTATCGCTTCGCCCTGGCCCTCTCACCCTTGTTGAGCGACCCGCAACGCCTGGAGGCGCCCCTTTCAGCCTACGTGGGGCACTTCGAGACGCATTGGCGTGAACGCATGGCGCGGCGGCTGGGCGTCGCGCTCACGCCGGAGGACATGCCTTTTCTCGACGAGATGAACAGCACCCTCGGCGCGGTGGAGACGGACCCGACGCTGTTCTTCCGCCGGCTGATCGACCTCGCCGCGCTGCCCGCGGGGCTCACGGGCGAGGCCGCGCTGGTCGCACCGCTCGCCGAGTGTTTCTACGACGCCGCGCGGAGCCCGGCCGGCGACACGGACCTGCGCGACCGCTGGGTGCGCTGGCTGCGCGACTGGCGCGGGCGCTTCGACGCGGACCCCCGCCCCGCCGAGGTGCGCCGCGCGGAGATGGCGGCGGCGAGCCCGGCGGTCATCCCACGCAACTGGCTGGCGCAGGAGGCCATCGACGCCGCGGAGCAGGGCGACTTCGGCCCGCTGGAGCGGCTGATGGCGGCCGTGCGGCGCCCCTACGAGGCGACGCCGGAGAACGCGCACTACCGCCAGCGGCGGCCGGAGTGGGCGCGGGACAAGGCGGGCTGCTCGGCGCTGTCCTGCAGCTCCTGAGCGGCGGGGCCTACTCTTCTTCCTGCGCGGCGGGCGCGGAGTCCTTGGCCTCGGGCTGCGGCACGCTGTTCACGTAGCGCGCGCGCTCGCCGGGGCCGCTCATGTCGATCCAGGAGTAGCTCTTGTCGCGCACGTCCATGTGGACGAACTGCGACGTGGGGTAGTGCCCGCAGCCGACGTCCTTGAACTCTTTGCAGTACGCCCAGACGACCCTGGGGTCGACGCCCTCGACCTTGAAGTCCACCGCCCAGCCCTTGAAGTGGCGGCTGGTGGGGCGGGCCCAGTGGCGGTATCCGCTGACAATCTCGACGGGCGCGTCGAAGTGCTGCTGCACCTGGTAGAGCTGGTAGAGGAGCCGGTCCGGCGGCTGGCGGACCTTGCCGTTGCGGAAGTCGCGCAGCATCCAGCCGAGCTTCTTCTTGCCCTTGGGGGACAGGCGCGCGAGCTCCTTCTTGCCCTTCTTGCTCACCTCGACCACCCGCAGGCCCTCGAGCTTGTCGCGGGTGTTCAGGTTGCGCAGCGTCATGGTGCCCTTGGCGATGCGGCGCCGGACGACCTCGGCCTTGGGTTTGGCGGCCTTGCCGGCCTTGGCCTTGCTCTTGCCGGCGTTGGCTTTGCCGGCCTTGGCCTTGCCCGACTTGGCCTTGGCGGGTTTGGCCTCCGTCTTGGCCGGGCCGGCGACGGCCTTGGCGCGCGCGGCGTGGGCCGGGGCCACCATGCAGAAGAACAGGGCGAAGGCGAGGAGCATCCGGTGCAGCAGACGAGGCATCAGCTGACCTCCGGCGAACTGCGCGACGCCGCGAAGGCCCGGCGCACGAGCACCGGGACCATCTCGCGACGCCAATCGACGTCCGCGTTGATGTTGGTGAGGGGGCGGACCGCGTCGAAGGCCTTCTGCGCGATCGCGTCCACGAGCGCGGCGTCGAGCAAGCCTTCGGGCAGGGGGCGGACGCGCCGCGGGCGAGCGGCGATGGCGCCGACGACGAGCTCGGGGCGCGAGAGCACGCCGGCGGAGTCGAGGTCGTAGGCCAGCGCCAGGTTCAGCAGCGGGAAGTCGATGGCCCCGCGGAGGCGGAGCTTCTCGAAGGCCATGCGCCGCGTGGCGCCGGGCCGGGGGACCCGCACGCGGGTCAGGATCTCGTCCTCGGCGAGCACGGTGTTGCGCGCGCCGTCGTTCACGTAGAACTCCTCGAGGGGCAGGCTGCGCAGGCCGTTGGGGCCGACCAGGTCGACCTGGGCGCCCAGGCTGATGAGCACGGGCGCGCTGTCGTTGCTGGCCGCGGCGACGCACTTCTTGCCCGTCACCGTGACGTGGCAGGTGTCGCCGTCCTTCTTCAGGCAGTACCCCAGCGCGGAGCGCCAGGACTCGCTCTGGTTGATGTACACGCAGCGCGTGTCCAGGCACACGTTGCCCCCGAGCGTGCCCATGCGGCGGAGCTGGGGGCCGGCGATCTGGCCGGCGGCCTGGGAGAGCGAGGGGAGCAGCGCGGCGACCTCCGGGTGGGTGGCGAGCTCGTGAATGCCCACGAGCGCACCCAGGGAAACCTCGGTGGGCCCGAATTCGATTCCCCGCAGCGCGGCGATGCCCCCCAGACCGATGACGATCCGGGGCGCGTGCAGGCCGTGTTTCAGGTTGGGCACGAAGTCCGTGCCGCCGGCGACGAGGGCCGCCTCGCCGCGGTGGCGGGCGAGCAGAGCCAGGGCCTCGTCCAGCGTGGCGGGCGTGGCGACGGAGAAGGTCGGGGCGATGCGCAGCATCAGCGGCCTCCCGCGCGGCCGGCGGCGCGGAGCGCCTCGTGCACGCGCCAGGGGAAGAACGGCAGCCGATCCATCCGCACGCCGACGGCGTCGTAGATGGCGTTGGCGATGGCCGGGAGCACCGGATGCAAGGGGCCCTCGCCGGCCTCCTTGGCGCCGTAGGGGCCGTTGGGGTCCATGCTCTGCACGATGTAGCAGGCGATCTCGGGCGCCTCGACCGTGGTGGGGATGCGGTAGTCGAGCAGGTTGGGGCCGCGCAGCAGGCCGGGGTTGGGCCCGCCGTAGGCGAAGGCCTGCTCTTCCATGACCGTCTCGGCCCAGCCCATGTAGACGCTGCCGGCGATCTGGCCCTCGACGAGCGTGGGGTTGAGCGCGAAGCCGCAGTCGTGGGCCGCCCAGATCTTGCGGACGTGCACCAGGCCGGTGTCCACGTCCACCTCGACCTCGGCCACGTGGGCGGTGAAGCTGTAGGCCGGGCTGGCACCGATGGTGCCGCCGCGGTAGGGCCCGCCGAGCGTCTTGTCCGTGCGGTAGCCGCCCGTGGCGCCCAGGGTGCCGTGCGCCGTCTCGGCGAGCACGAAGGCGTCCCGCGTGTCCATGCCGCGGGTGGGGTCGCCGAGCCAGAACCAGCGGCCCGGCGTGTGGGCGACCTCGCGGCTGGGCACCTCGAGCTTGGCGGCCACGGCGTCCCGCACCAGGATGCCGAGCGTGCTGGCGGCCTCGCGGCAGGCGTTGCCGGCCATGAAGGTGACCCGGCTGGAGTAGGCGCCCAGGTCCACGGGCGAGAGATCCGTGTCCGAGCTCGTGACGCGGATGTCCGCCGGGTGCAGCCCGAGCTCCTCGGCCACGATGAGCGCGAGCATGGTGTCCGAGCCCTGGCCGATGTCGCTCGCACCGCACATCACGTGGGCGCGGCCGCTGCGGTCCAGGCGGACCTGCACGCCGCTCTGGGGCATGTCGTTGGGGTAGACCGGGTAGGCCGTGCCCGAGATGTAGCTGCTGCCCGCCACGCCCAGGCCGCGACCGAAGCCGAGCTTGCCGCGGCGCTCGCGCCAGCCGCTCTCCGCCTCGACCACGCGCAGGCACTCCAGGTAGCCGTTGCTGGTGATGCGCTGCCCGTTGACGGTGGTGGTGTCCGGGCCGACGTCGTTCCGGCGCCGCAGCTCGATGGGGTCGAGGCCGAGCTTCTCGGCCATCTTGTCCAGCTGGATCTCGAAGGCGAACCGGGGCTGCACGCTGCCGTGGCCGCGTTTGGGGCCGCAGGGCGGCTTGTTGGTGAACGCGCGGCTCGCGTCGAACCGATACGTGGCGAAGCCCGTGGGCGCCGTCAAAAGCTGCCCGGAGTAGTACGAAGTGACCAGGCCGAAGCTGCTGTAGGCGCCGCCGTCGATGAGGATCTTGCTGTCCAGGCCCGTGAGTTTGCCCTCGGCGTCCGCGGCCAGGCGCATGTGCATCTGCATCGGGTGCCGGCCGCGGTGCGTGTAGAAGGTCTCCTCGCGCGTCAGCAGGATCTTCACCGGCCGCCCGGTCATCATCGCCAGCCTGGCGGCGACGATCTCGTGGCCGAACGGGTCGGACTTGCCCCCGAAGGCGCCGCCCAGGGCCGGCTGCACGACCCGCACGCGGTCCGGCGGCAGGTCCAGCACCTTGGCGAGCGTGCGGTGCACGTAGTGCGGGATCTGCGTGGCGCTGTGGAGCGTGAGGAGGCCGCGGGCGTCGTACTCGGCCACTGCGCAGTGGGGCTCGATGGGTGCGTGCGCCGTGCCCTCGAAGAAGTACTCGCCCTCGACGAGCGCGTGTGCGCCCGTGAGCGCCGCGTCGACGTCGCCGAAGTCGAGCCGGACGTGTTTGGTGAGGTTGCCGCCCTTGCGACCCGGGAAGAGGCTCGGCGCGTCCGGGGCGAGGGCCGCCTCGGGGCTCAGCAGGGCCGGCAGGACCTCGTACTCGACCTCGATGAGGGCGAGCGCGGCGTTGGCCGTCTCTTCGTCCCGCGCGGCCACGGCGGCGACCTCCTCGCCCACGAACCGCACGCGGTCCACGGCCAGGGCGGTCTCGTCCTCCGTCCACGGGATCACGCCGTAGGTGCGCGGCAGGGCCTCGCCCGTGAGCACGGCGAACACGCCCTCGAGGGCAAGGGCCCGTGAGGTGTCGATGCGGACGATGCGCGCGTGGGCGTGCGGGCTGCGCAGGATCTTGCCGTGCAGCATGCGCGCGAAGCTCAGGTCGTCCGTGTAGACCGCGGCGCCCGTGGCCTTCAGGTGGCCGTCCGTCTTGCGCTGACGGGAGCCGAGGACCGTGTGGCCCGGGGCGGGGTCATGCGGCTCGGGCACGTGCTCGCCGCGGGCCAGGGCCGCCGCGACCTTCACGGCCTCGAAGATCTGCGTGTAGCCCGTGCAGCGGCACAGGTTGCCGCCCAGGGCCTCTCGAACGTCCGCATCCGTGGGCTCGAGCGTGCGGTTCAACAGCGCCCGCGTCGACAGCATCATGCCCGGCTGGCAGAAGCCGCACTGGAGCGCGCCGCAGCGGTCGAAGGCCTCCTGCACGGGGTCCAGGCGGCCTCCGGGCCCGGCGAGGCCCTCGATGGTGTCGATGCGCGCGCCCTCGGGCACGAGCGCCGCCAGGGTGCAGCAGGCCAGGCGGGGCTCGCCGTTCACGAGCACGGTGCAGGCGCCGCAGTCGCCCTTGTCGCAGCCCTGCTTCGAGCCGGTCAGGCCCAGGTCGTACCGCAGGACCTCGAGGAGGCTGTGGTTTGGAGCGACGGCGACCGCGTGGGGGTCACCGTTGACGATCAGGTGCTGGAGCGTGCGCGTGGGCATGGGCGCGCCAGCATGCCACGCACGAGCGCGAGGGTAAAGGCGGGCACGCTGCGGGCGCCCGACTCCGACTAGAACGTGGTGACGAAACCCGCGCCGCCCGGATAGGGCACGAAGGCCGCGCTCGGCTCGGCCGTGCGGGTGCCATCGATGATCAGGAACGTGACGCCGGCCGCCGCGGCCACGCCGCCCACGGAGAGCAGCACGCGGCCGAGCAGCAGGTCGCTGTCCATGCGGTCCGAGGCGTCCCGGGCCTTGCGGTCGTACTTGTCGAGATCGCTCGTGTAGGTCGGCGAGGCGGGGTCGAGGGCGTCGACCTTCTTGCCGTACTTCTCGAAGTCGTCCGCGGCGCCGAAGCTGTCCAGATAGAAGTACGTGCCGGCGCCGGCGACGGCCACGCCGAGCCCGACGCCGATCCAGCCCCAGAGCCGGAAGGGCCGCCCGGCGCCTCCGCCGGAGGTGCCGCCCGAGTCCTCGGCCGCGAAGTCCAGGGTCGACGTGGCGCCCGAGGCGATCTCGACGACGAACTCGCGCGGCGCGCCCTCGACGGGGGCGTGTTTCACGACGTGGCGCCCCGGCGCGAGGGGCAGCGTGCCCTCGGGCGTGGCGGCCGGCGGCGCGGCGCCATCGATGGTCAGCGTGCCGTCGGCGGGGAGGCCGACGAGGGCCAGGCTGCCCGTGGCCACGGTGGTCTTGGCGATGGCCTCGAGCACCCGGATTCGGCGCTCGACCTCGGCGCGATCCTCGGCCTGCGGGTAGCGGGCCAGGTAGGCCTTGTAGTGACCCACGGCCGTGCCGGCCTCGCCCTGCTCCTCGGCCGCGCGGGCCAGGTTGTAGAGCAGGATGGGCGACGGATCGAGGTTGTAGGCCGCCTGGAACTTGCCCGCGGCCTCCTTGAACTTGCCCAGCTTGAACAGCCCGGCGCCCTCTTTGTAGAGCGCGGCGGCCTGGGCCTTGAGATCCTCGGAGGGACCGGCCGGCGGGGTGGCCGACGCCGGCGCGGGCGGCCCGGCCACGGCGAGCGTCGGGGCGACGAGCGCGGTGCCGAGCGCGGCGAGCAGGCATGGCCGAAGGGCGGAGAGCCGAGTCATTCGGGGCCGGAGCATCGACGCGCCCGGGGCGGCTGTCAACGGTTTCGGGGCGGGATCTGTGCAGCGTTCAGATCGGTCGACGCCGAGAACGCCGAACCCGCTGGCCGCACGTCCGGCGTGAGGGGCATCGTGTCACGCACCGGCAGCGGCTGGCTGGCCCGCGAGGACCGGGCGACTTCGACGTCCGTCGGCAAGGTGAACCGGAACGTGGTGCCCGCCTCGGCCGACGACTCGACCCAGATCGCGCCGCCCAGGTGCCGCGTGCACTGGTCGGCGATGGAGAGCCCCAGGCCGGTGTTCTTGATGCCGCCCGAGGACATGCCCCCCCGCACGAACTGGCGGAACAGGCGATGCAGCAGGTCCTCGGGGATGCAGGGCCCCCAGTTGTGCACGGAGAGCTCGATGAACAGGCTCGCCGTCGTGGCCTGCAGGTGGGCCTCGCGCTCGAACAGGGCCGCCGCGGAGTTCGACTGCCGCCGCTGCGCGTGGGGCGGCCCGATGTCGTCCCGCAGCACCCCGCTGACCGTGATGTCCGTGCCGCCGCGGGCGTGTTTGATGGCGTTGAAGACCAGGTTGTCCAGGATGATCCAGACCTGCTCGGGCAAAGTGTGCACACCGGGCAACTCCGGCGGCAGGTCCGTGACGATGGCGATCTCGCGGGCCCGGGCGTAGGCCGCCAGCAGGCGGACGTGCTCGGGCAGGGCCGACACCAGATCGAGGCCCTCGGGCACCACGGCGCGGGCGCCGCCGTCGATGGAGGAGAGCTCGAGGGCGTTCTCCATCATGCGTTCCATCTGATCGGTCACGACGCGGATGTCCGCCGCAGCGCCCTGGACCTCGGAGTCCCCGGAGAGGTCGTTCAGGTAGTCGCCGTAGGCCCGCATGACCGTGAGCGGCGCGCGGAAGTCGTGCACCATCTTGCCGAGCAGCACGTGGCGGAACCGCTGCTCCTCGAAGAGACGGGCGTTCTCCACGGCCGTGCCCACGAGGCGGGCCAGGGCGTTCATCATCTCGACCTCGCCGCTGAGGTCGCGCACGGCCTCGGCGCGGCTGTCCGTGTAGAGCACGCCGACCACCCGACCGCGGCCGTGCACCGGCACGCCGGTCATGAAGCGCAGGCCGAACAGCCGCACGCTCTGGCGGGCGCTGACGTCCACGTCCCGGTTGGCGTCGGCGATGACGACGGGCTCGCCCTTGTCCATGACCTCGTTGAGCAGGCTCTGGCTCACGGGCAGCGGCGAGTCGAGCCCGGCCCACTCCAGGTTGTGCACCACGGCCTGGGTGACGTTGCGCTCCTCGTCGAAGAGGGCGAAGAGCGACCGCTCCGCGTTGAACAGCTCGGTGATGCGGGCGAGGACGAGCGGCAGCAGGCGATCGAGGTCCAGCGTGGCGCCGAACTGCAGCGCGACTTCCATCAGCAGGCTGCCGGACTCGGTATGCGGCCTGGGAATCGCCATGAGTGTCCTCGCGCCGGAGCGTCACATATGGTGAATACGAACACCCCTGAGCGCCCGGGTCAAGGGAGGGCTTCCCCGGAGGGGCCGCGCCGACCCGCGCGCCTTGATGAACCGGCCCGCTTGGGGTAGAGAAACACGGCCCGCCGGCGGAACGCCGGTCCGATCCACGCCGTCCCGACGCCCTTCGAGAGAGCAGCACACATGGTCGCCCAGCCGGACATGGCCCTCCACGCATCCCCCGAATTCCACGGCCTCGCCGCCGCCGACGTGGTCCAGGCCTGGCGCACGATGTACCTGTCTCGCCGGCTGGACGACCGCGAGATCGCCCTCAAGCGCCAGAACCGCATCTACTTTCAGATCAGCGGCGCCGGCCACGAGGCCATCCTGCTCGCCGCCGGCCTGGCCATGCGCCCGGGGTACGACTGGGCCATCGGCTACTACCGCGACCGCGCGCTGATGCTCGCCCTGGGCATGACGGCCCGCGAGAGCCTGCTGGCCGCCGTCGGCGCCCGCGAGGACACGACGAGCAAGGGCCGCCAGATGCCCAACCACTGGAGCTTTCCCAAGCTCAACGTGTTCTCCAAGTCGAGCTGCACGGGCACGCAGTTCCTGCAGGGCGTGGGCGGCGCCGAGGCGGGCTGGTACTACGACCACGTCGAGGCCGCGCGGGCGAACGCGCCGCAGCACCACCCGGACGACATCACGCTGATCACCACCGGGGACGGCACCACCAGCGAGGGCGAGTTCTGGGAGGCCCTGAACACGGCCTCGAACAAGAAGCTCCCGTGCGTCTTCCTGGTCGAGGACAACGGCTACGCCATCAGCGTGCCCGTCGAGGTCCAGACGGCCGGCGGCTCCGTGTCCAACCTGGTGGCCAACTTCCCCGACCTGCACATCGAGCGCGTGGACGGCTGCGACCTGCTGGCCAGCTACCAGGCGATGCAGCGCGCCATCCGGCACTGCCGCGAGCGCAAGGGCCCGGCCCTGGTGCACGCCAAGGTGATTCGCCCCTACAGCCACTCGCTCTCGGACGACGAGCAGTTCTACCGCACCAAGTCCGAGCGCAGCGCCGAGGCCGAGCGCGACCCCATCGACCTGCTCGCCCAGTTCATCCTGGACGGCGGCCTGCTCTCCGCCGAGGGCCTGACGCGCCTGAAGGCCGAGGTGGACGCCGAGGTGGACGCCGCGACGGAGTACGCCCTGGCCGCGGCCACGCCCGAGCCGCCCGAGGTGCTGGACTACATCTACAGCAGCGCGGTCGACCCCACGGGAGCGGCCTTCGACACCGCCCCGGCCTTCTCCGGCGACGACCAGACCATGGTCGACCTGATCAACGCCTGCATGCGGGACGAGATGGCCCGCGACCCGCGCATCGTGGTGTTCGGCGAGGACGTCGCCGACGCCAGCCGCCCCGAGGTCCTCGGCGAGTGCAAGGGCAAGGGCGGCGTGTTCAAGGTCACGCACGGCCTGCAGAAGCGCTTCGGCGAGCACCGCGTGTACAACACGCCCCTGGCCGAGGCCAACGTGATCGGCCGCGCCATCGGCATGGCCAGCCGCGGCCTGAAGCCCGTGGTCGAGATCCAGTTCCTGGACTACATCTGGCCGGCCTACCAGCAGATCCGCAACGAGCTGGCCACCCTGCGGTGGCGCAGCGGCGACGGCTGGAACGCCCCGGTGGTCATCCGCGTGCCCAGCGGCGGCTACCTGAAGGGCGGCGCGCCCTACCACAGCCAGAGCGCCGAGACGCTGTTCACGCACGTGCCCGGCCTGCGCGTGGTCATGCCCTCGAACGCGCTGGACGCCAACGGCCTGCTGCGCACGGCGATCCGCTGCGAGGACCCGGTGCTCTTCCTCGAGCCCAAGCACCTGTACCGGCAGACGCACAACCGCGCCCCCTACCCGGGCCCGGACTACATGGTGCCCTTCGGCAAAGCGCGCCGCATCGCCGAGGGTTCGGACCTGACCCTCCTGACCTACGGCTCGCTCGTGCCGCGCTCCATCGTGGCCTGCAAGGAGGCCGCCAAGGCCGGCGTGTCCGTGGACCTGTACGACCTGCGCTCCCTGGCCCCCTACGACTGGGAGGCCATCGCCGAGTCGGTCAAGCGCACGGGCAAGTGCCTGATCGTGCACGAGGAGAGCCGCGCCTGGGGCTACGGGGCCGAGCTCGCCGCCCGCATCGGCGAGGAGCTCTTCGAGTGGCTGGACGCCCCCGTCCGCCGCCTCGCGTCGATGGACACGTTCGTGGCCTACCATCCGACGCTGGAAGACGTCATCCTCCCCCAGACGGGCGACGTGCAGCAGGCGATTCTGGCGCTCTCCCGGTACTGAACGAACGCAAACGGGAGCCCCATGGCGCCGCCGCCCACGTCCTATCTCCGCATGGTGGCCCGGGCGCTGCTTCCCCGCTGCGGGGGTGACGCGTCGCGCGTGTCGGCCATGGGCGGGCTGGACGTGCCTCAGACGGCCCCGGCGGCGCTGAATCGCTGGGTCGCCGGCGGGCTGCTGCGGCAGGAGGAGGCCGTCTCGTTCCGGATGCTGTGGGAGCGGCGCGGGCCGGACGCCACGCAGGCCGAGGTGGACCAGATCCTCGCCCCGCCCGCGCACCCCGGCGGCAGCGGGCACACCGAGGCCGGGGCCGCCCCGGACGACTGGTCCTGGGAGCTCGTCACGGACGGTGACCGCACCGTGCCGGAGTACCAGATCCGGGCCTCGGACCTGCTCGACCCGCCGTCGGCCGTTCCCGCCGCGCCGATCGGCCCGCCGGCCCCCCTGCCCGCGCCACCGCCGGTCAAGCCGGCCGCGCCTGCGCCCGCACCGCCGCCCCCGCCCGCCCCGGAGGCGCGGTCGGTGGAGATCGAACCCGAGAGCGAGGTGCCGCGCCCCAACGCCAGCGCCCATGGCAGCCAGGGCTCGGTGATCTCGGCGGGCGGCTGGTCCTGGGACGAGCTGACCGATCCCTCGATGCCCGCGCTGATCCTCACGCCCGGCGCCATGAGCCAGCGCAACCTGCGGCCGGCGCGGTTCCAGCTGGGCGACCACCTGGCGGACACGCGATTGGTGGAGTTGAGATCCGTCCGCGACCATCTGCTGGGCCGCGAGCTGGTGGCCCACATCCTGCGCGCCGAGTCGCCCCTGGGCGAGCGGGCGTTCGTGAAGGCCGCGCGCATCCAGGCCGGCCTGCAGCACCCCAACATCCTGCCGGTACACGAGCTCTCCCGCACGCCGGACGGGCGCCCGTTCATGGCCGCCTCGCGCAGCCTGCCGGACACCCTGGGCGCCGTGCTCAAGGCCGTCGCGCAGGACGACACCAACGCCCGCGAGCGCTGGACGACGAACCGGCTCATCGAGTCGCTGCTGGACGTCGCGCGGGCCGTGGCGTTCACGCACCGGCGCGGGGTGATTCACCGGGACCTGCGGCCGAGCCACGTCCGCCTGGGCGAGCTGGGCGAGGTCCACGTGTCGGGCTGGCTGCGGGCGCGGTTGCGGGCCGGCGCGGCGGACGAGGCGGCAGATCAGCTGCTCAACCCGGTGAGCGGCGGCCTGGGGTACCTGGCCCCGGAGCGGCTGGAGCGCGGGCTCTCGGCGTGCGGTCCCCAGGCGGACGTGTGGGCCCTGGGCGCCATGCTCTACGGCATCCTGACGTGGCGGCCGCCGTTCGCCGGGCGGTCCTCGAAGGAGCTGCTGGCGGACATGCGGAGCGGGCACCTTCAGCCCGCCGGCGAGCGACGCCCGGCCGGTGCGGAGCCCCTGCCCGATCTGGAGCGGCTGTGCATGCTGGCGCTCGAGCTCGATCCCCAGCGGCGGCGCATCTCGGCGGAGGAGCTGGCCGGGGCGCTGGAGACCTTCCTCGAGGGCACGCGGGCCGAGGAGCGTCAGCTCGAGCGCGCCGAGGAGCGCATCGAGGACGCGCAGCGGGCGGCCTCGGCCTACACCGCCGCGCGGGACAAGCTGGCCCACGCCCGGGCGCAGGAGGTCGCGCTGCGCTGGCGCAGCGGCGGCAAGACCATCGACGCCAGCACGGCGCAGTCGGCGCGGGCGCTGGTGGAGCGGCACGCCTCGGATCTGGAGGCGGCCTTCACGCGCGCGGACGAGGCCTGGGCGCGTGCGCTGGCCGAGGCCCCGAGCCTGGAGATCAGCCGTCACGGGCTCTGCGCCCTGTACTTCGACGCCCTGCAGGACGTGGAGCGCGGCTGGATCCGCCTGCCCGCCGGTTACCTGCGCGCCGGCGTGCGGCAGTACGATCCGGGCGGCTTCGTGCAGGCCCTGCAGGCCCCGGCCGCGCTGGAGATCCACTCGCGCCCCGCCGGGCTGCCCGTGCGCCTGCACGCGCTCACGGAGAACCTGGGCCGCCAGCAGGCCGACGCCGGCCGCGCGCTGGGCAACACCCCCCTGGCCGTGAGCGACCTGGCCCCGGGGGCGTACCTGGTGGTGCTGGGGCAGGGCGAGACGCGCATCCGGGTGCCGGTGCACCTCACCCGCGGCGAGGAGATCGCGCTGGACGTGCCCGTGCCCGAGCTGCTGCCGCCGGGCTTCGTGTACGTGCCCGGGGGCCTGTTCCGCGTGGGCGAGGGCGGCGACGAGGGCCTGCTGCGCGACGCCCTGCCGCGGGGCCGCACGCGCCTGCACGGGTTCCTGATCGCCCGCGACCTGGTCACGGTGGGCGAGTACGCCGAGTTCCTCAACGCCCTGGCGCGCAGCAACCCCGTGTTCGCACAGTCCCGCGCGCCGCGGCGCTTCGCGGGCTCGCCGCCGTTCTGGAAACCCGAGGGCGGCGAGTACCGCACGCCCTTCACGGACACCGAGGGCCGCGCCTGGACGCCGGACCTGCCCATCGTGGGCCTCTCGCCCGAGGACGTCGCCGCTTACTGCAGCTGGCGTGCGCGCCGCGACCGCCTGCCGCTGCGCCTGGCGACGGAGCTGGAGTGGGAGAAGGCCGCCCGGGGCGCCGACGGCCGCCTGTACCCTTGGGGCAACCGCCCCGAGCCCGCGTTCTGCCACCACCGCGGCCCCGCAGACCAGCAGCCGGCCCCCGCCCGCATCGGGGCCGTGGCCGAGGACGTGTCGAT
Source organism: uncultured Myxococcales bacterium (assembly GCA_903847385.1). Lineage (GTDB taxonomy): Bacteria > Myxococcota_A > Bradymonadia > UBA7976 > UBA1532 > CAINDO01. Next base: position 34,111 of record CAINDO010000327.1, read on the forward strand.
CTACGGCGTGCGCGACCTGGCCGGGAGCGTGCGCGAGCTCACGGACAGCTACCTGCCCGGCGAGCGGCGCGTGCTGCGCGGCGGGAGCTGGCGACTGCCCTTCGCCGAGTGCCGCCTCACCACGCGCACGCCGCTGACGGCCGCCACGCCCCTGGACGCCGTGGGTTTCCGCCTGGCGATGGACCTGCCCGGCGGCCCGGGCGTGCCCGCCGCGCTGCCCCCCTTCGAGCACGAGCCCGTGCTGCCCGCCCCGGATCCGCCGACGCGTGAGGACCTGCTCGAGCCCGTCGAGGACGCCCTGGCCTCCGCCGAGCTCACCGTCGAGGGCCGCAGCGTTTTCCAGATGCAGGTGGGGGTGATGCCCACGGGCATGGCCCGCCGGCAGCCGGACAGCCGCGACGGCCCCTCGTTCGTGGAGATGGGTCCCGAACGCTACGTGATCATGGAGGAGATCGCCCGCGGCAGCATGGGTCGGGTGGTGATGGCCTTCGACCACGTGCTGGAGCGGCAGGTCGCGCTGAAGATCCTTCACGACAAACACCGGGACGACAAGCTGTCGCGCTACCGGTTCGTGATGGAGGCCCGCATCACGGGCCGCCTGCAGCACACGAGCATCATGCCGGTGTACGACTTCGGCGTGCTGCCCGGAGGCGAGCGGTTCTTCGCGATGAAACCCGTCGAGGGGCTGAGCCTGGCGGACGTGCTCAAGCAGCGCGCCGCGGGGGACATGCGGGCCCGCGCCGAGCACACCCGCGACCGCCTGCTGAGCATCTTCCGGCGCGTGTGTTACGGCGTGGCCTTCGCGCACATCAAGGGTGTGGTCCACCGCGATCTCAAGCCGGCCAACGTGCTCATCGGCGACTACGGCGAGGTCGCGCTGGTGGACCTGGGGCTGGCGCGCCTGCAGGACCCCGACCCCTCGGACCGGCTGGACGTCGCCGAGGCCATCGAGCTCGCGCAGAACGACGGCCGCGTGACGCGCATCGGCTCGGTCATCGGCACGCCCTACTACATGAGCCCCGAGCAGGCGATGGGCCTGCAGGACATGGTCGGGCCGCGCAGCGACGTCTACGGCCTCGGCGCGATCCTGTTCCACATCCTGGCGCTGCGGCCGCCGTTCTCGGGCAAGAAGGTCAACGAGGTCCTGGCCAAGGTGCGGCGCGGCAACCCCCGCCCGCCGAGCGAGTGCGCCCCGGAGGAAGACATCCCGCCGGAGCTCGACACCATCGTGCTGCGCGCCCTCGCCATGGACCCGCAGGACCGGCCGGAGTCCGCCGTCGCGCTGGGCCAGGAGATCGAACACTTCCAGGACCTGACGCGGGCGCGGGAGCTGGAGCGCGCGGTGCAGGGCGCCCGGGCCACGCGGGCCATGGAGGCCATGTCGCGCTACGACGACGCCTGGAACACGCTGGCCGGCCACATCCACGCCCGCAAGCGGTACGAGGCCGAGATCCACCCCGAGGACCCGGTCGCTCGCAAGGTGCCGCTGTGGCAGGCCCGGGAGCGCGAGCGCCTGCTCATCGAGGAGGTCGAGACGCGCCTGACGGAGGCCGTGCGGCAGGGGCGGCTGGCCATCACGCCCGAGTTCGCGGACGTGCGCGACCGGCTGGCCGAGCTGCTGATGAACCACGGGCGACGGGCCGAGAGCATGCGCGACGACGCCGGGGCCGCCTGGTGCGCGCGCCTGCTGACCCGCATCGACGAGGACGGGCTGTTCTCCGCCTGGCTGCGCAGCGGCGCGGCGCTGTCGATCCGCACCTCGCCGCCGGGCCTGATGGTCGGCGTGTTCCGCTGCCGCGAGGTCGAGCGCCGACTCATCCCGGACGAGGCGATCCACCGCGGGCCCTCGCCCGTGGAGATGGCCACGCTGCCCATCGGCACGTACATCGCCCTGGTCACGCGCGCCGGCGTTTCGCTGCGGGTGCCGTTCCTGGTCGAGCGGGACAACCCCGTCGAGCTCATGGTGCCCTGGCCGTCGGCGGACAAGCTGCGCAGCGACTTCGCGTTCGTGGCCGGGGGCGAGTTCCTGACCGGGGGCGACGTGGACGTGGACGAGCCCCTGCTCCTGTCGTCGCTGCCGGCCTACTGCATCGGCGTGCACCCGGTCACGAGCCTGGAGTACCACGAGTTCCTCGAGGAGCTGCGCTTCCGCGACCCGGCCCTGGCCGAGCAGCGCGTGCCGCGCATCGTCGACGGCGGGCCGCCGGTCTGGGGCCCCGAGGGCGAGCGCCTGGTGGGCCGCTTCTCGCCGCACCGACCCGTCACCGGCGTCACGCTGGACGACGCCGTGGCCTACGCCGAGTGGCGCAGCCGCCGCGACCAGGTGGCCTACCGCCTGCCCAACACCCTGGAGTGGGAGAAGGCCCTGCGCGGCGTGGACGGTCGGCGGTTCCCCTGGGGCCACCGCTTCGACCCGGCCTGGTGCCGCAACGACTCGCACCAGCTGCAGGACGTGGGGCACTTCGCCGAGGACGTCTCGCCCTACGGCGTATGCGACATGGCGACGGGTGTGATGGAGTGGACCTCGACGCCGGCGGCGCCGGGCACGGACACGTGGCTCGTGCGCGGGCAGAGCGCCGCGGTGCCGCTGCATACGGCGCCGGGCACGTCCACCCTGGCGCGACCGAGCAAGGCGCGCTCGCCGTTCCTGGGGTTCCGGCTGCTCTACGACCTCTGAGCGCCGTCGGGCGGGCTACTCGAGCTCGTCGCTCTCGATCATCCCGTAGCCGGCGTCCACGGAGCCGTCCGGGTTGAGCGACCCCGTGCGCTCGAAGGTGGAGAAGACGCCGTCGCAGTCGACGTCGCCCGTGGCCCGCACGATGAACTTGGCGCCGGCGCCCTTGCCCTCGGACACGAACTCGAGCTGGTAGTGCGAGCGCAGGTCGAGGTCGATGTTCAGGGCCTTCCACGTGGGGTGCGCCCACTCGCTGGGGGCGGCCTGTTGGGGCGTGGGACGGCCCTCCACGCAGGCCGAGGCCGCGGGGATGCGCGGCGTCGTGGCCGGCCAGGCGAACTTGCGCGTGCAGGCCTTGCCCAGGCGCGCGCACTCCGTCCCGTGCCAGGCGATGGCGGCGTCCGTGATGCGCTCCACGGCGGCGCGGGCGTCCGCGCTGCGGGCGCGGCCGATGTAGCGCAGATACGCCGGCACGGCGATGGCCGAGAGCGTGCCCAGCCCCGCCAGCGTCACGATGGCCAGGCCCCCGCTGCCCGTCGCGGCGCGCCCGTAGCGCGTGTCCGGGTAGTCGGCGGCGAGGCGCACCAGGCCGCGCTGGGCGCCGAGCTCGTCCCCCCCGAAGCGCAGCTTCATGGCGGCGTCCCAGGCGGCGCGGGCGGCGGTCTCGTCTCCCGCGGCGGGGCGGGTGGCCGTGGGCGGCTCGGGGGCCTTGGCCGGCGCGGAACCGCCGCAGGCCGTCAGCAGGCAGAGCGCCGCGGCGATGAACCCGTTCGTCGTTCGGCGGCGCATCACATCGTCCTCCAGGTCAGCTCGAAGCGGGCGTGGGTCGGCGCGGCCTGGAAGGCGGCGTCTACGCCTTCAATCATCGCCCCGACCAGGCCGGACAGGATCTCGGCGTCCAGGAACCACTGGGCGTTCTTCGACAGCCGGATGAAGGGCGCGGCGCCCATGATGCCCGCGTAGCCGGCGAAGCCGGGCACGGACAGCCCCGACGCGCCGGCCCCGGCGAGGGCCTGCGGCCAGGGGGCCGACACGAAGTCCGGGCGCGTGCGCCGGGCCGCGTCCGGGGCGGTGGTGGCCAGCACGAGCGTGTCGCCCACCCGCACCGCGTGGAGCGTCAGGTAGACGCCGAACGCATCCGGCGACTCGACCAGCGCCGCGGGGCTCGCCCCCATCAGGCCCGGCATGCCGGCCTCGGGGGTCTCGGCCGCGCTCTCGATGGCGATCTCCAGGCACTGTTGACCGGCGGCGTCCGCGCAGGGCCCCAGCGTGGACTTGCCGCCCGCCGCCGTGACCAGCTCGGCGATGCCCGTCAGGGCCGCGTCTCCCGGGGCGCCGGGCGCCAGGCCCAGCAGCAGCACGGGGTGGCTCACGCCGCCGTCGAACGTGACGGCGATCTCGCCGGTCAGCCCCTGCTCCAGTCGGGCGACGGCGGGCGCGAGCGCCGGCTCCACGTTCGCCCCGACCGTGCGCGCCAGCCCCAGGAGCCGCGGCAGGTCGAAGTCGAGCTTGAGCACGCCGCTGCACTCCGGGGCGACCAGCGAGGGCCGGCCCGGCGTGCGCGTGGGCGTGAGCACCGCCCAGATGCTCTCCGGCGACATGGGCATGCCCTTCGCCGCGGAGTCGAAGGCGAAGTCGGCCCGGGCGCCGAGCGCGAAGCGGTCGTCGGTGCGGGTCAACCAGCCCGTAATGGTCTGGAAGCGCACGCCGGGGTTGGCCAGCGCCTCGAGGCCCGCCCCGGCCCAGAACCAGGCCAAAGCACCCTCGGGGGCCGTGACGCCGGCGGGCGCTGCGCCCTGGCCCGTGACCTCGCCCGACTCGCAGACGAGCACGCCCTCGGCGCCCCGGCAGGTGGCCGTCTTGCCGCCGTCCGTGAGGGGCTCGAGCAGGTGCAGCGTGCGGGCGCTGGCCTCGGCCGCCTTGGGGTCCGTGGCGCCCACGACCAGGCGCAGACCGTTCGGCGTCTTGTAGAGCGCCAGGCCGCGGTCCAGGTCCAGGCCGGCGCCCCAGTCACGCGCGCCCACGCGCAGGCCCGAGAAGGCCTCCTGACGCAGCCGCCCGGCCAGGGCCTTCACGGCGGGCACGTCGCCGAAGCGGGTCTCCACCGCATCCACGGCGTCCGCCCAGAGGTTGGGATGTCGGACGATCAGCGCCGCTTCGGCGCCGGTCGGCCAGTGCTGTTCGACGGGCGCGGGAGCCTCGGCGTGCGCACAGGAGACGCCGGCGAGCACGAGGCCCGGCACGGCGACACGGAGGAGCTTCGTCTTCATGGGCCCGGACGCTAGCGCAATCGGGCCCCGGTGAAACCCCAATTCAGGCGGGGATGGCCAGTTCCGCCCAGGCCGGGAACACCTGATTCACCATGGAGAGGACCTCGGGCTCGTGTTCGACCGCGATGAAGAGCGGCTGCCCGGCCACCCGCAGGACCACCGAGTTGCGCTCGCCCGTGGGCTGCGGGACCCGCCCGCAGCCGTGGTGGTCGGCGAACATGCAGGACGCCGCGTCCTGCCGGACCTGCTTGATGCAGGCGTTGAGGACGTCGGCCATCAGGTCGCCGAAGAGGCTCGCCGCGGCGGCGTCGTCGATGACCAGCCCCGGCCACTTGCGGGAGACCAGCACCATCGCGAGCGACGGCGGGGCCACCGCCCAGCAGCGACCGTGGAAGGGCCGCTCCAGCGGGATGGCGGTCCAGGTCGCCTCTTGCCCCGGCCAGCCGCGGGGGCTCGCCATCTCGATCTCCGTGATGGGCAGGCCGATGATGGCCTCGAGCGCGTGGGAGAAGGCGGCCTCGAGGACGGCCATTTCGATGTCGGACTGCGGGATGGCGTTCATGGTTTCCTGCCTCGGTGTCGGGTCTCGACTTGCCCGAGGATTCGGAAGAAAACGAAGCGTCTCACCTGAGAACCGGGTCAGCGCCGCCCCCGGGGGGGAGTCCCGACCGACCCGCGCGCCGATGTTCGGGGTCCGCGTCCCCGGAGACTCGCCCCGCCGAGAGTGATGCAGGACACGCCCTGCACGGGAGGCGTCACGCGGCGTTTCCCCGGGGCCAGCAGGGGCGTACACTCCGCCGCACGGTCCCCGACCGCCACTCTCGATGAGGTTTCCCATGCAAACCTACCGTTTCATGGAGATCTCCATGGCCTGCACCAGCGTGCGGGAGATGGAGGACTTCTGGATCCGCATGTTCGACGGCAAGGTCATCTTCCGCGGGATGATGGCCGGCCTGCCCTTCTCCCGGATGATCGTCGCCGGCGTGACGCTCGTGTTCCGCGAGGACCCGAAGCTCGCCCTGCCCCCCGGCCCCGGCGTGGAGTTCCAGTACAACGAGCACCTGGGCTTCCGGGTGCAGAACCTGGACGCCGCCATCGCCGACATGGAGTCCCGGGGCGCGAAGTTCGTCCTGACCCCGGCGCTCGTGCGCGAGTGGCAGCAGAAGACGGACCCGCAGACCGGCCGCTTCCTGCAGACCACCTTCATCGCGCCGCCGCTGACGCTCGAGCGCATCCAGGCCGGCGAGTACAAACACGACGTGGCCATCTTCGTCGGCCCCGACAACCTGTGGATCGAGCTCAACGAGGTCCGCGAGCCCCAAGACACGCAGTGGTTCAGGGAGGCGACGGCATGAGCGACCACAGGGAGCGAATGGCCCCCCGCGGGGGGGCAGTCCCCGCGAAGCGGGGCGGGGGGGCGACGGCATGAGCGACCACAGGGAGCGAATGGCCCCCCGCGGGGGGGCAGTCCCCGCGAAGCGGGGCGGGGGGGCGACGGCATGAGCGGATATCGCGCCCTGCGCATCGTCACCGCCGAGACGCTCGCCGAGGGCGTGCCCGCCGAGGCGCTGGCCACCCTGGCGGAGACGCCGAGCCTGCCCGCCGCGGACGTCCTGGGCGCGGGGGACGGCTGGCTGGCACGCCTGGCCGGCCTGGCCGCCGCGCCGCTGACGCTGGATCTGTTCTTCGCGGGTCGTCGCGGCCCGGACTGGCACGAGGTGGATGCCTTCGCGCTGGCCACGGTTTACGGGCAGGTCATCTGGGACGACCGTATGTGGGGCTGGCACACCGAGTGCGGCCGCCCCGACTCGGCGGCCCGCATCCGCGAGATCCACGATCTGGCGCTGCGCTGCTACCGGCAGCTCGACGCCGGCGAGCGCCTGGTGCTGGTCGCCGTGACCGCGGCCTGAGCGCCCGTCACGTTGCCGGGCGCGAGACCGCCTCGAACGTGAGCCCGAAGCGGGCCAGGTACTTTCGCAGCCGGTCCGCGTCGTTGACGCTCGTGCGCCGCTGCCGCGACTGGTCGAACAGCACCCGCCCGGCGTCGCTGACGGAGCGGGCCGTGCGGCACACGCGCAGCACGTCCTCGAGCTGCACCCGGTCGAAGCGGTCGAGCGCGGCGTAGGCCTCTTCGCCCAGCGCCTCGCGGGCGGCGCTCGGGCCGCCCTCGTCGTCGCCCCGCCAGCTCTCGCGCAGCCGGTCGATCTCCTCTTCGACGTCCGCCACGGTGATCCGCCCGCCGACGGCGAGCGTGGCCATGCGGGTGAGCGCCGCGTTGAAGTCGCGGAAGTTCCCGCGCCAGGCGGCGCCCGGGGCCGTCGCGAACCCCAGGAAACGGGCCCGCGCCTGGTCGTTCATCGACACCTTCAATCGCATCTGCCCGGACAACCTCTCCAGCTCGAAGTCCAGGTTGGGCTCGATGTCCTCGGGGCGCTCGCGCAGGCCGGGCAGCTTGAAGGTCCACAGGTCGATGCGGGCGAGCAGGTCCTCGCGGAACTTGCCGCGGCGCGCGTCGAGCCGCAGGTCACGATTGGTGCCGGCGATGAGCTGGAAGTCGCTCTTGACCTCCTTGTCGGCGCCCATGGGGAAGAAGGTCTTCTCCTCGATGGCGCGCAGCAGCATGGCCTGTTCGTCCAGGCCGAGCTCACCGATCTCGTCGAGGAACAAGAGCCCGCCGTCGGCCTTGCGCAGCAGCCCCGGTCGGGACTCCGTGGCCCCCGTGAACGCGCCGCGCGCGTGCCCGAACAGCGCCGACATGGCGGCGTCCCCGCGCAGCGTGGCGCAGTTGACCTCGACGAACTCGCCGGCGATCTGGTGCCGCCCCTTCTTGAGCGCGTAGATGCGCTTGGCCAGCCAGCTCTTGCCGGCGCCCGTGGGGCCGAGCACGAGCATCGGCGACTTCGAGGCCACGCTCACTTGCTCGATGCGCTCGATCATCCGGTTGAACGCGGCGTTGCGCGTCTCGATGCCCGACTTGAGCAGCGTGCGGGCGTCGCGGCGCTCGTGCTCGAACCGCGCGGCCAGGCGATCGTAGCGCGACAGGTCCAGGTCGATGACCGTGTAGCGACCCGGCGGGCTGTCGTCCGAGGCCGGGACGGGGCCCGGGGCCGGCTCTGCCCGCTCGGCCCGTTCGCTCGGCGGCGAGGTCTGCAGCAGCCGCGCCGGGAAGTAGCCGGCCTCGGTCAGCAGGAACAGCGAGATCTGGGCGATGTGCGTGCCCGTGGTCATGTGGACCAGGTACTGCTCGCGCTCGGTGTCGAACCGGTAGCCGCGCGCGAAGTCGTGCAGCACCCCGTACACCTGCTCCAGGTCCCAGGGGTCCTGCCACGTCGCCGGGTGGGTCCGCACCTCGATGCGCGGGTCGCACATCTGGATGTCCGCCCGCACGCGCTCCGGCAGCTCCGGCGAGCCCGTGTCGTACAGCAGCTCCATGCGCGTCACGTTCAGCTCCGGGTGCCGCGCGATGTCCACGGTCGGGCGCCAGCGGTTCAGGCGCTTCTTGTTGAAGCCGCCGTCGAGCACGCTGCCGATGATGCCGAAGACCACGGTGGGGAGAGGCTGCATGCGCCTCGATTATCCCAGGCCGGTCGCGCGGGCAACCCCGGTGGCGCGCGCTCAGGGGCCGCAGACCGCCTCGCACGCGTCGCCCGTGCCGTCGCGGTCGGTGTCCGTCTGTGCCGGGTCGAACACGTCCGGGCACACGTCCGGGCCGTCGGCCACGCCGTCCTCGTCGCGGTCGCCGGCGGCGCCGTTGGCGCGCTGCCCATCGAGCCGGGTGTGGGTCGTCACGAGGTCCGCCGAGGCCCGCACGCGCAGCCGCCGCACCAGCCCGAGCTGCCCGGCGGCGACGCTCTCGGCGGCCCCCCAGAACAGGTCGAAGCCATCACTGCCGTCGTCGTACACGGACAGGCTGCGCCGCTGCCCCGGCGACTCCAGGAGTTCGGCGGGTACCAGCGTAGTGGTCGGCTCGCCCTGCAGCGGGCGCGCGAAGAGCACCGCGGCCGACGCCGAGCCCAGCGTCGCCGGATCGACGATGGTCTCCGAGTGCACGAGCCCCGTCTCGCCCCGCCACGTGGTCACGATCCGGGCCGAGTCCACCTGGGGGATGAAGCCCACCGCGGCCTCCACCGGCGTGCCCCCGAAGGTCGCGAGATACAGGCGACCACCGCGCTCGTAGGCCACGTACAGCCGCCCGGCGGCGCCCACCGCGGCGTCGACGAGCGTGCCGTCGGCGGCGTCCACGTTCATGCTCCGGAGCGTGGCGGCGGCCGGGTTGGCGACGTTCAGCGCGTGAATCGACCCACCCGAGACGAACAGGATCTCCACCCCCGCGGCCGTGGCCACGGTCAGGATCGCGTCGCCCTTCATCCCGGCGGCGGCGCCGGCCCGCGGCGAGCCGAGGGGCGGCACGGCGGGCAGGCCGTTGAACGCCGCCGCCCGGAACACGCTCGTCGTCACGGCGTCCGCGGCGGTGCGCTTCCAGTAGACCAGCTCGGCGTTGTTGTTGGTCACGCGGTACCAGGCGGTGTGGAGCGTGCCGTCCGCCGAGGTCGCGAGCCTCAGCGACGACCGGGCGCCGTCGCCCTCGGCGGCGTAGCTGGCGAAGCCGGTGCCGCTGTCCAGCAGCGTGGCGGCCGGCGGCAGCGCGCCGTTGACCTGACGCAGGTACAGGTCCGAGCGCCGCGTGGCCGCGTCCGGCGAGGTCGCGTAGAGCGCGTAGGTGTTGCCGGCCCGGCTGGCCACCGCGATGCCCGAGGTCACCCAGCGGTTGGCGGTGGCCTCCACGGCGTAGAGCGCGTCGTTGGACCCGAACGCGTACAGCGCGTGCCCGGAGCGCCCCACGCCGAGCATGGCCGGCAGCGCGGTGATGCCGACGTTGCCCCGCCCGCCGGGCACGGTGGACACGACCGTGTCGAACAGGCTGACCGAGGTCCCGCCCACGGCGCCGGACAGCCCGCGCAGCTCCGAGGTGGTCACGGAAAGGCGCGGCGTGAGCGTGAACTCGGTCAGCGCCGACGCGCCGTCTCGTACGTAGGCCCGGGCCCGCCCGTCGGCGTCGAGCACGGCGGCCAGGTGGGGGCCGCGCGTGTCGAGCGAGATCACGTCCCCCACGGTCGCGGGCAGGAAGATGGCGTCGCCGGCCTGCTCCTGAATCACGTAGACCGCCGCGTGGCCGTTCACCGCCGCCGCGCCCCACACGAGCTGCTGGCCGTTGGGCCGGCTCAGCAGCGAGGGCGAGCGCAGCGCGACGGCGTCGCTCGCGCTGCTCTGGCTGTCGTAGAGCACCACGGGCACGGCGATGGCCGCCGGCGCCCCGAACGAGGCGTAGTGCACGAACTTGTAGCCGAGCGCGCCGCCGAGACGCCGCCCGGCCCACGTCAGATGATGCGTCGCGCCCACGAGCTTCGCGTCCATCATCGCGGCGGCGTCCGCGTCGGAGAACAGGATGTCGCTGCGCAGCACGGTGCGGACCCAGCCGCGGTTGAAGGCCAGGTGCACCAGCCGCAGCGTGCCCGCGGCCTGCTGCTCGGCCTCGATCATCGTCACGGCGCCGCCGCTCACGAACAGGCGCAGGTCGCGCCCGCTCATCGGGTTCGCCTCGATCTGCGCGAACACCGGCGGCTCCACGCCGAAGCTGTCGTAGTAGAGCGTCCGGGTGGTCGGATTGTGGAACGCCACGTAGGTCGTCGCGCCCTCGACCGCCACCTGACCGACGACGCGCACGTCCGGACACGCGCCGGGGCAGAGGTCGCCCAGGTCGCGGCGCACGGGCACGTCCGGATCGGTGAAGTCGACGAGGCGGAGGTTGCCGGCGTCCTCGTCGAACGTGAGGGCGAGCAGGTTGCCCGCGGGCGACTGGATGGCGTGCAGCACCGCGCTCGTGTTCACGCCGGGGAGCAGGTCCGGCCACGCCCGCGTCGTCCCGTCGGCGTCGGTGCGGACGTAGAGCAGCCGGCGTCGGCGGTCGGTGGTGAGCGCGTGCACGGCGCCCGCGGCGTCCTTGACGGCGGCCACGGGGCCCTCGCCCTCGGCGCCCTCGAGGAGCGCGCGCCGCCCCACGTCCGGGCCCCGCGCCATGGACTGCCACACCACGCTGCGGTCCACGTTCGCGACCTGCGTCTGGAACGCCTCGGGCATGAGCGTGCCGGGGCCGTTGGGGGTCAACAGCGCCGCCAGCCCGGGCAGATTGTGATGGCCGTTGAGCAGATTGGCGTTCGTGATGGTGCGAATGCGCCCCATCTCGTCGAATTTGAGATAACGGGCGAAGTCGAAGAAGAACGTGCCCGGGGCCGAACGCCAGCGCAGGCTGCGCACGGACTGACCGCCGGGGGGGGCGCCGATGTCGAAGAACGAGAAGCTCGGCGGGGCGAGCGGCACGCCGCCCTCGACGCTCCCGGACCACCCGGAGCCGTTGCCGATCGTGTCGAACGCCGCCACCCGGTACACGTGCGCCGCGCCCGGCACCACACCGCGATCCTCGAGCAGGAGCGCGCCGTTGCGCGCGCCGGCGCCGGTCAGGCACCCTGGCCGCAGCCCCTCGACACAGGCCGCGGTCTGCCGCGCGCACACGCCCGACTCCACGGGGAGCGTGTCGTCGGCCACGGCCGGGAACAGGTCCACGCTGCGCCACACGCCGTCCTGCTCGGGCAGGTTGCGCTGCACGATGAGCGAGTCCAGGTCGTTCACCGCCGGCACCGTGAGCTCCAGGCGGATCTTGTCCGCCCCGATGTAAACGCGGCGCAGGCCGGGCACGGGCGGCGGGGTCTGGTCGAGCCGCACCTCCAGCCGCACGTTGGCCTGCAGCGCGGCCACGTTGCCCGCCGGGTCGCGCAGTTGCACGTGCACGCTGTACACGCCGTCTTGCGGCGGCAGCAGCAGATCCCGCTGGCTGGAGAAGGGCGCAAACGCCGCATCGGCGAAGTCGGCGCGCAGCGACACCCGCGCCTGGAAGTCGCAGTCGGCCAGCGCGCGGCAGTCGCCTGGATTCTCCAGCGTGGGGGTGATCGCCACGCCGAGGTCGCGCTGCGTCGTCTGGCCATTCACGGGTGCGCCGTTCTGCAGCAGCGACACGGTGAACGCAGGCGCGGTGCGGTCGAGCACGATGCTCGCCGAGGCGGTCGCCGTGTTGCCGGCCTCGTCGCGGTAGGTCACGGTGATCGGCTTCGGGCCGTCGCCCGGCGTGAGCGTCAGGCGCCGCGCGACCGGAAAGACCGCGGGCGTCTCGGGCACGGCCTGCACACCCGCCCCACCCACGCTGTACGACACCGCCCCGGCGGCGCGCAGCGTCACGTCCAGATCCAGGGCGTTGGTCACGGACGCGCCCAGATCCAGCTCGCCCGGGGCCGGTGCCTCGAGATCGACGGTGAAGCCGAAGCTCAGCGTCGCCGAGCGGTTGCCCGCGGCGTCCTCCGTGTAGGCGTCGAAGCGGACCGACTGCACGCCGCCCGCCAGCGCGTCCACGGGCAGCCGGGAGAGCGTGCAGGTCGTGCCCTGCCGCGGGTCGATGCGGCACGTCTCCGGACGGCCCGCGAGTCGCACCGTCAGGGGCTCCTCGGCGCCGTCCGCGGCCACGGTGAGATCGATGGGCCGGGCGTTGCCGACGGCGGGCAGCCGGACCCGCGCACCGGCGGCGATGGCCGCGCCGGCGCCGTCCACGGCGGTCAGGGCCGTCGGCGCCACGGCCTGCGTGTCCACGGTGAACACGACCTCAGGCAGCGTCGTCACGCGCCCCGCGGCGTCGCGCACCTCGGCGGCCACGGCGCGCTCGCCGTCCCCGGGGCGCAGGGCCACCACGGCC
>CAINDO010000328.1 GCA_903847385.1 uncultured Myxococcales bacterium
CGGCCAGGGGGCCGGCGGCGCCCACGACCTGCACGGCGGCGCCGGCGGCGGGCAAGCGCGCGCCCTCGGCCGTGCGGCGCACGACCCGACCCTCGACCCGCGCCGGCAAGAGCGCCAGCTCCGGCGGGGGCGCCTCGGGATCCGCGGGGACGGTGGCCGTCTCGTTGCCGGCCACGGCGATGCCCAGCGCCTCCGCGTCCGCATACCCCGGGGCGGAGAAGCGCAGGTCGTAGCGGCCCTCGATGACCTCGAGCAGGAACGCGCCCTCGCGGTTGGTGACGGTCGTGAAGGGCTGCCCCACGGCCTCGACGAGGATGCCGCCGTGGTCGCAGGGCGCCGCCGGGCACTCCTTCAGCGCGCGGCCGCCGATGTGCGTGTTGCCGTCCAGGCGCAGGCTCAGGGCCACGAGCCCGACGTTCACCTCGGCGCCCACGGGCACGTCCACGGACACGTAGCGCGGCACGAACCCCTCGCGGGCGACGCGCACGCCGTAGCTGCCCGCGGGCACGCCCTCGAAGGCGAAGCGGCCGTCCAGGGCCGGCGTCTCGCGGCGCGGCTCCGCGGCCTCGCCCACGTCCTCGAGCGACACGGTCACGGCCAGGAGATCCTCCGGCGGGAAGGGCGCCGAGCCCTCCAGCGCGTCCAGGCGCACGGCGCCCAGCACCCGCGCCGGCTGGCCCTGCAGCAGCACCTCGGGCACGTCGTGCACGCCGCTGATCTCCACCGGACGGACCTCGCGTCGGGCCTCGTCGTAGCCCGGGCGCTGGAAGATCAGCGTGTAGCCGTCCGCGCGGGCGGGCAGGTCCAGGTGCCACGCGCCGTCCGGCCCGCTCGTCGTGAAGTCGTCCAGGCCGTCGACGGCGACGCGCGTGCCCTCGTGGCCCAAATCACCCGCGCCGGGGATGCGCACCAGGCCGCGCACGCGCCCGGTGGACACGCCGCGCGCGAGCTGCGCCCGCACGGGGGGCGGCTCGCCGCCGGGGGGCACGAGCACGGGCTGCGAGAACGTCTGCCAGCCCGCGCGCTCCACCTGCAGCCAGAGGGCCCCCGGGGCGACGGCGTCGAGCACGAAGGCCCCGTCCCGCGTCGGGGTGGCCATGTGCGTCGGGACCGCGTCCGGGGCGGTCCGCAGCGTGATGATCGCCGCGTCCAGCGCCGCCGGATCGTCGCTGCCCTCGAGCACGACGAGGCCGCGCACGCGCCCGGGGTCGCCCGCGAGCGTGAGCGCGTTCGTCAGGGTGAGCGTCTCACCGGCGTCGAGCTCCACGCGCGCCGTGGCGTCCGCGTAGCCGGGGTGCTGGACGCGCAGCGTGTGGGCGCCGGCCATGAGCGCGAGGGTGAAGGCGCCGTCCGCCGCGCTCGTCGCCACGAAAGGCGTCCCGGGCGCGCTCACGAGCGCGCCGGCGTGGTCCTCGGCGCCTGTGAGCCGCACGGTGCCCAGCACGGTCGAGCGCGCGTCCGCCGTGAGCGGCAGCGTGCCCAGGTCCACGGAGTCCCCGGCCCGCAGGGGCAGGAACTGCTCGGCCGCCAGGAAAGGCCCAAGGGCGCCCAGGCGCCACTCGGCGGCGGGGACCTCGGAGAACACGAACGCGCCCTCCGCGTCCGGGCTCGCCGTGAAGTCGCCGGCGTCGCCGCGCAGCGCCAGCCGCACCGTGGTCAGGTGGGTCGAGGCGAAACCCGCGGGCAGCGCGACGCGGCCGCGGACGGTCGCGGGCGCCCGCTGCGCGGCCGGCGTGGTGGGGTCGTAGGGGTTGGTCGCCGCGATGTCGCCGCAGGCCGCCAGAATCAGCGCCCACAGCAGGCACGTGAGGATGCGCATCCGTTTCGTCTCCGTCGGCAAAAGCTCTCATAAGCCCCGATGGAACGCACGAAAGCGCGTGGGATTCCCGCGCGGGTTGCGATGACCGCGCGCGGTGTTACGCTCCCCGACCCATGCGCACCTTCGACGAACTCGAATCCCTGTACGCCGCCGCCGCGGCCTCGAACCCTGAGAGCCCCGACGCCGGCACGGTGCGGCTCGTCTGCGTCCGCAAGGGCAAGGGCGAGCACGAGACGCCGGACCGCGTCGCCGTGACCGTCGAGCGCGGCGTCGAGGGCGACCGATGGTTCACCGACGCCGAGCGCAAGGTCGGGCAGCAGGTCACGCTGATGAGCGCCCGCGTCGCCGGGCTCATCGCCGGGGACGACATCCCGCTGCACATGGCCGGGGACAACTTCCTGGTCGACCTGGACCTGGGCGAGGCCGCGCTGCCCGTGGGCACCCGGGTGCACCTGGGCACCGCCCTGCTGGAGGTCACGCCGGATCCGCACCACGGCTGCCGCAAGTTCAACACCCGCTACGGCGTCGAGGCGCTGCAGTGGATCAACCACCGCAAACACGCCGCGCGGCGCCTGCGCGGCGTGAACTGCCGCGTGCTGGCGGACGGCGTGGTGGCCGTGGGCGACGCCGTGCGCGTCGAGCGCTGAAGATGGCCGGGCGGGACGCGCCGCCGCCCGTCGTGGGGCGCGCCCTGGGGGCCCTGGCCGGCGCGGTGATGGTGCTCGACGCCGAGCTGCGCATCGTCGCCACTTCACCCGAGGCGGCGGCCCTGCTGGGGCACTCGCCGGCGCTCGGTCGCTCCGCCGTGGCCGTGCTGTGTGGCGACACACCGGACCGCCCCGTGGCCGAGGCGCTCTCCGCCGGGCGCGCCGTGGACGCGGTGATCCCGCACCCGGCGGCGCTGGCGGGGCGCACGCTGCGGGTGCGCGCGCGGCCGCTCGACGCCGCCGGCTGGGTGCTGCTGCTCGAAGAGGGCGACGCCGACGGTGACGACGCGCCGGTGTGTTTCCACGGCATGTGGACACGGGACCCGGCGATGAAGGCCGTGTTTCGGGTGCTGTCGCGCGTGGCGGTCGAGGACGTGAGCGTGCTCGTGCGCGGCGAGACCGGGGCGGGCAAGGAGCTCGCCGCCCGGGCGCTCCACGATCTGTCGCCGCGGAAAGACGGTCCGTTCCGGGCCATCAACTGCGCCGCGCTGCCCGCCAATCTGCTGGAGAGCGAGCTGTTCGGGCACGTGCGCGGGGCCTTCACCGGCGCGGTGAAGGACAGCCCGGGGCACTTCCAGCTCGCGCACCGCGGCACGCTGTTTCTCGACGAGGTCGCCGAGCTGCCCCTGGAGCTGCAGGCCAAGCTGCTGCGCGTGGTCGAGACGCGCCACGTGCTGCCCGTGGGCGGCCGCGAGCCGGTGCCCGTGGACGTGCGCATCGTGAGCGCCACCCACCGGGCGCTGCGGGCCGAGGTCGCCGCCGGGCGCTTCCGGGCCGACCTGATGTTCCGGCTGCGGGTGGTGCCGGTCTTCCTGCCCCCGCTGCGCGAGCGGCGCGACGACATCCCGCTGCTCGTCCGCACCTACGTCGAAGACATGAACCGCAAGGCGCGGCGGCGCATCGAACACATTGCGCCGGCCACGCTGGCGCTGCTGTCGACCTACGACTATCCGGGCAACGTGCGCGAGCTGCGCAACTTCCTGGCCTACGCGTACGCCGTGGGCACGGGGCCGGTGCTGCTGCCCACGGACCTGCCGCCGGAGCTCGTCGAGCCCATCCACAGCGACCGCCCGGAGCTGGCCGAGCCGGCTCGGGTGGCCCCGTCCGCCGCGGTCGTGCCCGCCGAGCCCGAGTCCCCCGAGGCGCGGCGGATCCGCGACGCGCTCAGCCGCACCCGCAACAGCAAGACCCGCGCGGCGCAGCTCCTGGGCATCAGCCGCGTGACCCTGTGGCGCCGCATGGTCGCCCTCGGCATCGCGACGCACTGATTCGGCCGCGCCCCGGGCCGAGATGACGGCTTCAGCGCGTTTCAGCCGGGGGGATTTGCCGGGGGGGCCGGGTGCGCCCGAGCATCGACCCCGTGAGCCCGCTGGTACGGGAATGTCCGTAGCCGAATGATTGTCTTGTGTGGGTTTTTCCCTCAGGATTCCGAAGTTTCCGGACAGAACGAATCGAAGCGCCACGGCACGCCCCGAGAGGGGCTGCGCGGCGCCCTCCCGGAGGTCGCTCGAGGATGAAGACGACGATGAAACGGTCCCAGGCGCTCCTGGTCCTTCTGGCGCTGCTGGCGGGCGCGTGTGGCGACGGCGGCGGGGGCGGTGGCGGTGACACGACCGTCGCGGACGCCGGCCGCGGCGGCACCCCGGTGCCCGGCGGTTCGAACGGGGGCGGCGGCGGCTCGACGGGCGGGTCCACGGGCGGCTCGACGGGCGGGTCCACGGGTGGGTCCACGGGCGGCTCGACGGGCGGGTCCACGGGCGGCTCGACGGGCGGCTCGACGGGCGGCACCGGCGGATCCACGGGCGGCACCGGCGGCTCCGGCGGTGGCATCCCGCCCTTCGCCGGCACCGGTCTGGTGGTCCCGGCGGCGGCGCGCGGCTGCGAGGTCACGCTGAGCGACCCGGGCAAGGCCGTGCAGAACATCGTCTTCCGCGACGGCACGCGCGGCCACCACCTGCGCCGCTCTCCGCTGATCGCCCTGGCGTTCGTGTCGACCACGGGCGGCGCGGTCCCGGATGGCACCGTCGAGGTCGTGCTGGCCCCCGGCGCCGCGGACGTGTCCGTGCTCTCCTCGGCCTGCTTCGGCGCGGTCGGCGCCGCCCTGCCCGGCGAGGGCGGCGAAGCCCGCCTGGTCGTCGGCATGGGAGGTGCGCGATGAAGCGCCGGAACACACTGGCGCTCGCCGCGCTGATGCTCCCGATCCCGCTGGCCGCGATGGGCCAGACGGGTGTGTCCGACGACCGTGTGTCCCTGCCCGAGGGCCCCGGCTCGCTGGAGGGCGTCGGCGAGAGCGTGCGCCCCAATCTCAACATGGGCACGATGTCCTGGAACGTGCCGATCCCCGTGCCCCAAGGCTTTCCGGGGGTCACGCCGGAGCTGGGCCTGCGCTACGACAGCGGCGCGGGGAGCGGCGCGGTGGGCATCGGCTGGTCCATGGACCTGCCGGCCATCGAGCGCCTGACCCTGCGCGGCCTGCCCGACTACGACCTGGACGACGAGTTCACCGCCGACGGCGCCCAGCTCGTGCGCGTGTCCCAGAACCCCCTGGTCTACCGCGCCCGCGACGAGCGCGGCTTCGTGCGCTACACCTGGATGGACGCCGGGGACGGCGCCGCGGGCTACTGGCTCGCCGAGTACCCCGACGGCCGCAAGGGTTACTTCGGCGCCACGCACGAGGGCCGCCCGGTGGCCACCGCTCGCCACGAGGACGCGGGGCGCACGTTCCGCTATGCGCTCGTGGACATGGTGGACGTGTTCGGCCACCGGTTGCACTACACCTACCAGCGGGACAACGCGCAGCCCGGCCAGGTGGGCGCCTCGCTCCTGCTCGCGGTCGACTGGGTCTATGCCCAGGGCGACGCCGGCGAGTCGACCTATCAGGTGGCCTTCGCCTACGAGCCCGCGTCCGATGGCACGGGCCAGTCCGTCGTGTCCGATGCCAAGGCCGGCTTCGACGTGCGCACCGTGTCCCGCCTGCGCGAGGTCTCCGTGTTCTCGCGCGGGCAGCGCATCCGGCGCATGCGCCTGAGCTACGAGCCCTACGCGGACGCCGGCGGTTTCACCCGCCTGACCCGCGTCGAGACGCTCGGCCAGCGCGACGGCGTGTACCCCGTGCGGTTCGACTTCGCCTACTCCCAGGCCCTCGGCGGGCAGTGCGCGGACGCCGACTGCCGCCGGCCTTATCTGGTCGACATGGGTGATGTCGACCTCGACCCGACGTCGGGGCAGGCCACGTTCATCGACATCAACGGCGACGGCCTGCCCGATCTGCTCCACGCACCGCCCAACGGCAACCACCGGTTCTTCCTCAACGTGCCGGACCCGGACGGCGGCAGCGCCTTCGGGGCCCCGGTGCCCAGCAACTTCGGCGGGCAGCAGTTCCAGCTCACCAGCGGGCGCGTGCAGCCCCTGGACGTGGACGGCGACGGCTTCTGCGATCTGTTGAACACACGCACGGCCGAGGTCCTCTACAACCGCGGCCTGGGCGACTGGGCCGAGGCCGGCAACCTGCTGGACGTGGGCGCGCTGGCGAATCTCGACGCCGACTTCGAGCTGGGCGCCGGAGCGGATCTGGCCGGCATCCGGTTCCTGGACTACGACAACGACAAACGCATCGACCTGCTGCGATCGAGCGCCGAGGACACCAACATCTACCGCAACCTGGGCGGCGGCGGCTTCGAGGCCGCGCCCGGCGTGGCGCCCTTGGGCTACGGCATCCGCGAGAACGGCCTGACCTTCGCCGACATGAACGGCGACGGCCTGCAGGACGCCGTCGTCGTGCAGCTCGGCTCGATCCGCTACCGCGTGAACTACGGTCACGGCCAGTGGGGCCCGGAGATCGTGCTCGCCGGCGCGCCCATCGAGACCGACGACGACCTGGCGAAGTATTCGCTGGAGGACATCAACGGCGACGGCCTCGCGGACGTGGTCGTGGTCGTCGGCCGCACGGTGAAGTTCGCCATCAGCCGCAACGGGCAGGGCTTCTTCCAGGTGCGCACGCTCACGAGCAACGACCTCGAGGCGGGCGGCCAGATCCCGGATCGGCAGGATCGCAACGTGCTGTTCGCGGACATGAACGCCAACGGCTCGCAGGACGTGGTGTGGCTCGGCCGGGGCGGTGACATCCAGTATCTCGAGCTGTTCCCCGTGCGGCCCAACCTGCTCACGCAGATCACCAACGGCATCGGCAGTGTCATCGACGTCGCGTACGGCACGTCCGTGGAGCACATCGCGCGCGGCGAGGAGCCCTGGGACACGCCGCTGCCGCACCCGATGCTGGTGGTCGACCGCATCGACACCTGGGACGAGCTCTCCGAAGAGCACGAGGTCGACACGTTCGCCTATCGAAACGGCTTCTACGACGGCGTCGAGAAGCAGTTCCGCGGCTACGCCCAGGTCGTGCAGACGCTCGTGGGCGATCAGGACCACGAGGAGGGCACCCAGACGGTGACGTTCGACGTCGGCCAGGAGGACGCGTACCGGCACGGCCTGCAGCTCACGAGCGTTCAGACCAGCAACGGCCGCGTGTTGAATCGCAGCGAGAGCGAGTACGAGGACTGCCCCGTGGCCGAGGTGCCGGCGAACGGCCTGCGCTTCCCCGTGCGGCACCTGTGTCAGGTGGGCACGACCACGGTCGTCGAAGAGGGCCGGCCGGCGGCGGAGCACGCGACGCTCGAGACGCGCGAGACCCATGATGGCTACGGGAACGTCGTGTCCTCGGAGAACCTGGGCGTGACGCGCATCGGAGGCGGCGCCTGCCCCGCGTGCCCGGCAGGCCGCGGCCCCGACGACTTCGGCGCGCCGTGCGGTCCGCAGTGTCTCGGCGACGAGCAGTTCACCGAAACGGAGTATGTGTCGCCCCAGAACACGGGCGGACGGTGGATCCTGCACGCCGCGACGCGCACACGCAGCTTCGGCCGTGAGGGGTCGCCGCTGGTGTCCGAGACGCTGAACTACTACGACGGCGCGGACTTCGAGGGCCTGCCGCTCGGGCAGCTCACGCACGGCAAGGTGAGCCGCAGCACGGTCGCCAAGGCCGCCGGCGAGGCCCCCATCATCGCCAGCCGCGCCGCCTTCGACGATCACGGCAACGCGATCGCCACAATCGACCCGCTCGGCACGCCGGACGGCGACACGCATCGCCGCGAATACACCTACGACGCCGAGGGCCTGCGCGTGGTGCGCACGGACATCCGCCTGGAGACGCCCGAGGGCGCGCCCTATCGGCTGCGCCGCGAGACCACCTACGAGCCCTTGTTCGACAAGGTGAGCGAGTCGACGGCCTGGATGCGCGTGGAGAACGACCAGGTGCTCTCGCCGCGGCGCAGCAGCAGCTTCGCCTACGACCAGTTCGGCCGCGTGACCAAACGCGTGCTGCCCGGCGGCGACACGCTGCAGAACCCGACCGAGGAGTACGTGTACGAGCTCGCCAGCCCCGTCAGCCGCGTGCTGGTGCGCAAGCGCAGCCAGGTGGGCGGCGCCTACGACCTGGAGTCCGCGAGCTGCATGGACGGGCGCGGGCGGTCGATTCAGTCGCGGACGCGGCTCGCGCCGGGGCGCTGGCAGGTCAACGGCTTCACGGTGTACGACCGCCGCAGCACGCCGAAGGCCGTGTATCAGCCGTTCATCGGCATGGATGGCGACTGCGAGACGTCGCCGCCTGCCGGTGTGCTCGCGCAGCGCTTCACCTATGACGGGACGGACCGCAGGCTGACGGTCACGGAGCCGGACGGGGACCTCTACGGCACGCCGAGCGTGTCCCGGACGGAGTACCTGCCCTTGGCCACGCGAGCCTGGGACGCGAACGACACGGACGCCCGCAGCCCCCACGCCAACACACCGACAACGCAGAAGGCGGACGGCCTCGGCCGCCTGAGCGCCATCGAGCGTCTGCTCGTCGCCAACGGCCCGCCGGCCGTGGTCACGGCGCACTACGACGGCCTCGGCCGCATGACCGGCTACACGGACGCCGCCGGCAACGTGAAGTCGCAGACCTACGATCTCGCAGGGCGGCTGCTCGAAATCGACGACCCCAACGCCGGCGTCACGCAGCTCACCTACGACGACGCCGGCAACCTGCTGACCCGCACGGACGCCCGCGGCGAAACCGTAGCCATGGCCTACGACGGCGCGAACCGCCCGGTCGCAAGGTGGAACCCCGAGGACGAGGCCGGCAGCCGCGCGACGATGCGCTACGACGGCTGCGACGCGGAAGAGTGCAGCAACCCCGAGGGCCTGCTCTCCGAGGTGACCTACCCCGGTCCCGGCCTGGAGCGGCAGGGCTTCGACCTGCGCGGGCGGCCCATCTATTTCGCTCGGGAGATCGACGGGCATCTGTTCGCGCAGAGCAATGCCTTCGACAACGCAGACCGCCTGCGGTCGAGCACCTACCCGGACGGGCGCGAGATCGAGCGTCGTTACGACGACGCCGGGCGACTCACTGCGATCGATGGG
Organism: uncultured Myxococcales bacterium; assembly: GCA_903847385.1. Lineage (GTDB taxonomy): Bacteria > Myxococcota_A > Bradymonadia > UBA7976 > UBA1532 > CAINDO01. Next base: position 8,980 of record CAINDO010000328.1, read on the forward strand.
ATCGTCACGGACGTCGAGTACGACGACCGCGGTCAGATGGTCGGCCTGGAGCGGGCCGATGGCAGCGCCGACACCCTGGCGTACGACAGCCGCCTGCGGCCGACCGCGCTGACGACGACGCTCGCCGCCGGCGCGCTGCAGGACCTGGCCTTCACCCGCGACCGCGTCGGCAACCTGCTGAGCGTCGCGGATACGAGCGGCGAGGGCCCGAACGCGTCCGTCGAGTACGTGCACGACGCCTGGTACCGCACCCGCGAGGCGCACCTGAGCCTCGGCGGACAGAACGAGACGCTCGGCTGGCAGTTCGACACGCTCGACAACATCGTCGCGCGGACGAGCAGCCGGGGAGACGACGCACACGGCCTCGTGGGCGCCTTCACCTACGACGGCGCGGGCCCGAACGCGGTGACCGATGCCGGCGACCTGGTGCTGGAGTACGACGCGGCGGGCGACGTGACGCGGCGCGGCGACGTGGCGCTCACGTGGGACTACCAGGGCCGCCTGACTGCCCAGGGCGCCGGCGTGGAGAACTTCTACGGCGCGGACGTGACGCGGGTGAAGGCGCGCACGGAGGGCAGCGTGACCCACTACGCGCTGGCCGACTTCGACGTGCGCGACGGCATCAGCAGCCTGTACGTGCGCTTGGGCTCGGCGCGGGTCGCGCGTCTCGACGGCGAGTCACTCGCCACCACGCTGCTGACCGATCACAACGGCGACGATCACATCGACGCCGGCGACGCCGTGGCTGCTCAGGCGGTCGAGAGCAGCGAGGCCGAGGTCGACGCGCTGCTCTGGTCCGCCGTGCGCCGGCAGCTCCTCGACCACGGCCATGAGGCGACGCAACTGCATGCGGACCACCTGGGCAGCCTGACCGTGGCGACCGCGGACGGCGCGCTCGTGGGCAAGCGAGGGTTCCTGCCCACGGGCGAGCCCCGGGACGACGACTTCGGCTTCGTGGACGTGTACGGTTTCACGGGGCAGGAGGGCGCCGAGGACGAGACCGGCAGCGGCCTGATCCACTTCAAGTATCGCTGGCTGGACCCCGCGCTGGGGCGCTGGGAGAGCCCCGATCCGCTGTTTGCCGCCGCGAGCGCGGCGAATCTGGGGCGGCTGGGTGAGTCGACGACGGCCTATGCGTATGTGGCCAACGGGTTCGGGGACCACGTGGACCCGACGGGCCTGGGGTTGAAGTCGATGATCCAGGCTGTGAAGAATTTCTTCACGGGGGGTCGCTCCGGCGGTGGCAGCCGCGGGGCACTGGAGCGCCTGCACGCTGCCGCCGCGCAGCCCGCGTCGTTCCACGACCATGCCCCGAGTCACGGCGGGCCGGGCAGCGGCGCGCAGATGGGCTCTGCCGCCGCCGTTCGAGCCAACGTCGCGGCGGGCGCTGGCGCGCAGATGGGCTCCACCGCCGCCGTTCGAGCCAACGTCGCGGCGGGGGCCGGCGCGGGTGTCGGCGGCGCCGGCCATCTGGGGTCGACGGCGGATGTGATGCGACAGGTGGGCGCGAACCGCAGCGGCGCCGATCACATGGGATCGCTCCCGGACGTGATGCGCCAGGTGGCGTCGAACCGCGGCGCGGCCGGCCCCATGGGTTCGACCGCGGATGTGATGCGTCAGGTGGCGGCGAATCGCGGCGCGGCCGGGCCGGGGGGCGAGCCGATCATGGTGCCCTTCCCGACGCGCCCGAGCGCCGGGGGCGGCGCCGGGGCCGGCGCCGGAACGCCCTACCAGGAGTTCCACGCAGTCGCACCGGCGGAACACGCCGTGTACGTCGACTTCGGCAGCCTGGGGTCGCGGTGAGCACGTCTGTGGTCGACCGCGCCCCCCGAGTTGACACCCGTCCGGGCCGCTGTCAGGGTCTGCGCACCGGATTTTCGGGGGAGGATGAGATGCCCAACTTGCATGCCCGAGGACTGACCGCCGTTGGGGCCCTCGTCAGCGCCCTGCTCGTGTCGGCGACCGCGCAGGCCGAGCCCGTTCAGATGGTCGTGCCGTATCACGGCAGCCTCGACAACGACGGCGTCCCCGTCGACGGCGAAGTGCAGATGACCTTCACGCTGTACGACACGCCTGTGGGACCCCAGGGCGCGGGCCAGCCGTGGAGCGAGTGCCACCCGCAGGTGTCGGTCCACAACGGCGCGTTTGCCGTGCGGTTGGGGGCGCCGTTGGGGCCCGCCGCGGTGCCGATGGACCTCACGCCGTACCTGGGCCGCAACCGGCAGCACTACCTGGAAATCTCCGTCCGCCGACCCGACCGCGTCGCCAACCCGGCTGGCGACTGCAGCGAGGCCGGCGGGCCCTGGACCACCTTCGGGACGCGGCAGCGCATCTCGCCCGTGCCGCAGTCGATGACCGCCGTGCTGGCGGTGCCGACCGGCGCGGTCATGCACTTCGTGTTGCCCGAGTGTCCGGCCGGATGGGTGGAGTTCGATCTGGCGCGCGGACGCTACCTCATCGGGATGCAACCGGGAGAGGAGCTCGCGAGCGTCGTCGGCACCGCCCTGCTCGCGAACGAGAACCGTACGGTCGGGCAGCACGCCCATGCGGTCACCGATCCGGGGCACGCTCACGCGATCCGCGATCCGGGGCACACGCACGACCTCATCAGCTCCAGCTCCGATACCCCCGGCGGCAGGAGCGCCGACGGCAACAACGCCGACCGGCGCAACCGAACGGAACTGGACTTCACGGATATCGAAATCCGTTCTGCATTCAGCGGCATTTCGATCCAGAACACCGGTGACGTCCCGGGCACGTCCGCGCCGGGCGTGAGACTGCTGACCTGCCTCAAAGAGTGAGACGACGATGATGACCCCGCGTTTTGTATGCTGTCTGTGTGTCCTCGTCGTCCCGCTCGTGAGTTGCGGGGACGGCGGTGGCGGTGGTGACACGCCGGTCGCGGACGCCGGCCGCGGCGGCACCCCGGTGCCCGGCGGCTCCAACGGCGGCGGCGGTGGGTCCACAGGCGGCTCGACCGGGGGCGCGACGGGCGGCGCCACGGGCGGCTCGACCGGGGGTGCCACGGGCGGTTCGACGGGCGGCTCGACCGGGGGCGCTACGGGCGGCGATACCGGCGGTTCCACAGGCGGCACGGGGGGTTCGAGCGGCGGCACCGGCGGCTCCGGGGGCGGCATCCCGCCCTTCGCCGGCACCGGCCTCGCGGTCCCCGCCGCGGCCCGCGGCTGCGAGGTCACGCTCTCGGATCCGGGCAAGGCCGTGCAGAGCGTCGTCTTCCGCGATGGCACCCGCGGGCATCATCTGCGCCGCTCGCCGCTGATCGCCCTGGCGTTCGTGTCGACCACGGGCGGTGCGGTCCCGGATGGCACCGTCGAGGTCGTGCTGGCTCCCGGCGCGGCCGAGGTGTCCGTTCTGTCGTCGCAGTGTTTCGACGCGGACGGCGCGGCCCTCGCCGGCGCCGAAGCCACGCTCGTCGTCGGCATGGGAGGTGCGCGATGAAGCGCCGCAACACATTGGCGCTCGCCGCGCTGATGCTCCCGATCCCGCTCGGCGCCCAGGCCCAGACGGGCGTCTCCGACGACCGCGTCTCGCTCCCCGAGGGCCCCGGCTCGCTGGAAGGCGTCGGCGAGAGCGTGCGGCCCAATCTCAACATGGGCACGATGTCCTGGAACGTGCCGATCCCCGTGCCGCAGGGGTTTCCGGGCGTCACGCCGGAGCTGGGCCTGCGCTACGACAGCGGCGCGGGCAGCGGCGCGGTGGGCATCGGCTGGTCCATGGACGTGCCGGCCATCGAGCGCCTCACGCTGCGCGGTCTGCCCGACTACGACCTGGACGACGAGTTCACGGCCGAGGGCGGGCAGCTCGTGCGCGTGTCGCAGAATCCGCTCGTCTATCGCGCCCGCGACGAGCGCGGCTTCACCCGGTACACCTGGGTGGAGGCCGGGGACGGCGCCGCGGGCTACTGGCTCGCCGAGTACCCCGACGGCCGCAAGGGTTACTTCGGGGCGACGCACGAGGGCCGCGCGGTGGCCACCGCTCGCCACGAGGACGCGGGCCGCACGTTCCGCTACGCGCTGGTGGACATGGTGGATGTCTTCGGCCACCGCCTCCACTACACCTACCAGCGGGACGACGCCCAGCCCGGCCAGGTGGGCGCGTCGCTCCTGCTCGCGGTCGACTGGGTCTACGCCCAGGGCGACGCCGGCGAGTCGACCTACCAGGTGGCCTTCGCGTACGAGCCCGCCTCGGACCCCACCGGGCAGTCCGTCGTGTCCGATGCCAAGGCCGGCTTCGACGTGCGCACGGTGTCACGGCTCCGCGAGGTCTCCGTGTTCTCCCGCGGGCAGCGCATCCGGCGCATGCGCCTGAGCTACGAGCCCTACGCGGACGCCGGCGGTTTCACCCGCCTGACCCGCGTGGAGACCCTCGGCCAGCGCGACGGCGTGTACCCCGTGCGCTTCGACTTCGCCTACTCCCAGGCCCTCGGCGGGCAGTGCGCGGACGCCGACTGCCGCCGGCCCTATATGGTCGACATGGGTGATGTCGACCTCGACCCGACCTCCGGGCAGGCCACGCTCATCGACATCAACGGCGACGGCCTGCCCGATCTGATGCACGCCCCGCCCAACGGCAACCAGCGCTTCTTCCTGAACGTGCCGGATCCGGACGGCGGGAGCGCCTTCGGGGCGCCGGTACCCAGCAACTTCGGCGGGCAGCAGTTCCAGCTCACCAGCGGCCGCGTGCAACCCCTGGACGTGGACGGCGACGGCTTCTGCGATCTGTTGAACACACGCACGGCCGAGGTCCTCTACAACCGCGGCCTGGGCGACTGGGCCGAGGCCGGCAACCTGCTGGACGTGGGTGCTTTGGCCAATCTGGACGCCGACTTCGAGCTCGGCGCCGGTGCCGATCTGGCCGGCATCCGGTTCCTGGACTTCGACAACGACAAACGCATCGACCTGCTGCGGTCGAGCGCCCAGGACACCAACATCTACCGCAATCTGGGCGGCGGCGGCTTCGAGGCCGCGCCCGGCGTCGAGGCGCTGGGGTATGGCATCCGCGAGAACGCCCTGACCTTCGCCGACATGAACGGCGACGGCCTGCAGGACGCCGTGGTGGTGCAGATCGGGTCGATCCGCTACCGCGTGAACTACGGCCACGGCCAGTGGGGCCCGGAAATCCGGTTGGCCGGCGCGCCCATCGACAACGACGAGGAGCTGGCGAAACACTCGCTCGAAGACATCAACGGTGACGGCCTCGCCGATGTCGTCGTCGTCGTCGGCCGCACGGTGAAGTTCGCCATCAGCCGCAACGGCCAGGGCTTCTTCCAGGTGCGCACGCTCACGAGCCAGGATCTCGAGGCGGGCGGTCAGATCCCGGATCGCCAGGACCGCAACGTGCTGTTTGCAGACATGAACGCCAACGGCTCGCAGGACGTGGTGTGGCTCGGCCGGGGCGGTGACATCCAGTATCTCGAGCTGTTCCCGGTGCGGCCGAATCTGCTCACGCGGATCACCAATGGCATCGGCAGTGTCATCGACGTGGCCTACGGCACCTCCGTGGAACACATCGCGCGCGGCGGCGAGCCGTGGGACACGCCGCTGCCGCACCCGATGCTGGTGGTCGATCGCATCGACACCTGGGACGAGCTGTCCGAAGAGCACGAGGTCGACACGTTCGCGTATCGCAACGGCTTCTACGACGGCGTCGAGAAGCAGTTCCGCGGCTACGCCCGGGTCGTGCAGACGCTCGTGGGTGACGAGGACCACGAAGAGGGCACCCAGACTGTGACGTTCGATGTCGGCCAGGACGACGTGTATCGGCACGGCCTGCAGCTCACGAGCGTGCAGACGAGCGCGGGCCGCACCCTGAGGCGCACCGAGAGCGAATACGAGGACTGCCCCGTGGCCGAGGTGCCGGCCAATGGACTGCGCTTCCCCGTGCGGCACCTGTGTCAGGTCGGCACGACGACCGTGGTCGAAGAAGGCCGCCCGGCGGCGGAGCACGTGACGCTGGAGACGCACGAGACGCACGATGGCTACGGCAACGTCGTGTCCTCGGAGAACCTGGGCGTGACGCGCATCGGCGGCGGCGCCTGCCCCGCGTGCCCCGCAGGCCGCAGCCCCGACGACTTCGGCGCGCCTTGCGGGCCGATGTGTCTCGGCGACGAGCAGTTCACCGAAACGGAGTATGTGTCGCCCCAGAACACGGGCGGACGGTGGATCCTGCACGCCGCAACGCGCACGCGCAGCTTCGGCCGCGAGGGATCGCCGCTGGTGTCGGAGACGCTGAACTACTACGACGGCGCGGACTTCGAGGGCTTGGCGCTGGGCCAGCTCACGCACGGCAAGGTCAGCCGCACGACGGTCGCCAAGGCAGCCGGCGAGGCCCCGATCGTCGCCAGCCGCGTCGCCTTCGACGAGCACGGCAACGTGATCGCCACAATCGACCCGCTCGGCACGCCGGACGGCAACACCCACCGCCGCGAATACACCTACGACGCCGAGGGTCTGCGCGTGGTCGGCACGGACATCCTGCTCGAGGATCCTGCGCGCGCGCCCTACCGGCTACGCCGCGAGACGACCTACGAGCCGCTGTTCGACAAGGTGAGCGAGTCCACGGCCTGGATGCGCGTGGAGAACGGCCAGGTGCTCTCGCCCCGGCGCAGCAGCAGCTTCGCCTACGACCAGTTCGGGCGCTTGACGAAGCGCGTGCTGCCCGGCGGCGACACGCTGCAGAACCCGACCGAGGAGTACGTGTACGAGCTGGCGAGCCCGGTGAGCCGCATTCTCGCGCGCAAGCGCAGCCAGGTGGGCGGCGCCTACGACCTGGAGTCGGCGAGCTGCATGGACGGGCGCGGACGCTCGACTCAGTCGCGGACCCGGCTCGCGCAGGGGCGGTGGCAAGTGGGCGGCTTCACGGTGTACGACCGCCGCAGCACGCCGAAGGCCGTGTATCAGCCGTTCATCGGCATGGACGGCGCCTGCGAGACGTCGCCGCCTGCGGGCGTGCTCGCGGAACGATTCGCCTTCGACTCCACGGAGCGGCGGCTGACCGCGACCCACCCCGACTCCGACGTGTATGGAACGGCGAGCGTGTCCCGGACGGAATATCTGCCGCTCGCCACGCGGGCCTGGGACGAGAACGACACGGACGCCCGCAGCCCCCACGCCAACACACCCACGACGCAGAAGACGGACGGCCTGGGCCGACTGACCGCCATCGAGCGGCTGCTCGCGGCCAACGGCCCGCCCGCCGTGCTCACGGCGCACTACGACGGCCTCGGTCGCCTGACCGGTTACACGGACGACGCCGGCAACGAGAAGTCGCAGACCTATGATCTGGCCGGACGGCTGCTCGAGATCGACGACCCCAACGCCGGGGTCACGCAGCTCACCTACGACGACGCCGGCAACGTGCTGACCCGCACGGACGCCCGTGGCGAGACGGTGGCCATGGCCTACGACGGCGCGAATCGCCCGGTCGCGAAGTGGAACCCCGAGGACGAGGCCGGCAGCCGCATCATGATGCGCTACGACGGCTGCGACGCGGAAGAGTGCAGCAACCCCGAGGGCCTGCTCTCCGAGGTGACCTACCCCGGTCCCGGCCTGGAGCGGCAGGGCTTCGACCTGCGCGGGCGGCCCATCTACTTTGCGCGCGAGATCGACGGACATCTGTTCGCGCAGCGCAACACCTTCGACAACGCCGACCGGCTGCGGTCGAGCACTTACCCGGATGGGCGTGAGATCGAGCGCCGCTACGACGACGCCGGCCGACTCACGACCATCGACGGGATCGTCGCGGCCGTCGAGTACGACCCGCGGGGCGTGATGATGAGCATGGAGCGCGCCGACGGTAGCGCCGACACCCTGGCGTACGACAGCCGTCTGCGGCCGACATCGCTCGCGACAACGGTCCCCGGCGGCCTGGCTCAGGATCTGGGCTTCACCCGCGACCGCGTCGGCAACCTGCTGAGCGTGGCGGACACCAGCGGCCAGGGCCCGAACGCGTCCGTGGAGTACGTGCACGACGCCTGGTACCGCACCCGCGAGGCGCACTTGAGCATCGGCGGGCAGGACGAGACGCTCGGCTGGCAGTTCGACACCCTCGACAACATCGTGTCCCGGACGAGCAGTCGGGAGGCGGACGCACACGGGCTGACGGGGGCGTTCAGCTACGACGGCGCGGGCCCCAACGCGGTGACCGCCGCGGGCGATCTGACCCTGGAGTACGACGCGGCCGGTTACGTGACCCGCCGCGGCGAGCGCGCGCTGACCTGGGACTACCAGGGGCGGTTGACCTCCCAGGGAGCCGGCGGGGAGAACGCCTACGGTGCGGACGCGACGCGGGTCAAGGCCCGTGCGGACGGCAGCGTGACGCACTACGCGCTGCCCGATTTCGACGTGCGCGACGGCATCTCGAGCCTGTACGTGCGGGTCGGCCGGGCGCGGGTCGCGCGCCTCGACTCCGAGTCGCTCGCCACCACCCTGCTGACCGACCACAACGGCGACGACCGCATCGACGCCGGCGATGCCGCGATCGCCGAGGAGGGGGAGGGCAGCGAGTCCGAGGTCGACGCGCTGCTCTGGTCGGCCGTGCGCCGCCAGTTGCTCGACCACGGCCATGAGACGACGCAACTGCACGCCGACCATCTGGGCAGCCTGACGGTCGCGACCGCGGACGGCGAGCTCGTGGGCAAGCGTGGTTTCTTGCCCACGGGCGAGCCCCGGGACGACGACTTCGGCTTCGTGGACGTGTACGGCTTCACGGGTCAGGAGGGCGCGGAGAGCAATGACAGCGGCCTGATCCACTTCAAGCATCGCTGGCTGGACCCCGCGCTGGGGCGGTGGGAGAGCCCGGATCCGCTCTTCGCCGCCGCGAGCGCGCGGAATCTGAGCAACCTGGGTGAGTCGACGACGGGCTATGCTTATGTGGGCAATGGGTTCGGGGACCATGTGGACCCGGTGGGATTGGTCAAGGACGGTGCGACTGTGCCTTCGGGAACACCAAACAAGGCCGTGCGGGTGCTCGGCGCGTCGAAAGAAAGTACGGTCGGCAAGGCCGTTCCCGCGGGGACAGCCGACAAAGCCGTAAGGCTGTTGGGGAGCGGGACTACGCGACCGCTCAATGTCGTTCGAAGTCAAGCAGCCAATGTGAGTGAACTGGTTCAGGCGTTGCACCCCAAGACAGATATGCCGATGAAGTCTGAACAAGTCTCTTCGTGGCTCAAGAATGAAGTTGGCAAGGCTGAAAGCCTATTGGCGCTGGTCGACGAAAGCCGTGCGGCCGCGACCCGGGCCAATCATCCTGAGGCCGTGGCGGTCCTGGAGGCCCTGCAGAACCGCGTCGCCGACCATGCCTGGAACACCGGCGGGGCACTTCGCCTCTATACTGCCAGAGAGCATGACCAGATGCCGCAGGTTCCGCAGACAGTGCCTCGAATTGGCTCCACCGCCCAAGAAGGCCAACTTCCGAGCGCAAACGAGACCGCGCGGAGCGGCTTTCGGCAGGATTGGGCGGACGCGAAGCAAAACGGTGGTCGATACGACAGCGATTCCAATTGAGCCGGCGCGTGAGCTTCTTGACCATCAATGGAAACCCGGAGTCTGCGGTGCAAACCTTCAAATCGCTTGAAGCGTTCCTCATTGGGGTTGCAGTCCTTTCGGCGGTGGCCTGTGGAGACGCCGGAGTCTCGAACAACCCCAAGACTACGGATTCCGCGGTCTCGATGGGAGGCACGCAGCCTGACACGGGGACAGGCGGCGAGGCGTCGACCGGTGGGGATGCCACCGGCGGCGAGTCACCCCCGCCCCCCGTCCGCGACGCCGGCCCCGAGTCCGACGCCCTGACCTGCATCACCGGCTCCATCGGCTGTGAGTGCACGGCCGGGGGCGGGTGCGAGCCCGGGCTGGTCTGCAACGGCGACCACAAGTGCGACACCCCGCCCCCGGTCGAGTGCCCCGTGGGCACCCGCGACTGCCCCTGCGACAAGGGCGAGTGCGCCTCGGCGGACCTGAGCTGCAACGTGGACGGTTTCTGCGTGCCCATCGACTGCCCCCGGGGCGCGGAGACGTGCCCCTGTACGGCCGCGGGCCGCTGCGGCCTGGCCGAGGACGGCAGCGCGCTCGTGTGCACGGACGACGTGTGCGCGCGCCCCGGCTGCACGACGGGCGAGCTCGGCTGCATGTGCGACGCCGGCGAGTGTACAGGCGGCGCCGTGTGCCGCGACGACGTGTGTCGCCCCAACGACTGCCCGGCTGGCGACACGGGCTGCCCCTGCGGCGCCGGCAACACCTGCGACGCCCCGGACGACGCCTGCCAGAGCGGCACCTGCCAGCCCGAGGGTTGCACGGCCGGGACGCTGGCCTGCGCCTGCGTGGCCGGCGAGTGCAATGGTGTTCTGGAGTGCGCCGGAAACGTGTGCATCGAGCCGCGCGGGGGCGACGGGCAGCCCTGCGCCGCCGGCGACCGGTGTGATCCCGGGCTGGCCTGCGAGGGCGGCCTCTGCCGCGACCAGACTGGACGGCTGCAAGGCCCCTGCGACGCGGACGGGCTGTGCAACGACGGCCTCGCCTGCCGCGCCGATCGGTGTCAGACCTGCAATGCCGGCTCCCTGGGATGCAACTGCGACATGGACGCCTGTGACCCCGGCCTGGAGTGCGACGACGACGATCGCTGCGTGCCCGACGACGGCATCCCCGATCCGGGCGTGGCGCGCTGTTACACCGTGTGCAAGAGCGAGACGTACACAGACCGCGTGACGGGCCTCGTGCGCGCCTGCCCGGCGGACGGCCTCGCCCCGGATTGCCAGAACGGCGACGGCCGCGTTTGCCGCGAGGGTTCGTGTCTGTTGCCGGCGGATCCCGTGCCGAGCTGCGACACGGACGCGGAGTGCCCCGAGCATCAGGGCTGCATGAACGGTCAGTGTCTGTCGAACTGCGTCGACGACGACGACTGCGTCGACGCGGACTCGATCTGCCACCTGAAGGTCTGCCGCAAGAGCTGCGACCTCGACGGGGGCGACTGCCCGGACGGCTACAACTGCTCCGCCCTGGCGGACGGTGTGTCGGGCGTGTGTCTCTACAGCGTGCCCGCCGTGGGCGAGCCGCACATGCAGGTCCTCGGCACCGTGACGCTCTCGACGCCCTCGCTCTCGTTCTCCAGCTACGACACCGACCGCACGTTCCAAATCGTCAACGGCAGCAACGCCGCGCAACGCTACACGATCCGCAAGGCCGCCCACGCGCTGACGAGCGAGGATGCGACCATCGAGCGCCGCGAGGACTTCGACCCCGAGCTGCGCTGTGACCTGTCCTGCGACGACCGCGAGGCCGTGGTGCGGTCGCGTTGCGAGGACGCGGGCAGCCCGCCCGCCGTATGCAATCAGCTCGCCGCCGACGCGCGCCTGCAGTGCAACCCTGCCGTGTCGTGCCCTCTGACGTGGCTGGATCTGTTCGTCGACGGCCGCCCCGCCCAGCGGGCGCAGGAGATCGAGGTCCAGGTGCCGGCGAACAGCTCGGCGACGCTGCACGCGGCCAACGCCGGCGGCGCGCCGGGTGTGCGCTACACCGGGGTCATCGAGGTCTCGCACCCGCAGATGAACACCGCTCGCCTCGACCTGGCCTACACCCAGTCGGCGACCGGACAGTGGACCGGCCGCATGTATTACTTCTCGCAGTTCGGCGCCCAGGGCCTGAGCGCCTGGGCCGCCCGGCCCAACGCCCCTGCCAACGCGCTCCAGCAGGCCGGCAGCCGCGACGCGACGATCGACACCGTCGGCAACGCGCTCATGCAGGTCTGGGGCGGCTTCCGGGCCCAGCGCGTGTCTTACAACGACTTCACGGCGATGCTGACGTCGACGCGCACCGGGTCCTGGAGCTTCGAGCGCGTCGCGCGGGACTGCCGCACTCGTTACGGCCAGAGCGCCGCCTGCTACCTGACGGACAGCAATCAGGCGGGCTTCACGAGCTACACGACCAACACCCGGCAGAACCCCATCCCCTCGGGCGCGGTGGAGCTGCCCATCGCGATGAACCTGCTGGAGTCCGACGGCAACGTGCTCGCCGGCCGCATCAACAGCGCGGATGCGCTGCACTATGCGGGCGACCCGGCCATCACGATCCCCCTGGCCGGCGCGCCGGGGGCCTGCACGCGCACGCCGACGGGCTCCTGTTTGCTGCTCGTCGACCCCGTGCGCTCTCAGACGCCTGCGGCGCGCATCAACGTCGGCGGTCGCACCGAGATGGAGGACGCCGACGCGAACTGTCCCGCCGGCTTCGCGCGCGAGGAGTTTCCCTGGCTCCCCGTCGGCTTCGCACGCAACACAGGCCTGAGCGACGAGCTCGGCCCCTACCGCGCCGAGTGCCGCAGCACGCAGTTGCCCTTCGGCGATCTCGCCCTCGTGGCCCGCAATCGGCACCTGTCCAGCTCGAACCCGATCCCGGATGGCCGCCCGCGCCGGCGTGAGCTGCGCATCATCGACGGCGGCTTCATCAACCAGGAACAGCTCTTCCTGATCTTCGAGGAGCGCTTCGAGTCGTTTTTCGGGGCCTCGGACACCGCGGGCTTCTCGGCCTACGGCTACATGATGATGTCCCGTTCGGGACAGGACCTGGACGTCGAGACCGACCTCGGACCCGGCCAGGCCAACGGCATCCCGGACGTCTTCGACGGCGCCTCGCCGCCGGTCCAGGTCGCCGAGATCCAGGAGGACCTGGCCCCCGCCTGCAGCGCTGATCTGGTCGAGCTCATCGGTGGCCTGGCCCCACGCGGCGGCGGGGCGATCGCCAACCCCAACGGCGCCGTCGAGACCCTGGTGCACGGCGTGCCCCGCACGGTGGGCGGCCTGGCCTGTCTGCAGGGCCTGGACATCGCCGGGAGCGATCAGCCCTGCCTGGAGCCCGGGCAATCGGTGCACTACTACTGCGAAGCCACCGGGACCTTCGACGGCGCGGGCGGCGATGTCGTCGAGGCGTGCCCGGCGGGCAGCAAGGTGACCTACTTCGTCCTCCAGCTCGGCGCGCCCGACCCCGCGGCCCACCGCTGCAATACGCGGGCGAACGGCGACCGAGGCACGTGCCAGTCCGCACTGAATGTCCTCGTCGATGCCGGCCACGTGGCCCAGCTCGATCCGGCCTTCACCTGTCGCGACCAGAACCAGGCGCTCTGCAGCGCCGACCGCCTCGACCTGCGCGCGGGCAAGGTCTTCTTCCCGCCGCTGCCCGAGCCCGTGGCCGTCTTCCGGCCGTTGAACGAGGCCGTCGACCAGGCGTTCCGCTACAAGACGCGTTTCCGTGGCCGCACCGGTTCGGCCGTCGGGTTCGCCCCGCAGATCTGTCTGCCGGACTCCGACCAGATCCCGTACTGCTACGATCCGGAGGCCATCGAGGAGATCCGGACCCGCATCGACTGCCTGCTCTCCATCTGGCGGGCGCCGGCCCAGTTCAGCGCACTGTCGCAGTCGAACCAGTCTCTGGTGGTCGAGACGTTGCAGGAGGCCTTCGCCATCGGCCCGCCGAATCACCCGGGCAACGCCCCGCGCGAGTCGCTCCGCGACGGCTTCGAGCGGCTCTATGCCGAGCTGCTGACCATGATGGGCGACGAGTCCCTCACCCGTGCGTTCGCCTCGCGCTACGACATCGCGGGCAACCGCGCGGGCGCCTTCAGCGGCACGCTCTTCGAGCCCAACGGCATCGAGCTCTCCGGCGTGGTGGGGGGCGAGTTCCGCAACCTGTACGAGGCGCGCCAGTACTACCAGGAGGCCGTCACCCGGCTGTTCTCCCTCGCGCCGACCCTCTGGACGAGCATCAACGGCGACCCCGCGCGCAACTTCGTGACCGACGAGACCGTCGGCGAGTACTTCGAGCGGGTCATCCGCGCCTCGACGCAAAAGACCCGCACGGCCAGCGCGATCGCCGAGCGATACCAGCGCGTGAACCGGCCGGATCTGGCGCGGGGCGTGCTGGAGCGGGAATACACCGCGGCCTATCTCGAGTCGGTGATCCTGTCGCGCATGCTGCAGAGCATCATCGCCCAGGTGGACGACAGCGCCCGCGACGGCGTGCGGGTGACCATGGAGGACGCGGCGCGACGCTATCGCGCGGCGCTGATGGACATGCAGAACGCGTATCGGGAGATCGCCGACGACGTGAACATCTTCGGCTTCGCGCCGGACTACATCCCGTTCCCGACGATCGACGTCCGCGAAACGAACGGCTTCGAGAACATGCTGCTTCGCGTCGACCAGAAGCTCCGCCTGGCCCGCGACAAGGAAGAGGCCGCCATCGCCAGCGACCGGGCCTTCGAGACGGACGCCGCCGAGTTCCAGTCGGAGCTGGTGCGCCTGCGCAACACCTACGAGGGCCAGCTTCGCGAAATCTGCGGCAGCTTCGTCGGGCCTGACGGCGTGGTGTATCCGGCGATCAAGAAATACGCGACGCTCTCCCCCATCCTCGAGCGATTCGGCGATCCGTGTGGCCTGGTCGACAACGGAGACATCTACTCGGCGATGATTGCGATGGAGCAGGGCAACATCGACCTGCAGGACCGACTGCAGGCCATTCGGGATGTCATCAGCCACATCGGGATCGCCAACCAGTACATGGTCGACATGTGCGGCGTACAGGACATGTATCGGCTGCTCGTGCGGGAGAACCGCGGAAGGAGCATCAACCTGCAGGACGACATCAACGACGCGCAGCTCGACATCAACCTGATGCAGTCGGCATTGTCGCTGGCTGGCCAGGAGATGGGCGCATTGCTGACCTGCGCCGGGGCGAGCGCCTCGGCACTCGCCCCGGGTGGAGGCGCGGGGGCGGCGTTGGCGTGCGCTGCAGCGGCGCATATCGGCGTCGGATACGCGGTCGTCCACGCGGGCCTGGAGGTCGGCGTCCAGATCCAGCAGCGCAAGATCTTCGACAAACAGATCGAGCTCCTCGAACTTCAGGAAAAGGAGGCAGAGTGGCCGTACGAGCAGGCGTGCGCCTCATCCGAGTTCGAGGTGAAGCGCCAGGTGGCCGACCTGCTGGTCGAGATGAAGCGCAAGCAGCTCGACGCCCTGCGCGCCCAGTACCAGATCAGCCTCCAGCGCGGTGAACTGCAGCGCCTCTACAACCGCGGCCAGCGCCTGCAGGCCGAGAGTGAAGAGGTCCAGCAGCTCGCCATCAACGTGGCCGCCGCGCGCAACGACCCGAACATCCGCATCTTCCGCAACGATGCGGTGATCAACGCCGAGGTGGCCTTCGACGCCGCCATCCGCGAGGCGTACCGGACGACGCTGGTGTTCGAGTACTACACCAGCCAGAGCTATGCGCACCGGGGCGATCTGTTCCTCACGCGCCTGGCCTCGCGCGGGCAGTACAACCTGGACAACTACATGAACGACCTGAACAACGCGTTCTTCGAATTCGAGCAGGAGTTCGGCCTGCCGAATCTGCGCGTGCAGGTCCTGTCCATGCGCGACGACATGCTGAACATCGCGCGCACCGCGCCGGACGGGCGCCCGTACACCCTCGCCGAGCGCATCGGCATGTTGCGCGAGACGCTCCTGAACCCGGCCATGCTCGACCGCCACGGCTACACGGCCGTGCCGTTCTCGACGAGCCTCGACACCGTCTCCCCGGCGACGCGGAATCACAAGATCCGGTACATCGAGGCCGAGATCAACGCCGACCGGGCCGGGGACGCCGTCGCGCGTTTGTACCTCACCCAGGGCGGCACCAGCGTGATCGACTCCGTGCGCGACGAGAAGCTGTATTACCGCTTCCCCGAGCTCACGGCCGTGCTCAACCCCTTCATCGGCGGCAACAAGGTCTTCGACCACGAGGTCTACCAGAACGCCCGCCTGCGGGACCGGCCCCTCATCGCGACGGACTGGCGCCTGCTCATCAATCAGCGCGACGAGCGGGTGAATCAGGATCTCGATCTCGGCTCGATCAACGACATCCGTCTCTTCGTCTACTATACGGACTTCACCGAACTCTGAGGGGGATGCCCCATGTCTAGATACGCATGGACGATCACGCTGGCGCTGTGCGCGGCGGCTTGCGGCGGCGGCGGGGACGGCGTCTCGTCGTCGAAGGCGGACACGGGGACCGAGGGCGGCGGCGGTGAGAGCACGCGCCCGGACGGTTCGACCACAGGCGGCGCGCTCACGCCCGATGCCCGCCCCGAGGGCGGCACGGTCGTCCCGCGAGACGCGGGTCCAGGCGGCGGAGGAGGTGGAGCCGGTGGCGGAGGCGGCGCAACCGCCGACGCTGCCCCCCCCGGCCCGGACCAGGGGGGGGGATGCCCCGAGGGCGCGGAGAGCTGCGCCTGCCTGCCGGACGGCCACTGCAACGCCGGCTTCTACTGCGAGTCCGACGTGTGCACGGCCTGCCTGCCGGGCCTGCCCGACTGCCCCTGCGGCGCCCGCGGGGCCTGCGGCGACGGCCTGACGTGCGTGGCCGACGTGTGTCGCGAGTGCTCGCCGGACGTTGCGGGCTGCCACTGCGGTCCGCAGAACGCCTGCGGCGCTGGCCTCGTCTGCGACGCGGACGACGACGTCTGCCGGCCTTTCCTGGACTGCGCCTCCGTGACCTGCGCCGAGCACCAGGTGTGCCGCGCCGAAGCGGGCGAGGACGCGGCCTGCCTGCCCGAGTGCATGCCGGGCTACACCTGGAACGCCGGCACGGAGTCGTGCGACGCCCAGGTGGGCGCCAACTGCACCCCGGGCGCCGCGGGCAGCATCGCCGCCCAGTGCGCGGGCCTCAGCCGGCTCTGCCTCGAGGTCGACGACGGCGCCCAGTGCGGCGCCTGCGTGGACGGCACCACCGACGACGCCGGCGCGCTGATGGCCTGCCGACCCTTCGAGACGTGTGCGGCGCTGCTCTGCGGCGGCGAGAACCGCGGCTGCGTCGACCCCCCCGCCGGCGAGGACGCCATCTGCGGCGACTGCCTCCCCGGCTTCGCCGAGCGCGGCGGCGCGTGCGTGTCGGACGTGCCGCCCACCTGCGTGCCCGGCCAGCCCGGGAGCATCGCCCCCATGTGCGCGGCCCAGAACCGCGAGTGCGAGACCAACGGCGGCGTCGCCCAGTGCGGCGTGTGCCTGGCCGGCTACCACGCCGTGGGGGCCGAGTGCGTGGCGGACGCCGCCACGTGTGACCCCGGCTCCGCCCTGCGGGCGCAGTGCGACGACGCGGTGCGCGACTGCGTAGACGGGCCCGGCGGCGCGGCCTGCGGGGATTGCATGGCGGGCTTCGCGGACGTCGCCGGCGAGTGCCTCAGCCTCGCCTGTGACGCCGTCGAGTGCGGCATGGCGCACCGCTCCTGCGACGGCGCGCCGATCGGCGGCTGCGGCCCCTGCCTGGATGGCTTCGACGCCGCGGAGCCGAACGACCCCGCGGGCGCCTGCCTGCCGCACCAGGCCTGCGCCGCGGACAGTTGCGCCGCCGGCCAGTTCTGCGTGGAGCAGGGCGCTGGGATGCCGCCGCTGTGCAACGCCCGCCCCTGCCCGGACGGCCAGGCCCTGCGCCAGACCGTGATGAACGGCGTCGTCGTCGCAGGCGGCGAGTGCGTGGTCTGCCAGATCCAGGACTGCAATGGCGAGGGCGAGCGGGGCCTGTCCCCCTACACCATCGACAACGACAACCGCTGCTTCTGCGAGACGCTGCCGGGCTACTTCGTCAACGACAACGACTTCGGCACGCAGAAGTGCGACGCCGACGGCGACGGTTATGTCAACGTGACCGCGGCCACCTACTTCGGCCCCGGCGCCGACCGGCACCTGCGCGAGAACGCCCGCTGCGACGTGCAGACCATCGAGCGCGTGGACCTCGTCAACGAGCTGGGTCAGACGTACTCGCTCGCGGTCTGCGACGACGGCCTCCAGCGGCCCGAGGACGGCCCCTGCGCGGGTCCGGGCGGCATCGGCCTCTGGGAGGACGAGGCCACGGACGACCCCAGCGCGCCGTTCCTCACGAGCGTGAAGAACCCGGAGTACCCCGCCGGCGCGCGGCGCCTGCGCCCCGAAGAGCTCAACCCGCTGACGCGCGCCTGCGCGGCCGGGGCGGACGTGAACGCCAACGGCATCGACGACGTGGCCGAGGCCCAGGGCACCGCCGCCGTGGGTTACAACAGCACGCTGCGGCCCTTTGTCGACCTCGGGTACTTCATCGAGCTTTACGCGTCGGCGTACGTGCAGAACGTGCCGAGCGGCAACGCCTGCGCCACGGACGACGAGTGCGGCTCCGACTTCTGCATGGGCGGCCGCTGCGGCGCGCGGCGGGGCGTGTTGACGATCCGGGAGCGTTCGCGGTGTGACGCGGACTTCCCGCTGGGCTACCGCGGCCCCGAGGCCGGGGACGCCGACGCCGCCGACGGCGATCTCACGGACGGTTACTGGCGCAGTTGCGTGCGCAACCGCGACGCGAGCTGGGACGTGGACCCGGCCGGCAACGGCAATCAGGCCGGGATCCAGCAGCGGTCCGGTCTGGACTTCGCGCAGTTCAACTGCGGCGCGGATCGCCGCACGGGGACCTGCTCGGTGCCGCCGCCGGTGGCCCCGACGCCCGAGGGCGCCTTCGACCGGCCGCCGGCGCACGGCGTGTGTGACACCGCGCTGGCGGACCGGGCCGCCGACCTGCCCTGGATGGGCATGGGCCACCACAGCCAGTTCAAGTGCGTGCGGGCCGTGGATCCCATCGCGCCGCGGGACCCGCGGGCCCGCCCCTACGAGCAGCCCTACAACGCGTTCCACGCGCTCGCCGACGCGCCCGAGACGGCCTTCGACGATCGCCAGAGCCCCCTGACGATGCACCAGTGCAGCCTGAACCCGGCGGTGGCCGGCGAGGCACCGTCCGTCAGTTGCACCCCGGTCGATGGCCAGGCCGTGCGTCGCCAGGACGTCGGCTTCGCCTCGGTCCGCTACGTGGACACCTCGGCGGACGGCGTCTACACGCGCGGCTGCATCGACGAGTGGAAGCCGGCGCCCGTGGCCAGCCCCCGCAACGAGCCCGCGGACGTGGACGCCTGGCGTGACCTTTGCCCCGGCCACCGCGAGAACCCCATCGGCGTGCTCGGCGCGGGCAACCCCGGGGCCTTCGGGCACTTGTCCTGCGGGTGCACGGCCCACACGGGCGGCGCGCACTGCGAGATCGCCTGCGGCGAGGCGCTGTTCGTCGGCGACAACGCCGCGGTGCCCGGCTGCGACCCGGTCACGGGCTACTGCCCCTTCGGGACCGCGGCGACGGAGGGTCGCGTGGGCCTGTGGATGTGTGGCGGCGTGACGACGACCTCGGTCGCGGGCGACGATCCCGAGGCGCCGCCGTACCTGGAGACCATCACCCCCGAGGGCACCACCTGGACGCTGCGGCAGGGCGAGTTCCCCGCGGCCATCCGGGCCGAGTACATGCAGGAGAACGCCGGCGACCCGAACTCGGGCTGGCGCCTGCGCTGACGCGCTGAGCGGGCGCGATCCCGGTCAATTGCAACGCTTCGGCCCTCGGGCGTAGGGTGCGCGTGGTCTTTGTGCCATCCGCGTCTCTTGAATCGAGGGCTCCCCATGCGTCTGCAACACATCCCACTGCTCCTGGCCGCCACGGCCCTGCCCACGCCCGCGCTCGCCTGCGGCGGCCTGTTCTGCAACAACTCCACGCCCGTCGTGCAGTCGCAGGAGAGCATCCTGTTCGCCGTCGACGGCGAGACGACGCACATGCACGTGCGCATCGTGTACGCCGGCCCGCCCCAGGAGTTCGGCTGGTTGCTGCCCGTGCCGCGCGGCGTCGAGACGACGCTCTCCAGCGAGGGGATTCTGACGGCGCTCGATCAGTTTCAGGCGCTCTACTACGTGAGCCGCTGGGAGCAGCAGGTCGTCTGCGAGGAGTACTACGACGAGAACGAGGGCTTCGGGGGTTCGGCGGCAGGGGGCGGCTCCGGTGGTGAGGGCGGCGGCGGCGGCGTCGAGGTGCTCTCCCGCGAGCCCGTCGGCCCCTACGACCGCGCCATCCTGGACGCCCGCAACGTCGAGTCCCTGCGCATGTGGCTCGACGAGAACGGCTACCAGATCCCCGACGACACGGACGACAAGCTGCGGCCCTACGTGGACCAGGGCGCGGTGTTCGTGGCCATCAAGCTGCTGCCCGGCGAGGACGTGGGCGACATCGTGCCCCTGCACCTGAGCTTCCCGGGGACCACGCCGACGATCCCCATCGTGCCCACGAGCGTCGCGGCCTCGCCGGACATGGGCATCGCCGTGCACGTGCTCGGGCAATCGCGGGCCGTGCCCCTGAACTACCTGCACGTGCAGGTCAACGAGGCCGCCATCGACTGGCTGGGCTACACGGGCCAGAACTACTCGGCGGTGGTCGCCCAGGCCGCGGACGAGGCCGGCGGGCAGGCCTTCGCCACGGACTTCGCCGGGCGCCTGACCGCCCAGAACACACCGACGTTCTACACCGCGCCGCAGGAGGTGCTCGACCGCCTGGCGAACGTACACACCATCGCCGAGCTCGGGCCGTTCACCTGCGAGATCCCGATGTTCGACCCGGACGTCGCCCGCCTGCTGCGCAGCATCCTGCTGCCGCCGGACTTCGAGAGCGGCCAGGAGCCCACGTATCTCGATTGCGCCGGGCCCGTGGCCAACCCGGCGGACGAGATCGTCGACGGCGCTGCGCTCGCCGAGCGGATTCGCACGGAGATCAACGAGCCTCGGCTGGCGGTGGCCGGTCTGTTCACCAGTCAGCCCTATCTCACGCGCTTCACCAGCTCCATGAGCGCCGATGAGATGACCGAGGATCCGGCCTTCGCCTTCAATCCGGACCTGCTGGAGGTGAACAACGTCCACGAGGCCACCGGGATCATCTATCAGTGCAACGCGGACGGTTATTACGACTACAGCAACGTCAAGGTGCGCACGCCGGGCGGGTTGTTGCTCGACTACACCGCGAATACCGGCAACGCGGACGTGATCCAGCGCGCGCGCGGCATGACCGTGCGGCAGGGCGCCGAGCCCGGCGCGGCCGTGATCGAGCGCCTGCCCCTGAGCGGGCCGGCGGTCATCCAGGAGGATCGGTCGGCGGAGATCGCCGCGCGGCACCCGGACAACGGCGGCGCAGGCGGCGCGGGCGGCGGGAATGGCAACGGCGGCAACGGCGGCTCGGGCGGCGCTGGCCCGGACGCCGGCAGCGGCGGCATGGGCACCGGCACGGTGTCGGCGGACGTCGGCGGGGACTCGGGCTGCGGCTGCCGCACCACGGGCGGCGGGGCGGACGCGGCGAGCCTCGGCCTGCTCGCGCTGCTCGGCCTCGCGCGGGGGCGGCGCAACCGGCGGGGCGCTCGCGCGTCTCATTGACCCCAGACGCGCCGGAGACGCCCCCATGCCCAGCCTGTACGACTTCGAGGTCCGCCGCCTGAACGGCACGCCCTTCGCCCTCGGAGACCTGCGCGGCAAGCCCGTGCTGGTGGTCAACACGGCGAGCCAGTGCGGCTTCACGCCCCAGTACGCCGGCCTGCAGGGCCTGCACGACACCTACGGCCCCCGCGGCCTGGTCGTGCTCGGGTTCCCCTGCAACCAGTTCGGCGGGCAGGAGCCCGGGGACGCCGACGCGATCGGGCGCTTCTGCCAGCTCAACTACGGCGTGAGCTTCCCCATCATGGAGAAGGTCGAGGTCAACGGCCGCGGGGCCCACCCGCTGTTCCAGTGGCTCGTCAAGGCCGCGCCCGGCCTGCTCGGCACCACGGCGATCAAGTGGAACTTCACCAAGTTCCTGATCGGCCAGGACGGCCAGCCCGTGCAGCGCTTCGCCCCGAAAGAGGCGCCCGTGAAGCTGGGCCCGGCGATCGAGCGGGTGCTGTAGGGGGCCGGCCGCGGGCGGTCCCTCACGACTCCGACACCGTCGCCAGGTGCGCCGAAGGCGAGTCCTGAATCGCCGGCGTGCCGAGCACCTCGGCCAGCAGCTCGTCGAGCCGCCAGTTCACGGTCTCCTGCGAGTCGCCGTAGATCTCGTGGACACGCTGCACGAGCGCGCCGCGGCGGCCGTCGATGTGGCGCAGATCCTCGTGGCTCAGGCTCGGCCAGGCGGCCTTGATGGGGTCCACCAGCCGCGTCCAGTGGGCCTGCACCCAGGGGTCCATGGCGTCGGGATCGACGTGGCGGAAGAAGTCCTCGCGTGGCGGTTCGGGCTCGTCGGGCGGGGGCACGACGTCGGCGGGCGGCGTGTAGCCGGTCCAGCCCTCGGCGCGCCAGCGGGCGACGCGGGAGCGCACGTGCGTGGCGCCGGCCTCGACCATCACGGGCCCCAGATCCGGCCGGTCGGCGGTCTCGTCGTGGGCGAAGACCAGCGTGCCGCCGCGGCGCAGGGCCTCCTCGAAGATCACGGCCTCGGTCTCGTGGACCATGTGGGTCGAGAGCGCCGAGAGCAGGCCGCCGGCGAAGGCGCCGCCCACGGAGCCCAGGAACAGCAGCGCGCCGGCGCCGGGAATGGCCAGGGCGGCCAGGCCGCCGAGCATGCCGAACAGGCCGCCCACCACGGCCCCCCGCGCGCCGTTGCGCGCCGCGCGCTCCGAGAACGTCCGCGTCTGGATGGGGTCGAGCGGCTCGACCCGGCCGTTGAGCGAAGCGTCGACCACCGCGTGGCCGGCCTCATCGTGGGTGATGATGCCCAAGGCGTCCGCGGGCACACCCCGCGCCAGCAGCCGCGTCACGGCGTCGTGGGCCGTGTGCAGGTCGTCGAACAGGAAAACTTGGGGGGTCGTCGGACGCTTCATGGGCCACTCCTCGCTCCCCACTCGGGAAGATGGTCACCGATGGGGCGGCGGCAAGGCCGATTCGGCCTCGGCGGGATCCGCGCGAAAAAAAGCGCGCACCGTGTCGATCTCGCCGATGCTCCTTCGTCGTCTCTGCGGACCCCCAGACACCCCGACACGAGAACAAGAGGCAAATCCCATGCGCGTGATGGTCATCATCAAGGCGACGAAGAACTCCGAGGCGGGCGTGATGCCCGAGGAGCGACTGCTGACCGAGATGGGTCAGTACAACGAGGAGCTGGTGCAGGCCGGCGTGATGCTGGCGGGCGAGGGCCTGCACCCCAGCGCGGCGGGCAAACGCGTGCGCTTCGCCGGCGGGCAGAAGACCGTCGTCGACGGGCCCTTCGCCGAGACGAAGGAGCTCATCGCCGGCTTCTGGCTGTGGCAGGTGAAGTCGATGGAAGAAGCCGTGGAGTGGGTGCGCCGCTGCCCGGATCCCATGCCCGGCGAGGAGTCCGAGATCGAGATCCGGCGTGTGTTCTCGATGGAGGACTTCGGCGAGGCCATGACCCCGGAGCTGCGGGCGCAGGAAGAGCGCCTCATCGCCGAGATCGAGCGCCAGAAGAACGGCGGCTGAGCACACCATGGGCGGGGCCGAGGCGGCGTCGCGGCGGGCCGTGGAGGCGGTCTGGCGCATCGAGTCGGCCCGCCTGATCGCCGCCCTCTCGCGGCGCCTGGGCGACCTGGGCGCCGCCGAGGATCTGGCACAGGAGGCGCTCGTCGCCGCGCTGGAGCGCTGGCCCGTGGACGGCATCCCGGCGAACCCGGGCGCGTGGCTGATGACCACGGCGCGCCACCGCGGCCTGGATCAGCTCCGACGCCGCCAGATGCAGGCCCGCAAACACGACGCGCTGGCCGCGGAGGCGGCGGCGACCCCGGCCACCGCGCCGGATCTCGACACCGCACTGGACGCGCCCATGGCGGACGATCTGTTGCGGCTGGTGTTCGTCGCGTGTCATCCGGTGCTGTCGCCCGAGGCCCGCACGGCGCTCACGCTCCGGCTCCTGGGCGGCCTGACCACGGCGGAGATCGCCCGCGCCTTCATGGCGCGGGAGGCCACGATCGCGCAGCGCATCGTGCGCGCCAAACGCACGCTCTCCGAGGCGCGGGTGCCCTTCGAGGTGCCGGCGGCCGCCGACCTGCCCGCCCGGCTGGGGTCGGTGCTGCAGGTGGTCTACCTGATCTTCAACGAGGGCTACGCGGCGACCTCGGGCGACGACTGGATGCGCCCGGAGCTGTGCGAGGACGCGCTGCGCCTGGGCCGCATCCTGGCGGGGCTGATGCCCGATTCGGCCGAGGTGCACGGACTGCTCGCGCTGATGGAGCTGCACCAGTCGCGCAGCCGGGCCCGCGTCGGCCCGAACGGCGAGGCGGTGCTGCTGGCCGACCAGGACCGGGGCCGGTGGGACCGCGTGCTGCTGCATCGCGGCCTGGCCGCCCTGGCGCGCGCCGAGGCGCTCGCGCGGCCCCTCGGCCCCTACACGCTCCAGGCGGCGATCTCGGCCTGCCACGCCCGCGCGCCCACGGCGGCGGCCACGGACTGGCCCCGCATCGTGGCCCTGTACGACGCCCTCGTCTCGCTCACGGGCTCGCCGGTGGTCGAGCTGAACCGGGCCGTGGCCGTGTCCCGGGCGTTCGGCGCCGCGGAGGGCCTGGCGCTGGTCGACGACCTGGCCGCCAGCGGTGCGCTCGAGGGCTACGCCCTGCTGCCGGCGGTGCGCGGCGACCTGCTGTCCGCGCTCGGCCGCGCCGACGAGGCCCGGCGCGCGTTCGAGCAGGCGGCGGCGCTCACGGACAACACCCGCGAGCGCGAAGTCATGCTTCGGCGGGCGCGGGGCTGACACGGTCCGCGGGCGGCCGCGCCCGGCCGCCCCTCACGGGCAGCCGTTCTCGCGGCACATCTGCAGCGAGCCCACGCCGGGGAAGGCGCAGCTGATGCAGGTCCCCGCGCTGCACTCGATGTCCCGGTGGCAGACCTCGACCTGGGCGGCGTTGCACTGGCCGCAGCGGGCGCCGCTCCCCTGGTCGGCGCAGCACTGCTCGCCGGCGGGGCAGTCCTCGGGGCCGTCGCACAGCGCCGGGATCTCGAAGAAGCCGCACCCCACGGCGCAGCGCGCCCCGGCGAAACCGACGCAGCAGGTGTCGCGACAGGGCGCGCCGTTGCACATGACCTCGCCGACCACCCCGGCGTCCTGGTCGGACACGAGCGCGTCGGCGGTGCCCGCGTCCGGGGGCGGGCCGGCGTCGAGCATGGGCGAGGCCGCGTCCAGGGGCGGGAGCACGGCGGCGTCGAGGTCCGGCGGGCAGCCGCCGTTGGCGCAGGGATCCGGGGCGGCGTCGGCCGCGCGCACGAACAGATCGAAGCCGCCGGAGCGGATGCCGACGCCCGCGCCGGGATCACCGTCCACGATCACGCAGAACCGGCCGGCGTCCATGGGCAGGGGGCCCACCCGGGCGGCGCCGCCCCGCGCGCACTGACGCACGGCGCCGGGGTCCGCGCAGGGGCCGTCGCGCACCTCGAGGGCCGCGTCGAAGCCGGCGGCGAGCTGCAGGCTCACGTCCGTGGGCGCCGCCAGCTCGACCTCGAACCAGCGGTCGGGCTGCCCGCCGCCCGTGTTCGCGCACGACAGATCCACGGTGTCGGTGCCGCCCAGCGTCGAGTCGCGCAGCGCGCGCCCCGTGCCCCCCACGGGGAACCGCACGGGCCGTGGCCGCGCGGGCCCGAAGCCCGGGGTGGCCTGCACGAAGGCGCCGTGGGTGATGACCTCGAAGTCCACCAGCGCGCCCTGCGCGGCGTCGCCGACCTCGGCCTCGAGCTGCCAGTCGCCCGTGGGCTGGCGCCCGTGCAGGTGGTCCAGGGGCACCTGCGGCGCCTCGAAGTAGGCCCGCCACGCGCCGTTGGCCGGCCCGCGGCCCAGGGGCACCACACGTCCGTCCGGCGCGCGCAGCGAGAGCGTCACGTCGTCCAGGCGGCGGCCCTCCAGGCGGGTGGTCACCACGAGGTGGTCGATCACCTGGAACGCCTGCCGGACCTTGGCCAGCACCTGCGGCCCGGCGACGAGCGCCACGGGGGGCCGCTGGGTGTCGGCCAGCGAGAGCGTCCACTCGCCGGGGCCGGGCAGCTCCCAGAAGCTCAGCGAGTCGTCCTGCTGGTTCGTCACGAACAGATCGGGCACGCCGTCGTGCGTGGCGTCGACGACCTCGAGCCCCGAGGGCACGGCCCGGACCGTCGGGAAGAGCTCGTCCACGTCCGAGTAGCCGGTCTCGGCCGCCCGGCGCAGGCGGATGTTGACCACGCTCGCCTCGGGGAACACGCCGGCCACGTCCGGCAGGTCGTCGCCGTTGAAGTCGGCCAGCCGCGGGGACACGCGGAGGACACCCGTGCCCTCGAGCTGGTCGAGCCAGCCCCCGATGGCCGCCGCCTGCATGTCCGCACGCGTGAGGACGCCGTGCCCCGGCGGGTGGAACACCACGCTGTACCGGTGGTCGTCGTTCTGACCGAAGACGACGAGGTCGTCGCGGCCGTCGGCGTCGAAGTCCCCGGAGGACAGGCCGCTGCCGAACATCTGATAGGGCGCGAACCCGGCGATGTCGCCGCGGTCCACGATGCGCTGCCAGCGCACGGCGCCGAGGTCCGCCACGGCGGCGCTGGCGCGGACGGCGTACAGCGTGGTCAGGCCCTCGGGCATGAGCACGTCCACGGCGAGGGTGCCGGCGCTGAAGGCCACCGGTCGCAGCGTGCCGTCGACGTCCAGGGTGGTGAAGCCCGCGCCGCAGTCGTCGTTGAAGGGCAGCGGCTGGTCCGTGGCGAACTCGCTGCCCGTCAGGTAGCGCGACAGGCGGTGCACGAAGCCGGCCTCGGCGTGCAAGAGCTCGCGCGTGCCGTCACCGTCCAGGTCGACGGCCATCAGGCGGTCCCGCGGGAACACGGGCCCCCGGCAGGCGAGCGTGGGGTCGAAGAAGCCGATGCGCTGTCCGACCCGCGCGACCTCGTCGACCACGAACGTGCCCCGGTCGCCGCGCAGCACCTGACGATGCTGGCCGCCGGCGTCCGTGAGCACCAGATCCGTCCAGTCGTCGCCGTCGATGTCCTCCGCGAGGCCGTCCGAAGGGTAAAGGCCCAGCGGCATGCGCGTCAGCGCCGGCACGAAGCCGCCCTGGCCGTCGCCCCGCAGGAACGTGACGCTCTGGGCCTCCTCGTTGAGCACGGCGACGTCCACGTGGCCGTCGCGGTCGAAGTCGATGGGCACGGTGCCGACGGGGCCGAACTCGGTGGGCAGCGGCGCGTGGGGCGGCCCGAAGGCGCGTCGCCCGACGCCGCGGCGCAGCACCAGGCCCTCCTGACCGCGCCCGGCGAGGACACCGACGAGATCCTGCGCGCCGTCCCGGTCCGCGTCCGCGACGACGAAGCGCGTCGGGCCGTCCGAGAGCGCCACGCTCGCCGGCTCGCCCAGGTGGCCGTCGCCCACGCCGTCCAGACGCTGCACGACCCCCTGCCGGTCCAGGGCGGCCACGTCCGGGCGCCCATCGCCGGTGAGGTCGCCCAGGCGAAGGTTCGCCACCTCGTCGAGATCCGCCGTGGCGAGTTTGGTGAAGCCGCCGTCGCCCTGGCCGAGCCAGGTGAGCACGCCGCCCTGATGCACGTCGGGATCGGCGTCGGCGTCGGCCGTGGCCAGGACGAGATCCGGGCGCGCGTCCGCGTCCAGGTCGCCCACGGCGAGGTCCGAGATGGTGTGGCCGAGCCGGGCCGACTGGTCGCGGTTCGCCGCGAACCAGGCAAAGGGCGCGTCGCGATCGCCGGTGCCGCGCAGCACCCGGAAGACCCCGCCCTCGGCGGCGACCAGGTCGAGCAGGCCGTCCCGGTTCAGGTCGGCCGCCACCAGGCGCGCCGCGCCGACGACCGGCGCCGGCGGATCGACGGGGGCCGGATCGATGCCGGCCCGGGGCGGCAGCAGGATGGCCTTGGGGAACGTGAAGCCGCGCTCGCCCCGACCCCAGCGCACGAACAGCTTGCTGCGGGCGGGGACCGCGGGCGGCCGGGGCGGCGAGACGCGGTCCCAGGGCTCGTCGCTGGCCTCGGTGCTCGCGGTGAGGACGTCCACGTTGCCGTCCTCGTCGAAGTCGCCCAGCGCCAGGGCCAGGGGGCGCGCCTGCATGTCGTAGGTCACCGGCAGCGAGAAGCGCCCGCCCGCGCGGCCGAGGCGGACCGTGGCGCCGCCCGTCGACTCGGCGAGGTTGACCAGGTCCGGCAGGCCGTCGCTGTCCAGGTCCCCCGTGGCGAGCGCCGTGGGGCAGCCCAGGGCGGGCAGGTCCGTGCTGGCGCCCGGCTGCGTCAAGGGACCGCGCCGGTGCACGAGCTGGTTGCCCACGCAGCTCGACACGACCACGTCCAGGTGGCCGTCGCCGTCGAAGTCCTCGGTGAGGACGTCGCGCGGGTCGCGGCCGATCACCGCCTCGATCGGGGCCGACGCGCCGGCGAAGCGGCCGTCGTTGCGGCGGGCGACGGCGTTGAGCGACACGCGGGGCTGTACGCCGCGCGTGTCGGAGACCGTGACGGCGAAGGGCTGCCCCAGGAACGCCGGGATGACACCGCCGGCGGTCTCGGGCGTGACGCGCACCACGGAGGGCGACAGCAGGTGCGAGCCGTCGAGCACGCCGGGCACGTCCTCCTCGCGGTAGCGCCAGTGGAGCGCGGCCGCGTCGCCGCCCCGCCACGCCAGGCCGCTGAACTGCTGCCCGAAGTCCGTGCGCGAGGCGAAGAACGTGCTCAGCCCCGTGGCGTCCAGCGGGCGCCGCGAGGTCAGGGCCGCCACGCAGGTGGGCTGCGCCAGGCAGTTGTCCACCACGTTGGTGATGCCGAACTTCGCCGTGCCCACGCCGCCGCCGGGGCTGGGGTTGAGCACGCTCACGACCTGGTCCGACTCGGGGAGCTCCACCAGCCGGTCCGTGTCGAAGCGCAGCCGCAGCTCGCGGCCGACCCGGCCGGCGCAGGGGCTGCCCGTGCCCTCGGGGAACACGATGCGGGGCGGCGGCGGGTCGTCCAGGACGCGGCCCACGTTGGGGCCGAGGCGGAACTGCACGTTGTCCGCGTCGCGGCAGACCCGCACGCGGATGTCGACCGTCGCCGGGAAAACCCGCGAGAAGTCGAAGCCGCCGAACTCGGCGTCCTCGAGCAGGCCGCGCAGGTCGGGGTTCGAGAGATCCGCCACGGTGATGCCGCGGGGCGTCATGGCCTCGATGATGGGCAGGAACGTGGCCACCGTGAGGAATCGCGGCGTGGAGAAGCCCTCGCCGCCGAGCACGGGCGTCGGCGTGCGCAGGCGCACCGGGTAGGTGCCGGCGTTGTCGCGCAGGGCGCCGGCCTCGGGCCGCGACAGGTCGATCACACACATGTCCAGGCAGTCGCGGGGGTCGTCGGCCCGGCAGTCGCGGCCGTCGTTCGCGCCCGGGGAGCGCTCGCACGGCAGCTCGATGGCCCCGATCACCGCGACGGTGTCGTAGGCGATGTTCTGGCCGGACAGCGTGATGTAGGTCGTCGGGCGGGGCGGCGCGTCCGGGAAGTCCGGATCGGGCAGCATCTCGAACTGGTGGACCTCGATGGTCTCGGGCGAGAGGCTGCTCAGCACGGGCGTGGGGCGGTCGCGGAACGTGCCGAGCCGGGCGATGCTCGCCGCGGGCGTCGTGCAGTTGCACACGTCGTCGCAGGCCATGTGGCAGACCGTCTGCTCCACGCCGACCTTGGTCTCGTCGAGCGCGTGCACCACGGTCCCGGTGAAGGGCTGCATCTCCGGGTCGCCGCAGCTCGGCGCGCCGTCGCAGCCGGCGTCCGGCGCGTTCCAGACGGCCACGGTGTCCGCGCCCGTGGCCTCGATGGACACGGGCACCACGAGCGTGTTCACCACCGGCGCACCGCCGGCGATCTCCACGCGCTGGATCTCCGGGGGCTGCGTGTCCAGCACGGCGTTCACGGACAGGATGGGCGTCAGCGCGGCGTAGGCGTCGGCGGGGTCCATCAGGAACTCGGCGTTGGCGAGCTGGAAGTGCAGCGTGTACAGGCGGTTCTCGTCGCCGACGTCGAAGGTCAGGCGGTCGGCCTCGGGGCCCTGCAGGGGCTCCAGCGGCAGGTCCACCGGGGGCTCCTCCGTGTCCCACCACACGCGGCCGAAGGTCAGGTCCGGATCGCGCATGAACACGGCCTCGGCGTCGCGCCCGAGCACCGCGGGCACCCGGACCTCGTGCACGCGCCGCTGCAGGGCGAGCTCGATGTTCGACTCGCCCTCCGCGGGCACGCCCACGCTCGTCGGCGCCGGGGTCACGTAGTCCTCGGCGATGGGTGTGATGGTCCACGCGCCGGCGGGCAAACGCACGTCGAAGGCGTCGTCCGGGGGGCTGGTCACGGCCCGCAGCGTGCGGCCGGCCGTGAGACCGTCGGCGGGGTCGCCGGCCAGCAGGAGCGTCACGCCGCTCCCGCGCCGCACGCCGTCCGAGCGCAGCACGCGACCCGTCAGGCGACCGGGCTGCAGCGGCAGCTCGATGCGCCCGAAGCGCGCGGTCCGGCCCGGCGCGAGCGCGACGGGCTGCCGCACGGACACGTATCGCCCGGCGCCGACCTGCAGGGTGTAGGTATCCGCGGGCACCTCGACCGTGAAGTTCACCGCGCCGCCCGGGCCCGCCGCCTGGGGCGGCCCCACCGCGCTCTCCGCGCCCGTGTCGGGGTCCTGGGCGAGCAGCACCACGCTCGCGCCCTCCAGGCCCACGCCCTCGGCGAAGACCTCGCCCTGGAGCGTCGCGGGCAGCGGCACCAGCTCGACGTCGGGCAGCGCGTTCTCGCCGACCGTGGCGGTCACGGGCGCCGGGGTCGGCGAGGCGTGGCCGTCGAGCGAGTACCGGATCTCGTAGGGGCCCGCGCTCACGGAGAGCAGGTAGCTGCCGTCGCTGCCGGTCACCGTCACGAAGGGTCGCCCGACGGTCTCGACCAGGATGCCGCCGTGGTTGCACTCGGCGGTGGGACACCGGCGGCGGGCGACGCCGAACAGCCGCGCGTCGATGCGGGCCTCCAGGTGCAGGGCGCCCACGTTGCGGACCTCGCCGGCCGCCACGTCCGCCGTGGCCTGCGTGCCGATGAACCCCGTCGCGTCGGCGCTGAGCGCGTAGTGGCCGGCGGGCACGTCGTCGAAGCCGAAGCGCCCGTCCGCCGTGGGGTTGGTCACGCGGGGCGGCACGCCCTCGCGGTCGAGATCCACCAGCGTCAGCGCGACGGCCAGGAGCTCCTGCTCGGAGAACATGTGTTCGGCGTCCGGCGAGGTGAGCACCACCTGCCCCACGACGTCGCCGGGCCGGGACTGCAGCACGACCTCGTCCAGCGTCACGCTCTCCCCGGCCACCACGCGCACGTCCGTCAGGGTCTCCGTGCCGTACCCCGCCGAGGCGAAGGTCACGGTGTACAGACCCGGCGCCACGGCCACGCGGTAGGTGCCCGAGTCCTCGGTCTCGGCCTGCCAGGGCGTGCCCTGCACCTGCACGCGGATGCCGCCATGACCGGCCTCCGGCGCGTCCGCGCGGCGCGCGGCGCCCTCCACGTAGGCCACGGACTCCGGTGTGTTCAGCGCCGTCAGCGTCAGGTCGCCGAGCTGATACTGCACGCCGATCTCCAGGCGCACGGGCCGCGTGACGTCCAGGAACCCCTGCACGTGGGCCTCGACCAGGTAGTCGCCGGGCTCGATCTGCTCGAAGGCGAAGGTCGCCGGCGCGTCCGCGGAGGCCGGCGGCGAGGGCGTGACCTCGCCGATCACCGTGTTGTTCTCGCCGACCTCGAGGAGCCGGATCCGCGCCTCCTGGAACCGCGCCGGGTCGAACACCGCGTCGGGTTGGTCGGGGTCCAGGAGCCGCAGGCCGCCGGAGATGCTGCCCGTCTCCTGCTGGCTCGCGGGCGTGCTGGGATCGTAGGGGTTGGTCGGCGAGATCTCGCCGCAGGCCAGGAGCGCGCAGAGCAGGGTCAGCGCCGCGGCCAGGCGCGTGTGCAAGTGCAGTGTCATGGCTGGGTCTCCACGCTGATCGAGTAGCCCTTGTCGGCGCCGGTGAAGTCGTCGTAGCCGCGGATCTGGACGAAGTAGGTGGCGGTCTGCGGCGCGGTGAAGCCCTCGATGCGGCTCCCGAGGCCGAGTCCGGGGGCGTCGTCGTTCTGGAGCAGCGCCGACTGCCCGTCCGTGTCGAACAGGGTGATCACGGTGTCCGTGTCGGCGATCAGGTCCGTCGTCGATATGCGATAGGTCGTCCCGGCCACGGCGCCGAAGCGGATCCAGTCGGGGCTCGCGCACAGGCGGTGGGCCTCGGGGGGCGCGCCGACCTCGACGGGGTGCGCGTCGCCGTGGTTGTCGTCGTGTTCGAAGCGGTCGTCGTCGCAGTGCGTGCGCACGTTGACCGTGTATTGCCACCCGGCCAGGAAGTTGCGCGAGTAGGTGCGCACCAGGAACAGATACCGGCCGTCCGCGGGCGGCGAGAGGTTGGACAGCCGGCTCGCCGTGCCCCACATGGCGCCGTCGTCGTCCGAGGCGATCATCTGCGCGCCGTCCGGCGTGTAGACCTCGATGACCGTGTCCGTGCCCAAGGAGAGGTTGTAGGTCTCGGCGTCGTAGGCCTGCCCGGCGAACAGATCCGCCGCGAACCAGTCCGTCGCGTCGTCGCAGAACGTGTGCTCCACGTTCTTGCCCACCTCGACGAGCCGCGCGGCGCCGGCGTCGTCGTCGGGCTCGAAGGCGTCGAGGCGGCAGAGCGGCTCCACGCAGGCGCGGGCGACGCAGGTCTGGCCGCCGGGGCAGTCGAGGTCCGTCTCGCAGCCGGTGTACACGCGGACCGTGTAGACCCGGTCGCCGCCGTAGTTGCCGTCGATGGGGTAGAACCGCACCCGCACGGGCCCGGTGTGGTCCGCGCGCCAGCGCAACAAGGCGCTCACGCCGTCCGGCCCGTTGTCGTTGCTGCCGAGGCTGCGCCCGCCGGCGTCGAACAACTCCAGGGCCGGGTTGGCGTCGCCCCGGGCGCCCCCGGCGATCGCGTAGTCCACGCCGGCGTGGGCGTCGAAGGTGATCCAGTCGTCGCTGCGGCAGAAGACGTGCGTCTCGGCCTCGCCGTCGACGACGACCGCGTGGGCGGTGTCCGCGTCGTCGTCGGGCTCGAAGGGGTCCTCGTCGCAGTGCTCCACCACGCCGAACCGGTAGCCGCGCGCGTCGCCGGACACGCCGCCCGCGCTGCGGATCTGCACGCGGAACCCGCCGATCCCGGGCGTGGGCAGGTTGCGGATCTCGGCCCGCCGGGCGCCGCCGCCGTCGTCGTCCTCGGCAATCACGGCGTTCTGGAAGTCCAGCACGGTCAGGTGCGTGTCCGTGTCGCCCTCCAGGTGGTCGGTGAACAGGTCGTAGGTCCTTCCGGCCTGCAGGCCCACGCTGGCCAGGTCGAGCGCGTCGTCGCAGAAGTTCCGCCACACGATCTGCCCGGCGAACATGAAGTTGGGGAAGCCGGGGGGCTCGTCGTTCTCGAACTCGTCCGGGCTGCAGGTCAGGACGATCTGGCAGGCGTGGGCCACGCAGCGCTCGGGGAGCACGCAGTCGGCCTGGTCGCGGCAGTGGCCCGGCGGCAGGATGCAGCGCCCGCCCACACACGCCTCGCCCAGCGCGCACTGGTCGTCGGCGGCGCAGATGCCTTCGACCGCGATCTCGGACACGTCCAGCGCGTAGGCCCGCGCCCCGCCGTACAGGCCGTCCGCGCTCTCGATCTGCACCGTGGCGTTGCCCGGCGCGCCGGCCACGAAGTCCAGGCGGCTCGCGGCGTCCCCGGCGGCGTCGTCGTCGCGCCCGATCAGGCCGCCGCCGGGCCCGTACACCGCGAGCACGGTGTCGGCGCCGCCGGCCAGCGCGCTCGTCTCCACGCGGTAGCCGCGGCCGGCCAGCACGGGGAACTGCAGCCAGTCGGCGTCCTGGCAGAGCTTCAGCGCGCGGGGCGGCTCGGCGGGGGAGATCGGCGTGGCCGTCTCGGCGGTGTCGTCGTTCTCGTCCGGGTCGTCGGTGCAGGCGTCCCGCACGACGACCGTGTAGTCGCGGTTGGCCCCGGCGCGGTCGCCGGCGTTGGTCACGCGCACGTAGTAGCGGTCCGTGGTGGGGGCGGCGAAGCCGGCGATCAGGCTCGCGCCGCCGTCGCCGGCGCCGTCGTCGTCGCGCCGCAGCACGGCGGCGCCGTCCGGCCCGAGCAGCTCCAGCGTCGTGTTGGTGGCGCCCACGGGGTCCAGCGCCGAGGTCTGCACGTCGTAGCGCTGCCCGGCGACGGCGTCGAAGGAGAGCCAGTCCGCGGCGTCGTCGCAGAAGTTCAGCCGCGCCGGCTCGCCGGGGGCCACGGGGTGGGCGGCGTCGGCCGCGTCGTTCTCCTCGAACGCGTCCGCGAAGCAGCGCGGCGGGGCGAGCACGCACACGCCGCCGCGGCAGGCCTGGCTGGGCAGGCAGTCGTCGTCCACGGCGCAGCGGCCCAGGTTCTCGATCACGGTCAGCGAGTAGGCGCGCAGCCCGCCGTAGCGGTCGCCGTGGGTCCGCACGCGCACGAGCAGCGTCTGAGGCGCGGCGCCCGTCGCATGGACCACGCGGCTGGCGCGGTTGCCGGCGCCGTCGTCGTCGGCGGCGAGCAGCGCCCCGGTCCCGGCGTCGTAGAGCTCCAGGAGCGTGTCCTCGCCGCCCTGCAGGCCGAGCGTCTCGATGCGGTAGTCCTTGCGGGCGAGGCCCTCGAACCGCACCCAGTCCTCGTCCGCGCAGTGGGCGTGGCGCTGCGTGGTGCCCACGACGATCTCGCGCGCGGCGGCGGGGGTGTCGTCGGGCTCGAAGGCGTCGTCCAGGCAGGTCTCGTGCAGGCTCAATTGATAGTCGCGGCCGGCGCCGGACAAGGCGGCGTGGCTCTCGGCGCGCAGCAGGTAGTCGCCGTCCGCGGGCACCACCCAGCCGCGGATCCGGCTGGCGGGGGCCTGGTCGGGGGCGTCGTCGTTCTCGGCCAGGACCTGCGCCCCGTCCGGGCTCAGCACCGCCAGCGCGGTGTCCGCGTTCGGGCCGAGGGCGCCGGTCTCCACGTCCAGCGTCTGCCCGGCGCGGGCGCGGAAGCGCAGGTGATCCGTGGCGTCGTCGCAGTGGTTCAGGGGCGTCACGCCGCCGATGTCCACGCGGCGCGCGGCGTCGGGCGCGTCGTCCTCCTCGAAGGCGTCCGGCAGGCAGCGTTCGCCCGGCGCGCACAGGCCGGCGGCGCAGGACTCGCCGGCGGCGCAGTCGGCGTCGAGCACGCAGGGCGTGGGGGCCAGGTCGCACACGCCGGCCAGGCACACGAGGGCGGCCGGGCACTCGGCGTCCTCCGTGCAGGCCTGGGCGGGCTCGATGGAGAGCCGGTACGCCCGCGCGCCGCCGTAGCGCTCGCCGAAGCTGCCGACGCGCAGGAACAGCTCGCCGTCGCGCTCCGCGCCGTACGCCAGCCGGCTCGCGAGCCCGCCGCCGCCGTCGTCGTCCGCGCCGAGAAGCCGGCCGTCGGCGTCGTAGAGCGCCAATTGGGTGTCGGCCCCACCCACGAGCCCGCTGGTGCTGAAAACCTGGGCCGTTCGGGCCAGGACCGGGAGCCGCACCCAGTCGGCGTCGCGGCAGTGGCGGTGGGCCTCGCCCCGCAGCGGGGCGGCGACGCCGCTCGCGGTCTCGGCGGTGTCGTCGTCCTCGAAGGCGTCGTCGTCGCAGTGCCGGCGAACGACGAACGCGTAGGTGTGGCCGGGCCCGGTGGCCCCGCCGGCGCTGCGGACCCGCACGAACACGGGCCCCGGCTCCGGCGCGCGGAAGTCGAGCAGGCGGCTCGCGCCCGGCGCGTCGCTCCCCTCGTCACGCGTGGCGAGCCGGGTCTGGCCGTCGGCGGCGTAGAGCTCGACCACGGTGTCCGCGCCGCGGGCGAGCCCGAAGGTCTCCAGGTCGTAGGCGGCGCCGGCCTCGGCGTCGAAGACCAGCCAGTCGGTGGCGTCGTCGCAGAAGTTCCGGCCCGGGAGCGCCAGGTCCACGGCGGCGCGGCGCGCGGCGGCCGGGGTGTCGTCGTCCTCGTCCGCGTCCGGCTCGCAGGGGGTGGCGTCGGGCACGCAGGCGCCGCCCGCGCAGCGCTCCCCGGGGGCGCAGTCGGCCGCGGTCGCGCAGGCGCTCGTCGCGGCCTCGCGCACGGAGAGCAGGTAGCCGCGCTCGCCGCCGTAGAGCTCGTTGAAGCTGCCCACCCGCACGGCGTAGCGGCCCCCGGCGGGCGCGACGAACTCGACGTGGCTCGCCAGCGTGCCGCGGTAGTCGTCGGAGGCGGCGATGCGGGTGCGGCCATCGATGCCGAAGACCTCGAGCACGGTGTCCGCTCCGCCGGTGAGGCCGCGGGTCTCGACGACGTAGGCCCGCCCGGCCACGGCCACGAACGAGGCGAAGTCCGGATCGCAATGGCGCCGGGCGGCCGGCGGTGCGCCCACGGGCACGTCGCGGGCCACCTGGAGCGTGTCGTCGTCCTCGGCGGCGTCGTCGGCGCAGGTGGCCTGGGCCGAGAGCGTGTAGCCCCGGTCCGGGCCGAACGCGCCGTCCGCCGCGGTGACGCGCAGGTAGATCGTCCCGCCCGCCTCCGCGGACCAGCCGTCGATGCGGCTCTCGCGCACGCCGGGCAGGGCGTCGTCGTTGAGCGCGCGGCGGGTGCGGCCGTCGCCGTCGAAGACCTCGAGGCGGGTGTCCGTGCCGGGCGAGAGCAACTCCGTGGCGAAGCTGTAGGCCTGGCCGGCCTCGACCGTCAGCGCGCGCCAGTCCTCGGCGTCGTCGCAGAAGTCGGCGGGCGACCGCTCGGGCACGGCGAGCGGGGCGGCGGCCTCGGGGGCGTCGTCGTCCTCGGCGGCATCGGGCAGGCAGTCCAGGGGCCGGGGCGCGCAGAAGCCGCCGGCGCAGCGGTCGTCGGCGGCGCAGTCGGCGTCCGTGTGGCAACCGCCGGGCAACAGGACGCAGGCGCCCTGGGTGCAGTGCTCGCCGGGCAGGCAGTCCGCGTCGACCAGACACATCGGCGGCACCACGACACAGGCACCGCCCTCGCAGCGCTCTCCGGCGGCGCAATCGGCGTCGGCCGCGCAGCGCGGCGGCGGTTCGGCGCACACGGCGTCCAGGCAAATGAGGCCCGCATCGCAGTCGGCGTCCGCGGCGCAGGCCGCGGCGTCGGGCACACACTCGGCGCCCAGGCACACCCGGTCGGCGGGGCAGTCCGCGTCGCTGACACAGCCGGGCGCCGCCGGCACGCACGCCTCGCCCTCGCACGCGAAGTCCGCGGGGCAGTCGGCGTCGATCAGGCAAGCGGCGCAGCCGTCGTCGGCCACGCCGTCGCAGTTCTGGTCCAGGGCGTCGCCGCACAGTTCGGGCACGGGCACGCCGGGCTCGGCGGTGCAGCCCAGGCCGCCCTCGGGCGTGCAGGCCGTCACGCCGGCCGCGGCGCAAAGGCCCGCGCCCGCGCTGCACGGGGCGCCGACGCCGGCCGCGTCCTCGTCCGTATCGCCGTCGCAGTCGTCGTCCACCGCGTTGCAGGTGTCCTCGGCGCCGCACGGACCCCAGACGCCGGCGGCGCAGGTCTCGCC
>CAINDO010000329.1 GCA_903847385.1 uncultured Myxococcales bacterium
CCGATGCCGCCGTCCCGCCGCCCCCCATGCCGGACGCCGCCCTGCCGCCGCCGGTGCCGGACGCCGCCCTGCCGCCGCCGGTGGTCGACGCCGAGGTCGACGCCGAGGTCGACGCGATCGTCGACGCCCAGATCGACGCCGTCGTGGACGCTGCGGTCGTCGACGCCGAGATCGACGCCGAGCCGCCGCCGCCGCCGCCCACGTGCCCGCCCACCGCCGCCCCCTGGACGCGCAAGCTGCCCAACGTCGGCGGGATCCTCACGTTCAACGAGATCTTGCCCACGCCCGCCGTCGCGGCGGACGACCCGGGCGGAGCGTTCGTCGAGCTCTACAACCAGCAGGCCATCGACCTGGACATCTCGGGCTGGTCCCTGGCGGGGGACGTGGCGTTCACGTTCCCCGAGGGCGCCTTCGTGGCCGGCGGCGGGACCGTCGTCGTCGCGGCGACCCCCGCCGCGCTGGCCGCCGCGAACCCGGACGCGCTCGTGGTCGGGCCGCTCGCCGGCACGCTCCCGACGGCGTTCAGCGTCACGCTCCTGAGCAATACCCAGCGGCTGATGGACGCCGTCGAGGTCGGCCGGACGCCCCTGTGGTCGCTGCCGCAGGTAGGCGCCGGGCAATCGGTCTGCAAACGCGACCCGGACCTGGGCAGCCCCCTCGCCGAGCACTGGACCCTGTGCCCCGTCGCGGGGGGCACACCCGGCGCGCCCAACTTCGAGCGAGGCGGCACACCCGGCGCGACCGTGGTCCTGGGTGACGCCGCCGAGTGGCGCTTCGACGGCACCCCGCTGGCGGACGACCTTTTGCCCTGGGCCGCGCCGGGCTACGACGACGCCGCCTGGGGCAGCGCGCGGGGTCCGTTCACGACCCGCGAGGACACCGACACCACCGGCACGATCCGGTTCACGGCCGACAACTACGCCGCGGTGTACCTGGGTCACGCCGACGGCAC
This sequence comes from uncultured Myxococcales bacterium, assembly GCA_903847385.1. GTDB lineage: Bacteria > Myxococcota_A > Bradymonadia > UBA7976 > UBA1532 > CAINDO01. The sequence continues at coordinate 953 of CAINDO010000329.1, forward strand.
GCAGATGCGCGCGCTGGGCCGCGATCTGGTGGGCGAGTGGGACTCGCCCGAGGACCTGCCGTGCGTGGCCGGCCCCGACGACCATCTGTACCTGGCGGCCTGGGAGCCCCCGGGCAACGACGGCGGGCCGCAGATGCTCATCGCCGAGGCCCGGCGGGCCGATGGCACGACGCTGGGCACCGGCAACGGGACGTTCGACGTCGTGCTCGGCCCGGCGGGCGCGAACCCGGGGGCGGTCCGGAACATGCCGGTGCCGACACCCGAAGCGCTCGCGGCGGTCGTCGCGGGTGCGAACGCCGCCGCCGCCTGGCGGGCCCCCGCCGCGGACGCCCCGGCAGACGCCGCGCCTTGGGGCGGCGCCATCGGCGGGAGTTTCGTCGCCGGTCACGACATCTGGCTCGACACGTTCGACAGCGTCTCGCAGACGAACACGCAGAACACGTACGCGCTGTTCCGCTCGCGCGACACGGTCGCCGGCGCGCCGGCGGGCAATCCCCTGCTCGACACCGCCGGCCCCTACCGTTTCCGCGCGCACTTCCGCGTCGACGGCGACCCGGCCGCGGCGCGTCTGCTGCTCTCGTGGCGGGCCTGGGACGGCGCCGCCGTGTACCTCAACGGCGTCGAGGTCCTGCGGCGCGGGCTGCCCCCCGGGCCGTTGGGTCAGGCGACGACCGCGCTGGTCGACACGGACGGCGCGGACTTCGCGACCGCGTTGCTGCCCACCGACGCGCTCCTCGGCGGCGACAACGTGCTCGCCGTCGCGCTGTACGCCGCGCCGGACGCGCCGGCGACGCTGCACTTCGAAGCGACGCTGCGCGCGCTGGCCCCGCTGTCGGCAGTTGGACCGGACGGCGCCGACGCGCCCGTCGACGGCGACGTGGTGCTCAACGAGATCATGTACCACCCGGACGCGCCCGTCCCGACGGCGGAGTACATCGAGCTCTACAACCGCGGCGACGCCCCCGTGGACCTGACGAACTGGCAGATCGTGGACGCGGTGGGCTACGCCTTCCCCGCGGGCACGGTGCTCGAGCCCGGCGCCTACGCGGTGGTGGCGGACAGCCGCCCGCGGTTCGAGGCGGCCTACCCGGGCGTGCCGCTGCTGGGCAAGTTCAGCGGCGGGCTGGCCAACGAGGGCGAGCGTGTCGCCCTGGTGGACGCCTGCGGTCGCGTGCAGGACGCCGTGCGCTACTCGGACGGCGGTCGCTGGCCCGAGTTCGCCGACGGGGGCGGCTCGAGCCTGGAGCTGCGCGACCCCTTCGCGGACAACACCTCGGGCGAGGCCTGGGCGGACAGCGACGAGACCGGTCGCGTGGGCTGGACGACCGTGCGCTACCGTGGCGCGGCCGCCGCCAGCGCCGTCGGCCCGGACGGACAGTGGGAGGAGTTCGTGCTCGGCCTGCTCGACGCCGGCGAGGTCCTGATCGACGACCTGCACGTCGTCGAGGACCCGGACGGCGCGGCCGTCGAGCTGCTGCAGGACGGCTCCTTTGACGCCGGGGAGGCCGGCGGCGCGCCCGGCTGGCGGTTCCTGGGCACCCACGCCCGCTCGCAGGTCGTGCCCGATCCGGACGGCGGCGGCGGCGTGCTGCACCTGGTCGCCACGGGCCCCACGGAGCACATGCACAACCACGCCGAGACGACACTGCGCGACGGGCGCCGGACCACCAACGGCCGCGTCTACGAGATCTCGTACCGCGCGCGCTGGCTGCGCGGCTCGGAGCAGCTCAACACGCGGCTGTACTTCAACCGGCTGGCCCGCACCACGCGCCTGAACCGGCCGGGGCCCGGCGGTACGCCCGGCGCGCCCAACTCCGCCCTGACCGACCGGATGGGGCCCACCTTCGAGCGCCTGGCGCACGCCCCCGTGGTGCCGGCCGCCGGCGAGCCCGTGACGGTGCGCGTCGAGGCCCGCGCGCCGGACGGCGTCGCGAGCGCGACGCTGAACGTCTCCGTCGACGGCGGCGACTTCGAAGCGTGGCCCATGGACACGCCCGATGACCAGCACTTCTCGGTGGTGCTGCCGGGCCGCCCCGCCGGCGCGCTCGTACAGTTCTACGTCGAGGCCGAGGACACTGCCGGCGACGTGGCCTTCTTCCCCGCCGCCGGGCCCGACTCCCGCGCGCTGTATCGCGTCCAGGACGCCGCCGCGGCCGGCGCCGGCACGCTCCACGCGCTGCGCATCCTGATGACCCCCGCGGATTCGACGGCGTTCCACACGGACGTGAACCTGATGAGCAACGCCTCGACCCCGGCCACGGTGATCTACGACGAGCGCGAGGTCTTCTACGGCGTCGGCGTGCGCGCCAAGGGCAGCGAGCGCGGCCGCCCCACGGCCCCGCGCCTGGGCTTCTCCGTGCGGTTCCCCGGCGACCACCCGTTCCGCGGCGGGCTGCGCAGCGTGTCCATCGACCGCTCGGGCGGCGTCGTCTTCGGGCAGCGCGAGATCCTGATGGACCAGGTCATGGCCCACGGCGGGCAGATCTCGGCCGAGCACAACGACCTGCTCTACGTGATCACCCCGCAGGCGCAGCACACGGGCGCGTCGCTGCTGCAGACGACCCGCTTCAGCGACCAGTTCCTGGACAACCAGTTCGAGAACGGCGCCGACGGCCCGTTGTTCGAGTACGAGCTGGTCTACTACCCCACGACGACGAACACGGGCACACCCGAGGGCCTCAAGCGGCCGCAACCGGACGGCGTGGTCGGCACGCCGCTGCGCGGCCTCGGCGCCAACCCGGGCGACCCGGAGAACTACCGCCACAACTTCCTGGTGAAGAACAACCGCGGCGCGGACGACTTCGGGGCCCTGATCGCCTTCCTGCAGACGTTCGGGCTGGCGGCGCCGTTGTTCGGCGCCCAGGTCGAGGCGGTGATCGACGTGGACCAGTGGCTGCGGGCGATGGCCTTCGCCAGCCTGAGCGGCGCGGTCGACCACTACGAGGGCGGCGCGCAGCACAACGCGCAGTTCTACGTCCGGCCGTCGGACGGGCGGGTGCTGTTCTTCCCGCACGACCTGGACTTCTATCCCGGCGACCCGCGCTCGGCCATCGTGGGCAACCAGGACCTGCAGCGGCTGCTGGCGCTGCCCGGCAACACGCGACGCTTCTACGCCCACCTGCGCGACATCCTGGACACCACCTACAACGCCGCCTACATGGCCCGTTGGCGCGACGAGTTCGCCCGTCGGGTGCCCTCGCAGGACTGGGCCGGGCACGACACGTTCCTGACCACCCGCGCCGCCTGGGTGCGCTCGGGCGCGGCCAACGCCGTCGAGACGCGCTTCCCGGACCTGCCCTTCGCCATCACGTCGGACGACGGCGGGCCCATCGTGGTCGCCACGCCGAGCGTCGTGCTGCAGGGCCGCGCGCCCCTGACCGTCGACACGCTGCGGGCCGTCGAAGCGGGCGTGGCGCTCCGCGTGACCTTCGCCGACGACGGCTCGTGGTCGGCCCCCGTGCCCGTGCCGCTGGGGCAGAGCACCGTCACCATCGAGGCCCTCGGCCGCCGCGGTCAGGTGCTCGCGACCGACGCCGTGACCGTGACCCGCAACCCCTGATCGCCGGTCATCGCCGCCGCTCGTCCGTGATGAGCCGCGCGCCGCGTTTGTATGTGAAGTACGACCACACCCAGTTGAAGATCACGACGGCCCGGTTGCGGAAGTCGATCAGGAACAGGATGTGGATGGCCAGCCAGGCGAACCACGCGGCGAACCCCGTGAGCTCCAGGCGGCCCACCTGCGCCACCGCCGCGCTGCGGCCGATGGTGGCCATGGTGCCCTTGTCGCGGTAGCGGAACGGCTCGGGCGCGAGCGGCATGCCGGCGACGGCGTCGCGGATGACCTCGGCGACGTAGCGGCCCTGCTGCATGGCCACGGGGGCCACGCCGGGCAGCGGCGCGCCGGCGGCGTCCAGACAGAGCGCCATGTCCCCGATGCAGAAGGCCTCGCGGTGGCCGGGCAGCGAGCAGTCGGGCTCGATGATCACGCGTCCGGCGCGGTCCAGCGGCACGCCCAGCACCTGCGCCAGGGGCGAGCCGGCCACGCCCGCGGCCCAGAGCACTGTGCCCGCCGCGATGCGCTCCCCGCCCACCACGACGCCGTCGGCGTCCACGGACTCCACGCGCCGCCCGCCGCGCACGGTGACGCCGAGCCGCGCGAGCTGCGCCCTGGCCGCCGCGGACAGCTCCGGGCTGAACGTCGCGAGGACCCGGTCGCCGCCGTCCACCAGCACCACGCGGGCCGAGGCCGGATCGATGTTGCGGAAGTCCTGCGCCAGCACCGTGCGCGAGAGCTCGGCCAGCGCGCCGGCGAGCTCCACGCCCGTCGGCCCGCCGCCGATGATCACGAAGGTCAACAGGCGCTCGCGCTCGGCCGGGTCGCGAGCGCGCTCCGCGGCCTCGAAGGCCAGCAGCACGCGGTGCCGGATGTCGATGGCGTCCTCGAGATCCTTCAGGCCCGGCGCGTGTTTCTCCCACTCCGGGTGCCCGAAGTAGCTCGTGCGCGCGCCCGCGGCGAGGACCAGGTAGTCGTAGGGCTCGGGGCCGGCGTCCGTGTGCACGACACGGCCCGCCAGATCCACCTGCGTGACCTCGGCCAGCAGGACCTCGGCGTTGGCCTGGGCGCTGAGGACGGCGCGGATCGGCGCGCTGATGTCCGCCGGCGACAGCCCCGCCATGGCCACCTGGTACAGCAGCGGCTGGAAAAGGTGGTGGTTGCGGCGGTCCAGCAGCGTGATCCGCACAGGCGCGTTGGCCAGGGCGCGGGCGACGGCGATGCCGCCGAAGCCGCCGCCGACGATGACGACGTGGGGGCGTTCGCGCACGTCGCCTCAGCGACCGGGCAGCGGGGGCACGAACGCGCAGTCGATCACGTACTCGACCGTGAACGCCGCGCGCGCCACCAGCAGCGCGCACTGGTGTTTGTCCTTGGGGTTGGGGGCGCGGTCGTAGTTGATCGCCGCATCGGGCGTGCCCTTGGCCGGCGCGAGCGTCCACGAGACCGGTTTGCCCGCGGCGAGCGTCAGCACGAGGCGAGAGCCGTCCGCCAGCACGCTGACGTCCTGCGGTCCGTCCGTCGCCTTGGCGGCCTTCAGCGCCTTGAGGGCGGGGCGCAGGTCGTTGGGCTGCACGACGGGCGCAGATCGCGCCGGTCTGGCGGGGGCGGCGAGGGTCGCGGGCGTGGCCAGCGCCAGGGCGAGGCCGGCACCGAGCAGTCGAAGGGCGTTCGCGGTCATGCTGCACTCCTGCGGCTTTTGTAGCGGGCCCCGGCCCCCGCGCGCAAGGCGGCACCGCCCCGGTTTTGGCGCCGCCGGGCGATCTGTGATGTAAAGGCGGCCACCGCCCATGCACGCCGACGACGCCCCCTACGACGATTGCCTGACCCGCGAAGGGCGCGATCTGACCGCGGCGGCGCTCTCCGGCGAGCTGGACCCCGGCGCGTTCCGCGACGCCCTGGTTTCGCAGGTGCGCGCCCACGTCCTGCGCCGCCGCAGCGTGCTCCTCGTCGGCCCGGCGGGCTGCGGCCGCACTTCCGTGGTGCACGCCCTGGCGGCCCGGGTGGCCGCCGAGCGCACCGAGCTCGACTGGTGGCAGGCCGTGGTGGAGTGGCCGGCCAGCCACTTCATGACCGGCACGCGATTCCTGGGCGACTGGCAGACCAAGACCGCCGCCCTCGTGCGGCAGGCCGAGGCCGAGGGCGCCGTGCTCGCCGTGCCGGACCCCTGGCTGCTGCCCGAGCTGGGGCGCGCCACCACGGGCCAGCACAACGTCTTCGCGCAGCTGCGGCCGCTGATTCAGCAGGGGCAGGTCGTGCTGGTGGGCGAGGTCACGCCGGAGCAGTTCGCCGCGCTCGAGGGCACCCCCGGCGTGCGCGGTCTTTTCGAGCGCGTGAACGTGCCGCCGCTCGGCCCGGCGGAGTGCGCCGCCGTGCTGAGCGCCCGCGCCGAGGCCGCCGGGTTCACCCTGGACGCGCCGGCGCTGTCGGCCCTGAACGACCTGGCCGCCCGATTTCTGCCGCGCCTGCCCGCCCCCGGCCCGGCCAAGGGCCTGCTGGAGCGCGTGATCGAGCGCCGCGCCGAGCCGGCCTTCGGCGGCCCGGACGCGCCCGTGGACGCAGACTTCATCGCGCGTGTGTTCGCCGACCACTCGGGCCTGCCGGACTTCGTGGTGTCACCGTCCGCTCCGCTCACGCTCGAGACCGTGCGCGGCGCCCTCGCGGAGCGTGTGGTCGGCCAGCGGGCCGCGCTCGAGGCCGTGGTCGAGTCCATCGCCCTCTTCAAGGCCGGCCTGAACGACCCGGACCGCCCCATCGGCAGCTTCCTCTTCGTGGGCCCCACCGGTGTGGGCAAGACCGAGCTCGCCCGCGCGCTGGCGGGGTTCCTCTTCGGCAGCGATACGCGCCTGCTGCGGTTCGACCTGAGCGAGTTCAAGGACTTCCACGCCTTCGAGCAGCTCGTGGGCTCGGCCCGGGACCCGAGCATCCGCGCCCGCCTGCTCGAGCCCGTGCGGGCGCAGCCGTTCCAGGTGCTGCTGTTCGACGAGCTCGACAAGGCCCACGCCAACGTGTGGGACCTGCTCCTGCCCCTGCTGGACGAGGGGTACCTGACCTCGGCCACGGGCGAGCGCGTGGACTTCCGCAGCACCCTGATCGTGTGCACGTCGAACGTGGGCACGCCCGCCCCCGAGCGCAGCGTGGGCTTCGGCGGGGGGCTCGGCCCGCGCGATGCCGCGGCGCAGTCCGAGGCCCGCGCCCGCGAGGCCCTCGAGGCGGCGTTCCGGCCGGAGTTCCTGAACCGGTTCCAGAGCATCGCGCTGTTCCACCCGCTGACCGCGGAGGACGTCCGGACCATCGCGCGGCAGGCGCTGCGCGCGATCCTGGCCCGGGACGGGCTCGTGCGGCGGCGCGTGACCGTCGAGGTGGACGACGCCGCCCTGGATCTGGCGGCGCGCTTCGGCTTCGACGCCCGCTACGGCGCCCGGGCGCTGAAGCGCGAACTGCACAAACACGTGGCGCTGCCGCTGGCGCGCACGCTCATGGAGCGCCCCGTGGAGCCGGGCAGCGTGCTCCACGTGCAGGTGCGCGACGGCCAGGTCGTCGTGCGCGTCGAGTACACCGCGGAGACCCGCACGCTGCGGCGCGAGGCCACCCCGGTGCCCGTGGGCGACGGCCGGCGGGTGACCCGCGACGAGGCGCTCGCCTGGCAGGCGCGCCTGACGCGGGCCCACGAGCGCCTCGCGCTGCTGGTCGACCTGCCCGTGCTCCGCACGCGCCACACCGCGCTGCTCGATGCCCGTCAGGCGACGACGACCTGGCAGGACACCGCCCAGGCCGCCCGCCTCACCCTGGAGCGCGACCGACTCGCCCACGCGCTCGACCGCATCGATCGGCTCGCCGAGGCCCTCCGCGGGCTCGGGGACTCGCTGGGCGCAGCGGGCAGCCGCGACGCGCTCGGCCGCGCCGGCGTGCAACTCCCGCAGCTCGAGGCCCGGCTGCGGACGCTCTGGCGCGACCTCTGCGTCCACCGCGAGGACGGCCACCGCGACGCGCTCCTGCTCCTCACCCCCGTCCCCGGGCCCCACGGCGCGATGGCGGCGGACTTCGTGTACGACCTGTATCTGCGCTGGGCGCAAGGCCGCGACGCGACCGTGACCTGCCTGTGCGAGCCCCGCAGCGCCGAGGAGCCCTACCTGCTCGGCATCGAGGGCCACGCGCCTTACGGGCTGCTGCGCGGCGAGTCGGGGCGACATCGAGTGCGCCGGGACGAGGACGTCGTGGGCGCCGTGACCGTGCGCGTCCTGCCGTGGCTCGCCGCCGGTCCGGACGTGGTGTTGCCGCGAACGGGCGACCGGAGCGCGGCGAAGGGTGCGGGCCGGCGGGGCAGCCCGCTGCGCTCGCGTCTGGCCCTGCCCGGCGGCCTGCTGCTGCAGAACGGCCGCACGCTCGCCGAGAACGAGGCGCTGGCCCGCGAGGTGCTGACCTCGGCGCAGGGGTCGGCCGCCGAGGGCGCACACCTCGCGGCGACGACCGGGGACGAACCCGTTCGGCGCTACTTCCTGGAGCCGCCGGCCTGGCGCGACGCCCTGCTGGAGGCCCGCACGGCGCGGACGGACTGCCTGGGGCCCGAGGCCGTGCACGACTTGCTCTGCCGGCGGGCGGACCGCCTCTCCGGCGCCCCGGACCCGCTCGCCGGCGACGACTGACGCGTGTTCAGGCCGCCCCGGTCGGCGGCCGCAGCCCCTGCAGCCACGCCGCGAGGGCCTCGAGCCCCTCGGGCCGCAGCCGGTAGAGCCGCGACTGCGCCTCGGGTCGCACGCTCACGAGCCCGGCCTCGCGCAGCGCGCGCAGGTGGCGCGACAGCGCCGGCTGCGTCAGGTGCGGGAACGCCACGCCGAAGTCGCCGGCGGGGCGCTCGCCCCGGCGCAGCAACTCCAGCATCCCGCGCCGGGTGGGATCGGCGATCGCGGTGAAGGGGTCCATCGCCCATGAGTACAGCGTTATATACGCATCGAGTCAATCACGGCGCGCGGGGCGGTGAGAGTTGCGTCCGACCCGACCGCGCGGGATGATGGGGGGATGTCTCGCTCCGCCTCGCGCCTGACGCTGCTCGCCCTCGGCCTCGCCGCCGCGCCGGCGTGCCAGGACATCCGGCACAGCCTGGCGCGGGCGACGCAGGACGCGGACACCGTCGCTGCCCCGATCCCCGACGCGCGCGCGGCGGACGGCGCGAACACCGCCCCGCCGGCGCCCGACGCCCTCGGCCCCGCGCCGGACGCCGCACGCCCGGACGGTCCCCCGACCCTGCCGCCCGACCCGCACGCGCCGGACGCCCGCGCGGCCGCGGATGCCGCCGCGACGCCGAACGATGCCCGGCCCATCGCGGACGCCGCCCCCGCACCCGTCGATGGCCACCCCGAGAACGGGGACGCCGCGACCGAGGCGGACGCG
>CAINDO010000330.1 GCA_903847385.1 uncultured Myxococcales bacterium
CCTGACCGCCCGGCAGGCCCTGCGCCTCGCCGCGCCGGGCCTCGCCCTGCCGCCACCGATGGACGCCGAGGGCACGCGCGAGGGCCTGGCCCTGCTCGCCGCCGCCGATGCCGCCGACGTGGACGCGCTCCTCGCCGGGCTGGACGCCGCGTCGCCGGAGACGCGCCGCCTGGCCGCGGAGCTGCTGGGCGAGCGCGCCAGCACCGATCCCCGCGCCAAGGAGCGCCTGTTCCGGGCCACCGAGGGCCGCGACCTGCCCCTGGCCGCCACGGCCGCGCTGGCGCTGTCGCGTTTCGGCGAACCCGAGGCGCCGGAGCTGCTCGCCCGGCAGGTGCGCGACCTGGCGGCGCCCGAGGTCCTGCATCTGATGCAGGAGACGGCGCAGGTGCTCGGCCCCGCCGCCGCGGTGCCCCTGGCGCGCCGCCTGCGCAGCGACGCGAGCACGCGCGTGGAGACGCTGCTGGCCGTGATGCGCGCCGTGCCTTACGAGACGGCCGTGCCGCCGCTGCTGCGCGCGCTGGAGGCCACCCGCGCCACCCGCGCCGAGGGCCAGATCGCCGCCACGCTGGCCGTGGGCGGCCCCGAGGTCCGCGCCGCGCTCGACGCCGGCCTGCAGCAGCCCGGCCGCGGCCTGCTCACCCCCGCCCTGGCCTGGCTGGCCGCCTACGCCACCCCCGAGGATCTCCCCGTGCTGATGGACCTGCTCGACCGCCACCCGCCCCTGCGCGGCATCGTGCTCGGGCTCATCGAGGCGCAGGGCGAGCCGGGCCGCGAAGCCCTGCGGGCGCGTGTGCCCAAGGGCGGCGACGACGCCACGCTGGCCGCTCTGGAGGAGCGCCTGGCCGTGCTCGAGGCCTGCCTGGGCCTGCGCGAGACGGCTTGAGGCGTCCGGCGCCCCCGAATCGCCCGACCGGGTCGCCCCGGACCCGGGATTCGTTTGTTGCCGGCCCGCCACAGTGGCAAGATGCGTGCCGATGAAGACCCTGACGCGTCTGGAGATCGTCGCCGACGAACGCATCGAAGGCGGCTGGCTGAAGCTCGCCCGCCGCACGCTGCGCAATCACTACGACGACGGCACCACCTCGGTCGCCTACCCGGCGGACTCGGCGTACCGGGTCGGCATCGACGCCGTGGCCGTGCTGCCGTGGCGGCCGGGCAGCGCCGGCGGTCGCGAGGTCCTGCTGCGCCAGAACCTGCGCCCCGCCGTGGACCTGCGGGGCCGCCTGTCGCCGCCCCTGCCCGACGCGCACCACCCGCTGCCCCTGCTCTGGGAGCTGGCCTGCGGCATCCCCGAGCCGGACGAGCAGCGCCCGGAGCGCTTCGCCGCCTGCGGTGCGCGCGAGCTGCTCGAGGAGATGGGCCTCGACGTGGACCCCGCCGCGCTGCGCCCCCTGGGTGCGGCGGTCTACCCGAGCGGCGGCATCCTGACCGAGATGATCCACTTCTTCGCGGCCGCCCTGCCGGCGGACGCCACGCCCGGCCCCCGCGCCGGCGACGGCACCCCCTTCGAAGAAGTCGGCGCGTTGCGCTGGTGGCCGCTGGACGCGGCGCTGGCGGCGTGCCAACGTGGCGAGATCGCCGACGCGAAGACCGAGCTGGCCCTGTGGCGCCTCGCCGCCGGGTGGGACACACGAGGAGACGCCTGACGTGGAGTGGATCGTCCTGGAAGAGGTCGACGAAGGTGCCGCGCGCCTCGTCGCGCTGCGGCCCTCCACCGGCGAGCGACGCCTGCTCTACCGCTCGGAGCACCCGTTCCCCCTGCGCCCCTCGGTCCACCCGGACGGCACCCGCGTCGCGCTGGACGCCGTGTCGCGCAACGTGCTGCGCGGCGAGTACCGGGCCCGCGTGGGGGTGGTCAACCTGGAGAGCGGCGGCATCGGCTGGCTGAAGCAGTCGCTCGACCCCAAGTGGCGCGTCGGCGGCGCGGTCTTCGACGACACCGGCAAGCGCCTGGCCATCGAGGGCGCCTTCGGCGGCGCACCCCTCACCGAGATCTACGTCCTCGAGGTCGGCTTCACGGGCAACTCGGCCAAGGAGACCATCGTCGCGGGCGCCGGCAACCGCCAGGCGCTCGGCACCGCGGCCCCCCGCTTCCTGCCCGGCGGCCGTCGCCTGGTGTACCTGCACAACACCCGGCCCGATGGCGGCTGGGAGGTCTACCTGCTCGATCTCGACCAGTCCGGCGAGTCCGCGTTCTCCATGGAGGGCCGCGCGCCCTCGGTGCTGTCGCTCCCGCTGACCGAGGGCGCGCTCGCGCTGCCGGACGCCGGCCTGACGTTCAGCCCCGAGCGCGGCCGCGTGTTCTTCGTGGGCCAGACCCGCAGCCGCACGCGGCAGCGACTGCGCTGGACGCCCCTGGACGGCGGCGGCGTGGTGGACCTGAGCCGCGAGCACCTGCGCATCGAGGAGATCGTCGCCGCGCCGGGCACGGACCTGGTGGCCTACGCCGCCGACGGCAACGTGTATCTGGCGGACGCCGAGTCCTGCGAGGTTCAGATCCTGGTCCGGGGAGAGCCCACCAACAGCCACCGCGGCCTGATTTTCGACCGCGAGCTCGGGGCCCTGTGGTTCACCACCACGGACACCGACGGCGCGGTCGTGCGCATAATCGATCTGGACACCCGCGAGGTGCGCGACGTCCTGCCGCTGGGCCCCGGCGTGGCCGTGGTGCACGCCCTCGCCCTGCCGGACACGAACCGCGCCCGCACGCTCGTGCAGCAGTTGCCGGACGCGACGGCGGTGAGCGCCTCGCCGACCACCCAGACCCGCCTGTCGGATCTGGGGGACGACGACCGCGCCACGGCGGTGACGCGCATGCCCTCGCCGGGCATGGACACCACCCCGAACTACGACACGCGCGAGAGCAGCACGGCGGTCACGCCGATCCCGCGCCCGCGCACCGAGGCCCTGCTGCCGCCGCCCCCCAAGGCGGCCCCTGCGCCCACGCCGGCGCCCCGCCCGGCCCCCTTTTCGACGCCGCTCCCGGCCCCCGCCAGCGCGCAGCGCGCCCCGGCGCTGATCCCGGTCGCGACCCCGCGGCCCGTGGAGGCGCAGAGCACGCCGGAGCCCGCCCGCAGCATGCCCGACCCCTCGGGCGTCTCCATGGAGGTCACCGACTCCATGGAGGTCGAGGCGCGCACCGGCGTGCACCGCATCGAGAAGGCCCGCCCACTGCTCTCGCAAGCCCCCGCCGACCCCCGCGAGGACTTCGTCGGGTGGATGAAGAACCTGGGCAACGACGGCGCGCCGAGCGAGCAGCTGCGCCGGCTGGCCAGCGCCGACATGCTCGAGGACCCGCGCCTGCGGGACGCCGCGCGCATGTACCTGGGCCTCCAGGTCCGCAAGGCCAACAACGGCGGCGACGCCCTGTCCGAGCTGGTCAACGCCATCGGCGCGGCCGGCTACCTGCGCCTGCACGAGTCCGAGTCGGCCCTGCGCCAGCTCTGCGAGCGTTGCCGCGAGCGCCTGCGCGCCGAGGCCGGCCTGCCCGAGGTCGAGGAGCACTACGCGCTGGCGGCCATCCGCGCCGTGCGCCTGGGGCAGCGCTTCGACTTCGACGAGGTGTACGAGGAGTACGAGTCGATGCTCGCCCAGAGCGCGACCGTGCTGGAGAACGGCGGCGAGAGCGCCGTGGCCCGGGTCATCGCCAGCTTCGGCCAGATGTACCTGGACCTCATCGCCGAGGCCCTGGACCAGCCCGTCAACCCCCTGGCCGGCGCCGCCGACGCCCGCCGCGCGCGGGAGCGCATGACGGGCAACCTGGCCGCCGTCGGTCGCTCGCCCACCCTCGCCGGCGTGGCCGCGCCGCCGCGCGCCGCGACGGGTCGCCACCCGGTGCTCGCCGCGGAGCCGGCCCCCTCGCCGGTC